>DWVI01000003.1 GCA_019120295.1 Candidatus Onthoplasma faecipullorum | reverse complement strand
TATCTAATCCTGTTTGCTCCCCACGCTTTCGTGCCTCAGCGTCAGTTACGTCCCAGTTGACCGCCTTCGCCACCGGTCTTCTTACTAATATCTACGCATTCTACCGCTACACTAGTAATTCCGTCAACCTCTTCCGCACTCTAGTCTCCCAGTATCTGATGCAGTTCTATGGTTAAGCCACAGGATTTCACATCAGACTTAAAAGACCGCCTACGCACCCTTTACGCCCAGTAATTCCGGACAACGCTTGCTTCCTACGTCTTACCGCGGCTGCTGGCACGTAGTTTGCCGAAGCTTTCTATTAGGGTACCGTCACTTTCTTCTTCCCCTAATACAGAAGTTTACAATCCGAGGACCTTCATCCTTCACGCGGCGTTGCTGGGTCAGAGTTTCCTCCATTGCCCAATATTCCTAACTGCTGCCTCCCGTAGGAGTCTGGACCGTGTCTCAGTTCCAGTGTGGCCGATCATCCTCTCAGATCGGCTAAGCATCATCGTCTTGGTAGGCCGTTACCCCACCAACTAACTAATGCTACGCAAGCTCATCTCTATTCGATAAATCTTTCACCCCTAGCACCTCAAGTGCCTGTGGTCCTATGCGGTATTAGCAGTCGTTTCCAACTGTTGTCCCCCAGATAGAGGTAGATTACTCACGCGTTACTCACCCGTCCGCCACTAAGGGTAAGCATTCCATTAAATGCCCTACGCATAACGCTAAAACCAATGTACACACTAGTTTTAAACTTGCTAACAATCCTTTGATTGAGAACACTTAATGGAACACTTAACCTCCGTTCGACTTGCATGTCTTAAGCACGCCGCCAGCGTTTGTCCTGAGCCAGGATCAAACTCTACAAAAAAATATTCGCTTTATTTCATTTGAAAACAAGTTTTCAAATTTCAACCTATGCTCTATTTTTTTGTTACCCCACTGCGCATCTTACGACGCTTGTGGGGACCCCGAATAAATACTACTCGGTAAATAAAGCATCAACGAATTGCTACATAGTAGCATTTTTTATAAAATAACCTTTGCTCATTCGCTTGGCTAATTTCGTTGTTCAAAAAAACTTGGAATTGATAAGAACAAAATTCTTACCTTGTACTTATTAAGATATAAATTGTCCTACGAACGATAACGTTCGGCACTCGCTTTATGCTGAATGCAATGTTATAATAACATAGTTTTGTTATATTGTCAACAGTTTTTTCAAACTTTTTTATAAAAATTTTAAATTTTTTATAAATTTTGACAAATATAATAAATTCAGCTTACAATCATTATATGACTGCTTTCGATTGAATGCTTTTCTAAACTAACATATTAAAAAAATAATGTCAACAGTTTTTTCAAACTTTTTTATAAATTTTTGAAAATTTTACATTTTTCGCTAAATTATCTTAATTTTCAGCAAATTTTCTATGTTTTTAGGTATTTTATAAGTCAATGTAACCTATCATAAAACTATTTTTTATAATTATTAAAACAAAGGCACAAAAAAATCTAGCACATAATTTGCTAGATTTTATAAGTTTTAACCAATACTAGGGTCGGTTGTTGGTAAATTATCAAAATTGATTGTGTTAAAGGCAATGTTGATTAAATCTTCCAACAATAAGTCCTTCACTTGTTTATATACTGGTTGACTTTCGCCTTCGCTCACTTGAATATATTTAACTTTATTTTCGTCTGTGTAATTAGAAGGTGCTGTGACTAGTTCGGCACTGATTAACTCATCTAATGTGCTTGTTGTTAAAGCGTTTGAGAGAGCCGATGGAATTTCGTCTATTTTTGTATTTGAAGAAATTAAACTTAACGCTCCGCTCTCAATTTCGCTTGCATCGAACAAATCGCCCACTTCAAGATTTTCAATAGTTGTGTTTAACTCACTTACTTTTGATTTAGAAATCACATTTAATATGCCTGTTACTGGTTCGCCTTCGCCGTCAGTCACACTGCCTGTCAACTCGTCATAATTGTAGCCAAGAACATCTGCAATATACATATTATCAATTTCAGATTGAACATTTGATAAGTTGCTTACTTGCATTTTTGCGAATGTTTCCATTATGCCTGTAACAACTTGATGATGTGCATCATATACAACGTCACCTTCAATCGTGTAACCTAAGAAATCGGCAATATAAAGGCTATCAATTGCGTCGCCTAATTCGTTGATTGTGGTGTCGTCACTAACACTATCTAAATACTCTGGAAGTTGCACGCCGTAATCATGCCTTAACTCACCTATCGTGATGTTATTTCCAAGGTCTGATGTGAAACTTGACATTGCAATTGTTAGTGGTAAATATCTTAGTTCAATATTTACCTTACCGTCTACCACGCCAAAGTTTTGACCTTTCAAGGTTACCATTTCGTCAACGATAGTATAATCAAATGTTACTTCTGTTTCGTATAATTCGTCTTCATACAATTTATTTGTTACAGAATTATAGTAGTATGTGTTTTCCTTTGATAAAATGTTATCTAAATCAGTTAAATCTAAAACGTTTCTTAATTCATAAGCACTAATGTTGGACAATTTGTTTTGGAACGCATCAGGCAATTCGGTGATTGGAACTGTTTTTAAATCAGTTATATCTATTCCCATAATTTCGTTGCCGATGTTGACGCCAAAGTCGTTTTCCAAATCGGTAATTGTGTATGTGTCAACATTCTTACCTAAATCAATTGCGTGATTAACAAACGTACGCAATGTTAAATTATTTAATTCTTCACTTCCTAAATCAATTTGTTGATTAAACGTGTTGTTAACCCAATTAACTGAAACTTTAAAATAAATAAACGCGCCTAAACCAACAATTAAGGCAATAGTTAAAATAAAACCAATAAACCAACCAAAGAAAAATGAACCTACACTTCCACTTTTGGTTTTACGCGTTATTTCACCTGCTTGTTTTGCCATATAACCCCCAAAATATCTATTTATACTATTATGGCACAAATTTAAACAAAAATAAAATCATTTATGACAAATTTATAAAAAATCTTCGCGAATTTTGTTGTATATCAAAATTTTAAACGAGTGGTTTATCAAATTTTTAGAAAATTCTCTTTGTATGACTTATTATAGATGTGATTATTTATCATTAATTAAAGTTGAAATTTCTTTCAAACATCATTTTAAACATAACATTTCAAAAAAACGCTAACTAAATAATTATCACACTGCAACCAGGGTTTAATAGATATAGGTCTTTATCTGCAAGTAGGTCTGGGCAATAGTTTATTGCAATTCGCCTTACTATATTTTTCGGCGTCCAACTATCGCAACAAACATAATCTTCTATCACATTTCTTCGCTTTAACTCTTCGCACTTTTTTAAAAACGCTTGCCTAATTGCTCCACCAACTCCATGGCTACCATATCCATGAATTACTTTCATAACCTTGAAGCCACCCTTTTTATAACTATCCAATTCCACTAGAAACTGTGCGATAGCTTCCGCCACCGTTTGCCTTTCACTTTTAATATCAATCGTAATTAATTGCATATAGAAATATTATCAAATACTTAAAATTTGGTCAAATTATTTAATAGAAATTCAAGTGTTATCAAAATATCTATTTTAAATTCAATTTAATAAAATTAAAACTAATGATTAAAAAGAAACCACCATTTGAAAACCTAAATAAAAAAATAGGCATTTAGCCTATTTAAATATTTAAATCACCTTGATATATTTGATTGTAAAGATTTTCATACTTTGTTTTTATCTCTTCAAACATTTGATTGAACTCAGTTTGATTTAGTTCCGTTATATCATACGATGCTGTTGTAGTTTCTCCACTAGAATAAATTTGTTCCATTCCCATAGATTGTATTTTTCCATTTTCGTCAACTTGAATAGTTGTTCTAATTGTTGTTCCATTAGTATAATCAGTTAAAAGTGTGTAGACTTGATCTTGTTTATTAAATGAAATAAGAAATGAGCCACCAAGTCCTAAACCTTCAGGTGACAAACTCTCTTTGAGCATTTTTAAATTATTATCAGTGTCCATTTCCCATGCATCTGTTGATAGTTGACCATCTTCATTAGTATAAACTTTTTTTTGCATACCATCTTCAACTATTACAACTGATTGGAAATCAGAGTTATCGTCGCCAACAGATAAACCAACTCTATCACTGCTTACAACCGCCACTCCTTCGCCGTAATCTAAACCTTCTTGAACAACATCCATTCTTAAATAGTTAGCATCATCAAAAGTATTATCTAACACTTGCAAATAATTATGGTAATTAATATATGAATCAATCTTTGAAGTTGCATATTCAACAGCTTCTTCGTATTCTGCTTTGTTTGATGGAGCTATATAAATTTGCGTTTGATCACTTAAACCATAATAAAAATCGCCTGAATATGAAACCCTATATATCCCATTACTATCTAGATATACAGTAGCAGAATTATTATTTTCAGAAGATGTTAAAGAATAAATACTATTATCAATTAATGCTGTAACTGTGTCAAAATCATTTAGTTCTTTTAGCACATAATTTTGAATTCTTGTTGGAACAGAATGTACTATATCGTCACCACTAGCGTACCAGCGATAATTTACAGTATCGTAATACGCAATTCTATTGCCGTCATTTTCAACATAACTACCATTCATATCTGAATTTATTGTGATAAGTTGCACTGCTGGATTGACTATATCAATTCTGTTATATGCTGAAAAAGTGTTTAAAATACTAATTTGAATTGTTAGTTTATTTATCGACGTTTCTAAAGATTTTAACCACTCTGAATTTTCTAAATTAGAGTTTTGTAAAGAATTTACAACCTCTTTAAGGCTATTAAATTCACTTGTTAAATTTGCAACATCTTGACTTAACTCTTGCTGGTTATTTTCAACATTTGCGACCCTATTAGATAATTCCTCGCATTTTTTAGAGAGTTCATTAATATAGTTCATTAATAATTTCTTTGTTGCTAAATTATCGGCATTTAAATCTTTAATATCTTGATTTGCTTGGTCTAACTGACCTTGCATTTGTTCGATTAAGCCCTTTAATTCGTCAATTTGTGTTTGTTGGTCATTTAAGGTTTGTTCGTAATTAGTATCAGGTTGTTGACTATCATTGCCATTTGCTTGTTGGTTTGTTGAACAACCCGCCAATGTTAAAAGTGATATTGCAGCACCTGCCACCGCTCCTATTCTTCTTAATTTTTTACCTGTTGGTTTTTTTGTTGCCATATTGCCTCCCTTTTCCTCTTTGTTCGTTATATTTAGTATAGCCCTCCCCCTAAATTTTGTCAATGTTTTTTTTAGAAAAAAGTTGTTTTTAATATAGCTATAAGCCAATTATTAAATATTAACCATAAAATTAAAAAAAACAAAAAGCGGTTAGTCTGTTAATTTTAAACTAATTTTAATAAAAAAGAGTTTTACTCCAAAAGTATAACTCTTTTTCTTGTTTATTTTGCTAGTTTCAAAATGCTTTAACCTTAAGCGGTTTGTTTCTTTTTTGCTGATTTAGATATGAATTTTGTTATTTTTGGTTTGCCTTGTTTGTTTATAAAGTCGGCTGTTATGGTGATTTGATTTATGTCGTCTTCAAAGTGGCATGAATACATAACATCAAGCATACGTTCTTCTAAAATTGTGCGTAGCCCACGAGCACCGGTTTTTAATTCGATTGCTTTTTTTGCAACCGCTCTAATCGCGTCTGGTTCAAAAGTTAGATTTATGCCGTCCATTTTAAACATTTGAACGTATTGCTTAGTAATTGCGTTTTTCGGCTCAACTAGGATACGGACAAGCGCATCTTCATCCAAACTATCAAGGGTTGCAACAATTGGAAGCCTACCAACAAATTCTGGTATCATGCCATACTTTATAAGGTCTTGTGGTTGAATGTGCTCAAATTTATTTAATGGTTCGCTATCCTGTTTGTTTTTAACATCTGCGCCAAAGCCCAAACTTGAAGCACCTTCTCTTTCACTAATAATTTTATCAAGCCCAACAAACGCACCACCGCAAATGAATAGAATGTTTGTTGTGTCTATCTTAATATTCTCTTGTTGTGGGTGTTTTCTTCCGCCCTGTGGTGGAACGGACGCAATTGTGCCTTCCAAAATTTTTAAAAGTGCCTGTTGAACACCTTCACCACTAACATCACGCGTAATTGACACGTTTTGAGTTTTTCTAGCGATTTTATCAATTTCGTCAATGTAAATAATACCACGTTGTGCTTTTTCAATATCATAATCTGCGTTTTGAATTAGTTTTAGTAGGATATTTTCAACGTCGTCGCCAACATAACCTGCTTCTGTTAATGCAGTTGCATCACTTGAAGCAAACGGAACATTCAACATTTTTGCAAGCGTTTTTGCAAGCAAGGTTTTACCACTACCAGTTGGTCCAATTAACAATACATTTGATTTTTCTAGTTCAACTTCGTCGCTATCATTTTCGCGCTTAATCATATTGTAATTGATACGTTTATAATGATTGTAAACAGAAACTGCTAGAATTTTTTTAACTTCATCTTGTCCTATTACAAATTCGTCTAAACGCTTTTTTATTTCTTGTGGTTTAATTAGTTCAATTAGATTTGTTTTTCCGCTCTCTTTTGTGCGCGAATTAAAGTCCATAAGGTCTTTTGCAATATTAATACAATCTTTGCAAATAAAGCAATCCCCTTCTGGGTTGCTTATTATATCTGTTAGTTCGCGCGCAGGACGTCCACAAAAAGAACAAATAGTGTCTATCTCTCTCATTATTCTCCTTACAATTTAAATATTATAATGAAATTATATGTTATTATTGAGTTTTTATAATAGATAGTGTTGCAAAATTTTAGATATTTTTAAAATTCTTATTTTCTTTTATCTAAAACTTTATCAACCAAGCCATATTTTTGCGCTTGTTTGGCGTCTAGGAAATTATCACGTTCTGTGTCCTTATTAATAACTTCCATAGATTTTCCTGTGTTATCTGAAAGAATTTTATTAAGCATTTCCCTTGTTTTTTGAATGTGGCGTGATTGAATTTCAATGTCGGTTGCTTGACCTTGTGCGCCACCAAGTGGTTGGTGTATCATAACTTCGCTGTGTGGAAGGCAAATACGTTTTCCTTTTGCGCCACTAGATAAAATTACCGCTGCCATACTTGCTGCCATACCTATGCAGAAAGTTGAAACATCGCATTTGATATACTGCATAGTGTCGTAGATTGCAAGGCCTGCTGTTACACTTCCACCTGGACTATTGATATACATATAAATGTCTTTATCTGGGTTTTTGCCTTCTAGGTAAATTAGTTGTGCAACGATTGTGTTAGCCATTTGGTCGTTTATTTCACCGGTTAAAAATATAATTCTATCTTCAAGCAAACGTGAGTATATATCATAACTACGCTCCACGTTTCCAACTTGGTCAATTACCATAGGTATCATAATAAATTTCTCCTTTTATTGTAAATTTTTTAGTATACTTTTGCTTGTGTACGTTAAACTGGGCAAAAGAAGCGCATGCGCTTTATGGGCAACATGTGTTGCCCATTCATTCAAAACCGTCGGTTTTGAATGCTTTTGCCACGCTTTGTAACCACAACACTTTTTTCATTCTTTAAAGTGAATTATTTAATTGTGTTGTTTTTGTGTAAGAAATCAATAAGTTTACTCATAAGTAATTCATTAGCAACACGATTTACTAAATCATTGTTGACTTGTTTTTTGAATTCTTCATAAGGTTTTCCAGCACCTTTTGCAATTTCTTCCATTTTCTTGTCGATTTCTTCTTCGGTTATATCAATTTTTTCGTCACGAAGCAATTTTTCAAGCACCACTCTTGCTTTTACGTTACGAGATGATGCAAGTTTGATTTCGTGCTTAAATTCTTCTTCAGTTTTACCAATGTATTTTGCGTAATCTTCGAATTTAATGCCTTGATATTGCATTTGAGCAAGCATTCCGTTATATTGACGGTTATATTCGTCTTCCACCATACTATCTGGGGCTACAAAGTTAGTGTCGTCAATAATTTTATCCAAAATGTCGTTATCTAGTTCAATTTCTGCTCTGTTTTCTGCTTCTTTTGTTAAACGTTCTTTAATGCTTTGTTTGTATGCGTCAACTGTTTCAAATTCGGTGCTGTTTGAAACAAATTCTTCGTTGAATTCAGGCATAACGCGTTCACGAATATTTTTGATTTCAACTTTGAATGTTGCAGGTTTTCCTGCAAGTGATTTTTCGTGATAATCGGCTGGGAATGTAACCACAACGTCTTTTTTATCGCCAATGTTTAAACCGATAAGTTGGTCTTCAAACGTATCAATAAATGTGTGGCTTCCAACTTTTAATTGATAATTTTCAGCCTTACCGCCGTCAAATTGTTTGCCGTCAATGTAACCGTCAAAATCAAGGTTTACATAATCGTCAACCTTAACTGGTTTATTTGTTTCAACAAGACGTGAAGAACGAAGCAAAGCTTTATCAATCTCTTCTTGAATTTGCGCGTCGGTTACTTCAACTTTTTGCTTTGTGAATGTTAAACCCTTGTATGGTGCAAGTTCAAAATCTGGAAGGCAAGGAATAGATAGTTCAATTGTCATACCCGTTTTATCCATTTTCTTGATATCAAGTTTTGGAGCTTCAATTGGTTTAATCTCTTCGTGTTCTCTTAAAACTTCGGTGTAAACTTTATAATAAAAAGCGTCTAACGCGTCGTTTATAAAAACTCCTTCTCCATATTGACTTTCAATAACATTACGTGGCGCATGTCCTTTTCTAAATCCTGGAACATTAAATTTTCCTTTATTTTTATCATAAGCTGAATTTAGGTATTCTTGCCATTCATTGTAATCAATCTCCGCGGTAACAACATAAATTCCGCCATCTTTTTTCTCTAAATCGTATTTCATAATTTTCTCCTTTAATTAGACAACGTGTATTGTAACACAAACAAAAAATTAAATCAATAATTTATTATTAAAATTTTAAACTAGCTATTATTCAACATTTTTTGTTTTGATGGGTTTAATTTTTAAAATTTTTAATATTTTTGTTATATTCATACCAATCTTTCATAATAATTTCAACATTTAGTTGCGTTTCATTATTAACTTCTTTAACTTTACTAATCAAGCATTGTAATAACTTTTCAACTTGTTTTTTGGTATAATGGTTAATCCATAATCTTTTGTGCCTACCATTCTTAACCTTAATCTCTAAAAACTTGTTAATAGGTTTAATTGGATTACCTGTCAAATATGAACTATTTTGTGAATTTTTAGTGCTAGATATTATTTTAATATCTTCAATATCTGAATACTCAATTTTTATTTTGCGCTGAATTTTTTCTTTTTTAGATAATCGGAATTCGCCTTTGGTAAAAATCCCATCATCTGTTAAAACAATACAATGAGAGATTGTTGTTATAAACTCAAAGATTAACAACACAATTCCGATTATAAATAAAATTAACCAATACGGCGATAACAACTCATCTATAAAGCCAATAATTCCACAAACTATTGCTAAAACTAAGATAGATAGATATGTTACTCTTAAAAGCCATATTGTCCACGAATTAGGATAAGAGCGTTTCATAATTTTTCCCTTGTTTTAATTAAAATAACATTAATATTGAAAAGATTATAACAAGCCCGCCTGCTAGATAAAAAGTTATTTGTGTGGAACGTTTAAGTTTCTTAACGTGTTTTAATTCTTTTAACACTTCGTTAACCAAATCGTCATCCACATCTTCATTTTCTTCTAATTCCTGGTTGGTTTTATTTACGGTTTCATTTAATAGCGACGCCCTAAAATATCCATATAACAGTAGAGACGCGCCAAGGAAAAGAAAACCAAAAAACAAGCCAAACTTGTTTTGGTTAAAGAATATGAGTATTAGTAAACTTATAAACAAACTCACCAAAGATAAGGTGAGTTTATAGTTAAATTTCTTTTTCATTATATATTATTTAACACCAAGAATACAATAATTGCAATCACAAATATAACGTATGCAATCATCCAACCAATACTTCGCCTTGACTTTGCATAGTAGAACGCGAAAACTGCGGTGATTGTGTATGCTATAACTTGTGCAATCAAACTAAGCGCGTTGATAACTGCTGAACTCAAACCAACTGCTGAGAAAATTTTACCTAAAATTAAAGCAACAGCAATAAACGCAATAGCGATGTATGCTAAAAAGTTAACGACTTGTCTACCCTTCATAAATTCTCCTTTTACATATTTTTTGCTTGAATTTAAGCCAAAATGAACTTATATCTAGTTATAGATAAATTCCCATGCTTTATTATAGCATTATTTACATAATTTTACAATTAAATTGACAAAATTTCCCTAAATTTTCCAAAACATTAAACTTGAAACATAGATTTTTAACATTATCATTTCGTATAAGTTTGGAATAAATAGCATTTTCAAACTTAAATTTTTTAATTTTAAATTTTAAGTTGAAATTTTATCCAACACTTTCAAAAAATAGTCCGGCAAACCTATTTCAAACTGCATTTGTTTATTTGTTTTTGGGTGAATAAATGTAATTTTGTATGCGAATAAGAGTTGACCTTGCGTGTAAATTTTATCTTGACCGCCATATAACGTATCCCCCACTATTGGGTGATTTATAGATTTTAGGTGAGCACGAATTTGGTGAGTTCTACCTGTTGTTAGTTTGCAATTTAAAAGAGTGTAATGGTCAAAAACCTTATCTATGGTAAAAATTGTTTTGCTATACTTTCCGTGATTTTCGTCGGTTAAAGCCATTTGTTCGCGATTTTTTGGGTTTCTACCTAAATACCCTTCAACAATAAAGTCTTCTTTAATTCTACCTTTTATTAACGCTTTGTATTCGCGGTTAAGCGTTTTGTCTTTTAATTGGTTTGATAAAGTTTTATGTGCGCTATCTGTTTTTGCAACTATCATAAGTCCGCCCGTATCTTTATCCAACCTGTGGACAATACCCGGACGCATAACACCGTTTATTGTTGATAAGTTTTTAATGTGATAAAGTAGAGCGTTCACCAAAGTGTGTGACTTTGTGGTGGCACACGGGTGAACAACCAGCCCACGCTGTTTATTTATAACGAGAAGGTCGTCGTCTTCGTAAATAATATCGAGTGGGATATTTTCAGCAGTTGTGTCTATTTTTTCAACTTCTTTTTCGTTTAATATAATTTCGTCGCCATGTTTTAAAATAAAACCCGCCTTTTCTTTTTTGCCGTTAATTAAAATTCGACCTTCGTCATTCATTGTTTTTATAAAACTGCGCGAAAAATCGGTGTGTTTGGTTAGAAACACATCTAGCCTAATATTATCTTCTTTACAAATAAAAGTTCTTTGCATAATTAGTTTTGATTGTTATTTGCGTTACTATCAACATCTGTTTTTGTGTTTTGTTTTGGTTTTTCCTTGCTTGATAAAAACAACAAATAAATTGCCATTATAACTGCACCTATGCACAAAAATGTGTCTGCAAAATTAAATGTTGGGAAAAATGGCATAAAATCTAAATATATGAAATCGCGGACATAACCAAGTATTATTCTATCATACAAATTGCCTAGCGCTCCGCCAATAATAAAGCCAAAAGCGATAGAATACACAGCCGTTCGTTTTTTTACAAAATGGTTGAACACGAACAACGCTATAATCATTAAAACGCTAACGATAATGAGCGTTACAGTTCTACCACTCATAATACCAAACGCAGCACCTGTGTTACCGCCATTTGAAGCGATGGAAACAACACCAGGAATTAAATTAAGATAGTCTATATCAAATAAAAAATACTTGGTGATTAAATCAATCACCAAAACAACTATTAAACTAACTAATATCTTCCACCATCTTTTTAAAAATGTCATAATTTAGTTATTATATACTACTTATCAAAAAATTTTACTTTTTAGGTTCTTCTTCGCTAGGGCGTAATATTTTGTGACCTTCTGGGGTCAACAAAAACAAATCTCCATACCAACGATGGATGCTTCCGTTTAAACCATAAATTGCTCCTGAAAGAAAATCTAAAATACGTTGATTATCTTCACTTGAAATTGCTTCTAAATTAACAGCCACACTTTGACCTTGCTTTAAATAGTCCACCACATTTTGAATTTCTTTTTGGCTTTTTGGCTCAACCATAATAATGTTGCTTTCAGCCTGCAAACCAAAAGAATTAAAAGTGGTTGCACTAATAGTTGCCGGCGCGCTGGTTGTTTCGCCTGCAACACGTTCGTGAAGGTTGAAATTTGCGTATTTATCGTCTTCTTCCACCTTGGTTTTTGATTTAGATTTATCTTTTTTGTCCTTGCTCTCAAAACCTAAACCGTGCATAACCCAATCAAAAAATCCCATTATTCACCTTCTAACTGAAAATTTGTTTACGTAACATGTTATATTCTTCGTCGGTTGCTATTTTGAATTCATGAACAACGCGCTCGTAGATGTCAATAACACTCTTTTTTGATGTTTTTTCTTTGGCTTTTTCTAGCATTTTTTCAGCCACAACGATTGCTTGCGCCCTAGTTTGAGTAGGACTAAGACTTACTATTTTTTCAATAATGTCCATACATTTATTTTCAAATTCTTCAACTGTATATTCCGCCATAATATACTCCTTGTTATAGCAATTTTAGTAAAATTTAAGTGTTTTGTCAACTTTATTCAATCAAATATGGCGCCATTTTCAATATTTTTTGTGTTCTGCTGACATTTTTGTTAAAAACGCATAAAAAAATAATAATCACGCACTTATGATTATTATTTTATATTTATAAAGTACCTTTTACTTTATATTTTTTAAGATTGTCTTTATTTTATATTTTAACATAACTTTGTTTTATGTTTTAAAATAACTTTATAAACTTAATGTTAATTTATCCACTTTTTTAATTATGTTACTTACCAAATTAAACAATTTATTTGAGTTCAGCATTTTACTTTTTCATTTGAGTTTCGCAGTAAGTGTCGTAATCAATTTCTTTATCATATTCAAGGGTGGAATTTATGCGCATAATGCGGTTTGCAACGGTTGAGATAATTTCTTCGTCGTGTGTTGAGAAAATCATACAACCTTCAAATCTTTCCATACCTTTATTTAGTGCGGTTATGCTCTCCAAGTCTAGGTGGTTGGTTGGTTCGTCAAGTAACAAGAAATTTCCGCTTTCAAGCATCATTTTTGCTAGCATACATCTTACTTTTTCACCACCTGAAAGCACTTTTGCCTTTTTCTCTGCTTCTTCACCCGAAAATAACATTCTTCCAAGCCAAGAGCGAAGGAAAGTTGCGTCATTTTCTTTTGTGAATTGACCTATCCATTCAACGAGAGATAAATCACAGTTTTCAAAATAATCGTTGTTGTTTTGTGGTAGATATGTTGTTGTTATTGTTTTACCCCACCTAACTTCGCCCGTGTAGTCATTATCCTTGCCTGCCAAAATATCAAAAAGCGCGGTCACAACATTACTATTGTCACTCATAATTGCAATTTTATTACCTGGGCGCACTGTGAACGACACACTTTCAAACAAACCTTTTTTAGTTAGGTTTTTAACGAACAAAATGTCGTTTCCAATTCTTTGGTCAAATTTAAAGTCGATGTACGGATATTTCCTACTGCTTGGCTTAATATCTTCAATAGTCAAGCGTTCCAATTCTTTCTTTCTACTTGTTGCCTGCTTTGACTTTGAAGCGTTTGCCGAGAACCTTGCAATAAACTCCTGCAACTCTTTTGCGCGTTGTTCCGCTTTTTTGTTTTGGTCTTTTTGTTGTTTTAATGCTAGTTGACTAGTTTCATACCAGAAATCATAGTTACCCAGGTATAGATTGATTTTACCATAGTCAATATCACAAATATGTGTGCAGACTTTATTTAAAAAGTGCCTGTTGTGGCTAACGATTATAATTGTGTTTTCAAAATTTAAAATAAAATCTTCAAGCCAACGAATTGTTTTCACGTCTAAGTTGTTGGTAGGTTCGTCTAAAATAAGGTTATCAGGATTTGAAAAAAGCGCTTGCGCAAGCAAGATTTTAACTTTCATTTTGCTATCAACGTTTGCCATAAGTTCGTGGTGAATTTCTTTTGGAATGTCAAGCGAATTTAGTAGGTTTTCTGCTTCGCTTTCGGCTTCCCAGCCGTTTAATTCCATAAATTCCGCTTCTAGTTCACCAAGCTTAACACCGTCTTCTTCTGTGAAATCTGCTTTTTGATAGTAAACTTCTTTTTCGTCCATAATTTCAACCAGGCGCTTGTGCCCCATTAAAACAGTTCGAAGAACAGTGTAATCATTATACTTTTCTTGGTTTTGCTCTAATACAGACAATCTCTCTTTTGGTGGAATAATAACTTCACCTTTGTTTGGCTCCAATTCACCAGACAAAACTTTCATGAACGTAGATTTACCTGCACCATTTGCACCAATTACGCCATAGCAGTTACCTTTTGTAAATTTTAAATTAACTTCGTCAAAAAGTTTTCTGCTACCAAATTGAACGCATACATTATTTACTGTAATCATAAAAACACCCTTTTAATTTTTAATGTTGATTTACATTTTATAAAATATGTTAAAAATAAAAAACATCAAAAATACTAAAACTACGCTTTAATATATCATAATTGTGAAATATTTGCAATAAGTTTTTTGCGTTTTGTTTGTAATATTTTTGTAAGTTTTTTATTGCACGTGAAATTTGTTAAGTTTTAATAGTTATTTAGCCTTTACAATTTTGGTTTTGCTTTTGAATTTGCTGGTTTTAAGTTATATAACATTATAAAAAGCGTTACAACAATTATTGAAAGAAGAAGCCCTGCAATGATGTCCGTAAAGAAATGTACACCTAAATATATCCGTGAATAACACACTGAAAAAACAAGAATTATTGAAATTATCCAAATTAAAATTTTAAGCCATTTTTTCCCTGTTTGTTTTGATAGAAAATATGCAATGAGTGTTAACGTTGTGGCGGTAAGTGATGTGTGTGCAGAAGGAAAAGAATATCCGCTTTCGTCTATTAGCGCCACACCTTCTGGACGTGGGTTTTTAATTATAAATTTTATTAAAAATGTTAAAATTGAAACAAAAATTAATGCTAAAACTAAAAAAACTGCGTCTTTTTTCTGCTTTTTAAATAAAAAACATAACGAAATTATTAGTAAAACAAAAAAATTTCCTAAGTATGTGAACACCATAAAAAAGTTTGTTAAGCCATTGTTCTGAATTGGTTTTGCAAAAATGTTATAAAACCAATTATTTAACGCACTCACTTTACCTAACTTAACAAAAATTGCAAGAACTACAAACAAAATAACACATAAAGTTATAAGTGTAATACCAAAATATAATTTTGTATTTCTACTTTTTTGCATAATCATATTTTAAACCAAATCTATAAAAAAAGAAAATAATTTTAAAAAATTTCAATAAATTTTAATATTTTTATTATTTTTTTAAAAAAATTTCAATTAAAATAAATTTTTTGTACTGTTAGATAATTTTTGTTCACAATACTTTGCATGTCTAAAAATATTAAAAAACTGAAACAAAATCGTTCCAGTTTCATTATTGATTTAAAGCTGTTGAATAACGAGTATCGTATTTTTTTGGTCTTGATAAATAAATGCTAGTTCTTGAAGGCAATGGTTTGTCAACATTAACCTTTTCATTTTCGTTAGTTTTTCGCTCAGTGGTTTTAACAATCAAATTTTTTCCCTTTTCCATATCTTTCTCCTTACACGAATTATACCACACCCAAAAAATTTGTCAACATTAAAAAATAAAAAAGAGTTGCAACACTCTTTCTTTTTCTTTCGTATTATCTATTGATAAAACGGCGAATGCCATCAAAACTATCGCAGTCGGTGTGTTGAGTGTAGTAAACAAGACAAGCCATTGTGCTATATTCAAGCAAAATTTCAAGTGCTTCTTTCACAATATCTTTTGTTGATATCTCTTGTTTTTGCAATGCAAAAAGACGGTTTTCTATTTTAGAAACAATTTCGTCCACATTATCAACATCGGTGCAGTAAACTGCATACTTTATGCTATCTTCAAGTTTTTCGCGTTTAAAAGGCTCACGCATATTATCCACATTAGTTACGACCATAGGGTTAGATTCAACCGTTTCATAAGTGGTGAAACGCTTGCCACATCTTAAACACTCTCTTCTTCTTCTAATGCTACTATCCTTTAAATATCTGCTATCCACAACTTTGCTATCATTGTAGCCACAAAAAATACATCTCATAATTTCTCCTTAAAATCACTATGAGTGTATTATACCACATAATAAAAAATTTACCAAACTTTTTTGCGCATTTTTTCGACAAAAATTTCAAAAAAACTGATTACTTTTTATTATTTTTTAATAACCTTCAATCAATGATTTTTCTTGGTAATAAAATTGTATGTGAATATAAAATTTGTACGTTTATTTAAGAGTAGCATGAAAAAAATTTAATATAAAAACCCATTATTTGCTAGCGGTGCGATTTATTGAATTTGGATTGTTTAGAGTGATTACTCTATCGGTTTTATTAAATTTTTTCTGATTATTTTGCGACGATTGAATTCTTGGTTCTTCAACGTAGAGTTCCACAAGGATAACGTCCACGCCAATTTTACAAACACAATCAAACGGAATAAATAGTTCCCTACTTCCCCTAAATATACTCCAAAAGCCTTGGTTTGGTTGTGGAACGACGAAACCCAAAGTGCATGCTTGAACTACGTCAAAAACTATGTCTGTTATATGACCTAAACAAACTCCGTCCACCGTGTTTATGACCTGCTTGGCTTTCAGTTCTTGGAAAGACGCTTCCATATTGTAGAATATGTCGGAATTTACAAAAAGTTGTCAATTTTAAATAATTTTTGTTATTTTTAAATTATGATTTGGTCACATATATTAAATTATCCAATACACAATAAATTGCAAAAATCCACGTTAAAGTGGAATTTTTTTAATTATTTTTCAGTTACTAATTCTATCTAAATTTTATTATATCAATCAACAATATATTATTGAATTAATAGAGTTAATTTAAGTATAGTCCTACTTCTTTTGGTTGAATTTTTAATTTTTTAACAAGTGGTTTGCAAGGGCTGGTTCTATTTTGAATAGTTATGTCGTTAACATCTACGGCGTGAATTTTTCCGTCCTTATCTAGAATAACCACGTCACCTGTTACAACTGGTGAAATTATTGCAAAGATTTCTTCTTTGCCTGTTATTATCTTTAGCCCTTTTCTATTTCTTGCCCCAACTGGAATTTCGGATAAACTAAACTTTTTAGCACATCCATCGGTGGTTAACACAAACACTCTATCAAGCGTGTTAACTTGGCTTGCAAAAATAACTTTTGCCTTATCATTTAAGTTCATTCCGATCACACCGCCGCTATTGCGTTTTGTTTTTGGAACGGACTTATATTCCATATTAACCGCCATTCCGTCGCTTGAAACCATAAGAATACTTGGAAGATTGTCATTGATTTGAACGGAAACAACGCGGTCAAAATCTTTTAATTTTAATGCTAAACTGCCTGATTTTAAGGTTGCAAATTCGCTTGTGTCACAACGTTTAATGTAACCGTCCTGTGTGGTCATTATTAGTTCTTCACAGTCGGCCAATTCCTTTTCGTCGAATATTCCAACTATCTTTTCTTTTGCTTCTGCGTGCGTGATTTGGCTAAATGCTGCGCCCTTTTGCACAAATTTAACGCTTGGAATATCTCGAACAGCAACTTTAAAGAAATTGCCAAAATTAGTGAATATCATAACATTACTATTCATTGATGTGTGCACCATAAATTTATGAAGCGGATATATATTTTCGTATGTGTATTTAGGGTTTGCCGTTTGAATTTGCTTTAAATCAAGTGTTTTAAGTCTTAGCCCATCATTAGTAACCGCCACCGCGCACTCTGTGTCTAATAGTTTTTCAATCGGAGTTATGTCGTAATTATCAAAACTTTCAACAATTTCAGTTTTCCTATCTCGAGCATAATTTTTCTTAATCTCTAACAACTCTTTTTTAACAACAGCGTACTGCTTTTTCTCGCTAGCAAGTATTGATTCTAGTTCGGTTATTAGTTTTCTAAGTTCTGCTAGTTCCTGCTGCAATTTTTCAGTTTCTAGGTTTGTTAGTCTACTTAGGCGCATATCAAGTATGGCTTGCGTTTGCATTTCGGTAAACTTAAATCTTTCCATTAGGCGATTTTTTGCTTCAACGGTTGATTTTGAAGATTTGATTATTTTAATAACTTCGTCAATATTTGCAATTGCTATAACTAAACCTTCTAATATATGCGCGCGCGCCTTTGCTCGCTCTAAATCAAATTTTGTGCGCCTTACTATTACGTCGCGTTGAAAACGAGTGTAATAACTTAAATAATCAAGCAAGCCTAGTTGTTTTGGGCTTCCGTCTGCAATAGCCACAACATTATAGTTAAAGTTTAGTTGCATATCAGTGTGTTTTAATAAAATTGCAATGATATTATCAATATCTGCTTCCTTTTTAACTACAATTACTGCGCGGTTACCGGTTTTATCTGATTCATCTAAAATATCGCAGATATCGGCAAGTTCGTCCTTCATTTTTTCTTTTAAGGCACCAACCGATTTCAAAAACTCCGCCTTATTCACTTGATAAGGTAGTTCAGTTATAACAATTTTAGTTTTTCCGCCTTTTTCATCTTCAAAATGGAAGCGTGCGCGCATAGTCACTTTTCCGCGACCTGTTGCGTATGCGTCCACCATATCATTTGACGTGCAAATCAAACCACCCGTTGGGAAATCTGGACCTTTCACGATTTTTAGCATGTCGTTTAGGCTAATATTGGGGTTGTCGATGTAGGCAACACAACCGTCAATCATTTCACCAAGGTTGTGTGTTGGAATGTTAGTTGCAAGCCCAACCGCAATTCCAGACGCACCATTTACAAACAAATTTGGAAATCTACCTGTTAAATAATCTGGTTCTTTTATGCTATCGTCAAAGTTAAAACTAAAATTGACGGTGTCCTTATCAAGGTCGCGCATAAGTTCCAATGCAAGCGGACTTAAACGCACTTCTGTGTAACGCATTGCTGCTGCTGGGTCACCGTCGATTGAACCAAAGTTACCTTGACCTTCAACAAGTATTTCACCCATAACAAAGTCTTGCGCCATACGAACAAGCGCTCCATACACACTGCTATCTCCGTGTGGGTGGAATTTACCAAGCGTGTCACCGACAATACGCGCAGATTTTTTATGCTCTTTATCAGGTGTTACGCCCAACTCTAACATATCGTACAAAATACGCCTTTGCACTGGTTTTAAACCGTCTTCCACACGTGGGAGCGCTCTATCCATGATTACATATTCACTGTATGGTAGCATGGAAGTGGACATAACTTCTTCAACAGTTTTTTCATATAAATGTCCACCTTTTGGCGCGTTTAACATCTCTTCTACTTTATCTTTCCTATCACTCATTTACTACGTCTCCGTCATCTAAATTTTTATCAAATGTATCAATTTTATTAAAGTTTGCGTACTTGTTGATATAGTCCTTTCTTGGGCTTACATCGTCCCCCATCCATAAGGTTATTTCTTTGTCTGCTTGCATAACATCTTCAAGCGTAACACGAATTAGATTTCGCCTTGATGGGTCCATTGTGGTAGACCATAACTGTTCGGTGGACATTTCACCTAAACCTTTATATCTTTGCAAGGTGTAATTTTTGTTTTTCAAACTATTTGTAACTTCTGCTAGTTCTTCGTCTGTGTAACAATACACTTCTTTATCTTTCGTTTTAACCTTATATAGTGGTGGCATACCGCAATAAATGTTACCATTTGTGATAAGTGGGCGCATGTATCTAAAAAAGAACGTCAAAAGAATACATCTGATGTGCATACCGTCTTGGTCTGCATCAGAAAGAATGATAATCTTATTATATTTAAGGTTTTCAAGTTTAAAATCTTCGCCAATACCTGTGCCAATAGCACCAATAATAGTCCTAATTTCTTCGTTTGCAAGCACTTGGTCTATGCGCTTTTTCTCACTGTTTAAAGGCTTTCCACGAAGTGGCAAAATCGCTTGAAAATACCTGTCTCGGCCTTGTTTTGCAGTGCCACCCGCTGAGTCCCCTTCTACAATAAATATTTCGTTTATGTCTGGGTTTCTACTAGTGCATGACGCCAATTTTCCTATTAGCATGCTTCCTTCGATTGAGTTTTTCGCGCGAGTTAAGTCTTTTGCGCGTTTTGCGGCGGCACGAACTCGCGCGGCGCCCTTTGCCTTTTCTATAATGATGTTACCTATATTTTCATTTTTCTTGGCATTAAAAAACTCAGTTAAACCTTGGCTACAAACTTGCTCCACTCTTGCACGTGCTTCAACGTTACCCAATTTTGTTTTTGTTTGACCTTCAAATTGGACATTTTTCATTTTTATTGAAAGCACTGCAACAAGCCCTTCACGAAAATCGTCGCCAATAAACGTAACGTCCTTTTCTTTGATTAAACCATGTTTTTTTGCGAAATCGTTTAACACTTTGGTTAGTGCAGTTTTAAAACCAACTTCATGCGTTCCACCTTCTGGTGTTGGAATGTTGTTTACATAACTAAATATGTTTTCATTATAATTATCCACATACTGCATAGCAAGTGTGACGTATGTGTCTTCTATTTCATTTTCAATATAGATTGGTGGCACGAAAAGCGGACGCCTATCCATTGTTAGGCTTGTTACATAATCTTTAATTCCGCCTTCATAGCATAGAGTTTCACGTTTGTTTGTGCGTTCATCAATAAGTTCAATATGAAGACCTTTATTTAAAAATGCGGTTTCTTTAAGTCGTTCTTGCACTATGTCATAATCAAAGCAAATATCTTTAAACACTCTATCGTCTGGAAGAAATCTAACATATGTTCCGCTCTCTTTTGTATTCCCAACTTCGTGAAGACACTCAACCGGAACTCCGCTTTTAATTTTTCCGCCCTTTTCTATGGACTCAAAGCGCGCAAAATACTTTTTTCCGTCCTTACAAACTGTAACTTCCAAATACCTTGACAAAGCGTTTGTAACAGACGCACCAACACCGTGAAGACCACCCGAATATTTGTAGTTATTATCACCAAACTTACCGCCTGCGTGAAGTTGAGTAAACACCACTTCAACACCGCTTATTTTAAGTTTTGGATGCGGACTAACCGGTATTCCACGACCATTATCTTGAACAGACGCCGTTCCGTCCTTATGCAAAATCACTTCGATTTTATTGCCATAGCCGTTCGCCACTTCGTCTACTGCATTGTCTATAATTTCCCAAAGTAAGTGATGCAAACCTTTTGGACCAGTTGTTCCAATATACATACCTGGACGCATTCTAACTGCGTCTAAGCCTTCTAAAACTATTAAATCTTTTGAATCATAATTGTTAGCCATTTTTACCTCTATAATTACAAGTTTTTATAAATTCAACTAAAATTATACCAAAAAATAAAATGTAAAGCAAATTTATTTTGGCGATTTTAAAAAACAATAAAAAACTAAAAATTAAACGTTTTTTTAAAACAAAAAACTAAATTTTTCACTTTTAAAAAATTGCAAAAAAGAAAAAATCGAGTTGTCTCTCGATTAAATCTTATATAAAATTTTCTTTACCATAAATCTTTTATCTTCGACTTATAATAGCCTAATAATAAATTATTAAATTCCAGTTGTATTGTTGATAATGCATAAACTTTTAAATTCTTGTGCTCTACTTGAAAATTTTAAAACTAATGAATTAACTATATCATATGATAGGTCGTCTTTACGCGCCTTATAAAATATCTTTTCTATACCTTCATTATTTTTACCACTATATAATATTTCCATTATTTGAAGCGCATCTTCTAATTCTTTTAGGCAATACAATTCGCTTGACGATATTATTGCCTTTTCCCATTCTGCATGTAAATTTGCATCAATTACTTTTGTGCCCCTTATGTAAAAGTCTTCCATTTTACTTATAAGGTGCTTAACGCGATTTTGTTCTTCTGGGGTTTTATTGAAAACGTCGTTTAACTTTTCTTGAATATAATCTTTTAATTTTTCCATATCTCACTCCTTTTAATTATGGTAAATAATTATATTCACCTAGTGACTTAATTATAATCGTCTGGTAGGTCATTTAACAAAAGCAATATATCTCCGCTATTTAAATTTTTAAAATATGCTTTGGCGTTTTCAAGCGTTGAAGATAACACTATGTTGTTATCCGCGTAATTCTGCGATTTTAGTCCACTATATATTGCTTTTTTATTGTGTTCACCAATTATAATTACGGCGTCTGAATTAGAACACATTTTACCTAATTGAAAATTGATATCATACTCGCATTTTCCACCTTCAATAATCCCCGGTGTGCATATTATTCGCTTGTGTTCGTTTGAGATTTTTGAAGCGATATTTTCATTAGATGTTTTTAATTTTGTATTTTTTGATTTTGTATTTGAAGTTAATAAAGTTTTAGAATTTTCATAAAATTTTTTTAAATTTTCCAATTTTTCATTGTTTTTTGTGAAATTTTTATCAAAATTTGTTGAAAATTTTAAATTATTTAAATTTTTTTCTTTATTTTTTAAATCATCACATATTTCATTTAATACACGCACGGACTCTTTTGAACTAGCAAGCGAACAATTATAACTATCATCTAAAATATAAATGTTAGACTTTATAAGTTCTAATCTGTGTGGCACAAATTCTAAATTTTTTATTGCATCTATAATATCTTTATCTTCAACACCTAATTTTTTTGCTAGCGCCGTTACAAGCAAAATATTTAGCACATTATGTCTACCAAGTAAAGACATTTCAACAGTGTACATTTTATCTAGAATATATAAATCAAATTTTGTTTTGAAATCTTCTATTTTTACGTTGCTCGCATAAACATCGCATTTATTATAAATTGAAACTCCAATTTTCTTTATTTGCTTTTCTTGATACATTCGATATGTGTATAAATTATCTGTATTAAAAACACATGTTCCAGAAGATAAAAATTCACTAAGTTCATTTTTTTCTTTATACACATTTTCAATCGTTTTAAACGTTTCAAGGTGTTGTGGCGCAACGGTAGTTATTATGCCATAATCTGCTCCAAATAACTTACATAACTTCTTTATATCTCCCCTTCTTCTTGCGCCATATTCTAGAATTAAAAATTCACAATCTTCAACTAAACTGTCATTTATAAATTTGCTTATTCCAAGCGGTGTGTTATAACTTTTTGGGGTAGCACAAACTTTGTATTTTTTAGATAACATCTTTTCTAAAATGTTTTTTACACTCGTTTTACCATTGCTACCTGTTATTGCTATAACCTTCGTTTTATTTAACCTTAATTTTTCGCATGCTTTATGTATGTAATGTTTATTTTTAAATATATCATATAAATTTAATGTTTTTGATAATATCGGAATAAAGATTGTCACTAAATTTATAAATATAACTCCGTACGGCACAAAAGATAAAATGATAATTAAAACAATAGATATTGTAAGCAAACGTTTAAATTTATTGGTGTAATGAATAGGTGTTTTATTTTGTTCAATCAGTTTAAAGTTGAATATTGGAATAATCATAAGTAAAAGGCAAGCCAAGGTTAAAAACACAATTTCATTTTTAAAAACAATAATAAGTATTGCTAGCAAAATGCAAATTGAAATGTATATGCTTTGCTTTTTTAAAATATAATTTAAATACCTAAGGCATGAATAATCTTTTAATTGAAACACATGCAAATATTTAATAGCAAATAAAGCGTTGATTAAACAAAAAGCAATTGTTAAAACTAAAACAATTCCATTAAACATACTCATAGATAAAAGCAAAGGCATATCACTCCTTTAAAAACATCAATAATTCATTATTGAATAAACTGCTTAATTTTATATATGCAAAATGGTCGCTCTTTGTAATAATTAGTTTTATATGATTATCTTTGCTAATTTTATATTTTACATTTGTTTTTTTATAAAAATTTTTTCTGTTTTTGTTGAAAAATTTTAAATTTCTATTAATTTTTACTAATTTTTCATTGTTTTTTAAATATTTTTTATGAATTTTGTTTATATTTTTATTTTTTTTGTAAATTTTATTTGCTATCCATATTGGAGTTGCCGTATCTCGTTTACCCCAAAATAAAAGCATTGGACAAGAAAAAATTATCAAATTATTATTTATGGTGTTGACCACATTTTTAAAAGTTTGTTTGTTATTATCTGGTAAAGATTTATAATCTGCACTCGCAATTTTATTATATAGATATGAAAATCTTTTATGTTTAAGTAGTATGATATTGTTTTGATTTTCAATTCTTTTTATCACGTTTAATTTCTTTAAACCAGCACCCCCTGTAATGACAATTTTTTCTATATCAACACTTCCATTTAATAAACACGCAACGCGAAACCCAAAACTATGGCAAATAATAATAACCGATTTTATGTTATGAAGGGACAAAATATTTTTAATTAAATCGGCGTAATCCGAGAGTAACCAAACTTCATAAGTTTCTTTTATTGTTGGCATTGTTAAAGTTAAGATGTTGAACTTCGATTTTAATAAATTTATTGAACTTACAAACGAATTTTTATCACCACCCCAACCATGCAAAAAAAGTAGTGTTGATTTAGCATTTGTGTTAAAAAAATCATAATCAATAACTTCTCGTTTATACAAAAAATTCATACAAATTTATATGCAAACAAACCAAAAATTTTAACTCACCACAATTAAATTCGCTTGATTGTTTTTAAATACTTTTTAAAAAATTTCATACAATTTAAATTAGTTTTAAATAAACAATTTAATAAATTCAATTTACTTGCAACAATAAAAAATCACAATCATATATCTTAATATGAAAAAGATATGTGTAATTTTTGGTGGAGATAGTGCAGAACATGATATTTCAATTATAACCGCACTGCAACTTGTGAACAATATTAAATTTTCTTTTGATGTTGAAATGATATATTTTGGTTTAAATAACCACTTCTATTTAACCAAAAGCACGGACGTTTCATACTATAAAAATAAAACTGGGCTTAAATTACCAGAAGTAATTTTTTATAACGGTGCAGTGTATAAAAAACGCTTTTTTAAAAAACTGTTTGACGTTGATTTAGTTATAAATTGTTGTCATGGTGGCGCTGGTGAAAATGGTGATTTATCCGCCCTATTTGAGATAAACAATATTGCGTACACAAACTCTAGCCCAACATCTTCACACATTGCAATGGATAAAAACCTTGCAAAAACTTTGCTTTGTGACAAAGTTGACGTGGTAAAAGGTGTTAAAGTTACAAAAGAAAATTTTGATAAAATGCTATTAGGTATTGACGAGCATTTTTCTAACGACTTAATTGTAAAACCAAACTCATTAGGTTCAAGCATTGGTGTTAAAGCCTGCAACAAAGAAAATTTTCGTGACCAAATTGAAGCCATTTTTGAAATGAATGACTGCGCCCTAGTTGAAAACCGCATAATAAACATGATTGAATTAAATCAGGCGTGCATAAAAACTGAAAACGGACTTATATTGAGCGCAATCGAACAGCCCATTTCAAATCATGAATTTTTAACGTTTGACGACAAGTATATTCACGGAAAATCAAAAGGAAAAGATAGAATTATACCTGCAAATTTATCAAAAGAATTGGAAGAAAAAATCAACTCTACCACAAAATACATATATGAAAAATTAGATTTTAATGGTGTGGTTAGAATTGATTATATTTACGATTTAGATAGTAAAACTTTGTATTTCAATGAAGCAAACACAATACCAGGAAGTATGTCGTTTTACTTATTTGAACCGATTGGTATAGATTATATTTCTCTCGTTGAATTACTTATAAAAAACGCAAAACAACCACAAAAATATAAATATTTTGATACAGACATATTAAATAAAGTAAATTTATAAAAAAATTAATCTATAAAAACAAAAAAAGAAACGTTTCGCGCTTCTTTTTATTTGTTTTTTAAATATTTGTACGAATTTTAGGTCAATTTTTAAAAAACTTCCAAAAATTTTGATTTAATCAAATTAAGTATTAAAATTTTTATTAAAAATTTTCAAGCACCAACTCTAAACAATTAGAGCCATCTTTGTAATAATTTTTTCTCTCTCTTCTAATTTTAAAACCTAACTTTTCATAAAGTAAGTATGCCGTTGGGTTGTTCACGCTAACTTCTAGGCTTAACCTATTTATACCCTTTTCTTTTGCTAAACTTTTAACGTGTTCAATTAGTTTAGTGGCGAGCCCTAAATTTCTAAATTCTTTTTTAACTGCTATGGTGACAATATTTATTTCGTCGGACAATTCAACTAAAACAAACCCTACAATTTCGCCGTTTAATTTTATTGACAACATTTTGTAATTTTCATTTTTATAAAGGCGTTTAAATTCGTTTAAACCTATTACATTCACGTTCAAACTATCACTTTCAATTTTTGCCACTGTTTCTAAATCACTTTCACCAACATCACAAATTTTCACATCTGCGCGTTTTAATTTTTCACTTTCTGCTTGACTTAATTGATAGTATACAGGAATTAAAAGTTCGTCCGTGCTATCACATAAACAATCAAACAATATATTTGGGTCAATTTCAACCTTGAATGAGTTTAAGTTTTCGTCCGTTTTATACATTCCAATCGGTTTATCTTTTGCAATATTTTTTAATTCCATTAAGGTTAAATTTCTTTCATAAATATACAATTTATCAAAAAGTTTTCTAGCCACAAAATAACTATCTTTACTTCCGTTTATTGCCACAACATCACAATCTTTGTTTTGCACGGTTGCAAGTGAATATAAGAGTTTCAAATTATTTATTCCACGTGCTTTAATATTTAGTACATCACGAAACGCTTTAACCGTTGCAATACCCACCCTTACGCCAGTAAACGAACCCGGGCCAATCACTACTCCTAGTTCGCCAACATCTTTTAGTGTTATGTTTGCTTCTTTTAAAATTTCGTCTATTTTAGTGAGCATAAGTTCGTTGTGTTTCAATATGGAATTAACAGACTTTGAAAAAAGTTTGCTCTTTAATTTAAGAGCAATGTACAATTCTTCGTTTGCTGTGTTAATAATCAATGAGTTCATTTTGTTATCTTTTATTTTTGTGTTATCTCGTAAATACGTGTGTCTTCATTCACTTTTGTTATATTAACTATAATTGAGTCTTCTTGAATTAAGTCTGCTATATTTTCGCTCCATTCAATAAATTTAACCGAATTTTTATCGGATAAAATCTCGTCAAACCCTGCTTCTATTGCTTCTTCGGTTGTAATTCGGTATGCGTCAAAATGATGAATTAGAAACTTACCTTGATAGGTCTTTAAAATTGAAAATGTTGGGCTTGTAACATTACTTTTAACTCCAAGGCACACAAATACCGCTTTTGCAAAAGTGGTTTTTCCTGCTCCTAAGTCGCCATTTAATAACACTGTGTCCCCAGCCTTTAAGGTTTTTGAAAATTCGCATGCAAAATTGTTTAAATCTTTCAATTTAACAGTTTTTATCATTTTATAACCTTTCTTATAACTTTTGGTTTTCTTATTTTTACATCTGTGAGATGCACACATCTAGAAATTGCTTCGCTATATTTATCCAAATCTTCCTTATTCTTGTAATAGAAAGTTAGAATTATATCGTTTTTCTCAACATAGTCACCAATCTTAACGCGAAGCACAGCACCAATGTTTGAATCATGTGAATCTGCGCACAATCTTCTAATAAGTTCACCAAGCAACAAAACATTTATAGCGCCAACATAACCAGGTTTAGTCGCTAGGAAATTGATTGTATTATATGGTTTAAATAATCTTCCATCCACGATGGCGCGTTCGTCACCGCCCTGAGCCTTTGTTATTTCCAAAAGTTTATTGTATGCAGTTCCATTATCTAGTGCTGCTTCAATCATGTCATAAATATCTTGTTTTGGTAATTTTTCGTTAAGTTTTGAAATCATTTCGTATGCATATCTAACACAAATATCACGAAGCAAACAATGTTTACCTTGCAACACACTGATAGCGTCCACAACTTCAATGGCGTTTCCAACACCTTCACCGAACGGTTGTGTTGTGTTGGTTATAACAATGGTTGATTTTGTACCACAATTTTTAAATATATACTTTAATAGCCTTGCCAATTTTTTCGCTTGACGATATTTTTTAACAATTGAGGCTTCACCATATTTTACATCAACTAGCACCATTTTAGGTCCACTAGCAAGTTTTTTGCATGCAATAGACATTGCAAGGAAGTTGATATTTTCTTCCAACCCACATTTTTCAAGCAAATCATACAATATTTTATCCGCTGGGCACATCTCACCCTTGTGTGATAAAATGCAAGCGTTAGTTTTATCTAACACTTCCTTAATTTCTTCATCGTCTAGCACCACATTAAAATTAGGAATAGCACCAAATCTATCACTACTACCATTTGTGTACACCAATGAACGAGCAGTGTTTTTAACAATTTTATATCCAAGGCTTGCAATCAAAGGAATAAGCACAACGCTTGTTGCGTCCGCTATTCCACCTGTTGAATGTTTTTCAAGTATGGTATAGTTGAAATCTAAAACCTTACCGCTATCACGAAGTGCAAGCGTCATGTATAATACTTCTCTTTTGCTCATTCCAAATGTGGCAAGGCTTATGAAAAACTTCATATTGTCCGCATCTAACTTATTTTTCATTAAACAATCTACAACATAATAACATTCTTCAATGTTTAGATGTCCGCCCTTTGCCTTCTTTACAATTAATTCCTTTAACATTATTCCCCCGATTTATATATTTTAATTATACTTAACCATAAATAATTTGTCAAATAAAAAAGAATATTATATTTAAGATTTAACATCTAAACTAAATTGCAAAAAAACAAAAATTAAAATAGATATAAAAAATTTATTATTTTTAAATAATTTTTATGATTTTTCTCCATTTATCAATGTTTTTTGTTTAATTTTTATAAATTTTGAAATAATTATGATATGTCCAAATTTAAAATTGTGAATTTGATTGATAAAATTTTTGTAACGGTTACACTTTTTCTACTTGTTTTTGCGTGGATAAATTTTTACATGCGTTCACTTTGGACAAGTTTTATTTTAGCCACCATAACCAGCATTGCACTCATAAACATTATATATTTTTTCATAAACAAAAAACAAACAAAGATAAACAACATAAAAGTCAATAATGAAAAGATAGATGATATGTTTTTAGCATTTAAATTATCAAGTAAAGAAGAAAAATTGAATTTGTTAAACAAAATTTACTCAATTAGCCACCAAACAAAAATTAAAAAAGGCGTGTTATTTTACGAAAAAGATAACAAGCAACACCAAATAATACTCGCCACTCATTTTGACAAAGTTGACCAACGCACTCTACTCAACTTACTTGACGAAAATGCCACAAATGCCGATTGTTATGATGTAATTTGTGTTAGTAGCGAATATATAAATTCTAACATTTACGCAAATAAATCAATCGAGATTATCAATAAAGAAAAACTATATAAAATGTTTGTTGAAACGAGTGTGTTCCCCAACACTGAAATGCTTGCAAAAAATATCAGTAAGCCAAAGTTTAAAGATATTTTGCGTGAGTTTTTTGTGCCAAGTAAAAGCAAATCCTATTTCTTTTGCGGGCTAATTTTAATTTTTAGTAGCATCATTTTGCCATACCATTACTACTACATTGTTTTTGGTAGTGTGTTGCTACTATTTAGTATAATCTGTAAATTACTGCCAAAATTTAATGATTAGCAATATTTGTTAAAGCGGATATAAGTTTATTTATATCGTTAGCGGTATTGAAAAAATCTATTGAAACTCGCACTGCACCACTTTTAAGTGTGCCTAACTTTTTATGAATAAGCGGCGCACAATGAAGACCAGCACGAACGCAAATTTTGTAATCTTCATTTAATATATCTGCAACAAGTGTACTAGATAAGTCTAAAACATTAAAACTAAACACATTATTTGACAATTCATTTGAATAAATTTTTAAAAATTTCAATTTTTTTAAGGAATTATATAAAAATTTTGATAAATTTGCTTCATATTTTGTAATTTTTGAAAAATTTTTTGTTAAAAATTTAATTCCTGCATTCAAACTCGCAATAGGAATTGTTGGAATTGTTCCACTTTCAAAGCCTTCAACCGTGTCATTTGGCTGAATTAAACTTTCACTATTTGTCCCTGTTCCGCCAAAAATAATTGGTTTTAATTTTTTTATGTCTTTAACAATTAGTCCGCCAACGCCTGTAATTGAAAGTAGACCTTTATGCCCTGCGAATGCATACATATCAATATTGCATTCGGTTAAATTTATATCAATATGTCCGCTGGACTGGGCGCCGTCCACCAAATACAAAATTTTTTGCTTTTTAGCAATCTTTCCTATTTCTTTTATATGCGTTACATCGCCTGTAACATTGGATACAGCGGTAGTAATTATAAGTTTTGTGTTAGGTTTTATTTCTTTTTCAATCTCTTTTGGTAAGTTTACTAAATCACAATCTAGAATTGTTACAAAAACACCTTTTTCTTTTAGTTTAAATAATGGTCGCAAAACAGAATTGTGTTCGTACGCGGTTGTAATCACGTGGTCACCTTCATGTAAAGACCCAAAAATTGCAAGGTTAAGTGCTTCTGTGCAATTTTTTGTAAATATAACATCATACATTTTTGCATGGAAAAAATCTTTTAGTAATTCGCGTGTTTCAAACACCATTTGACCTGCTTTTAAACTTAAATCATGTCCGCTCCTACCGGGGTTTGCAGTTAATGTGTTTATGGCGTTAATTACACTACGTTTAACTTCATTTGGTTTATTAAAACTTGTGGCTGCATTGTCTAAGTAAATCATATAACATAATATTCAAATTTTAAATATATTGTTATATAGGAAACCCCTATATACTAACTTAATTTTAAACGTTAAATTTGTCTTAATATATTAGAAATTGCATACAAACTTGCAATGGGAATTAAATATTAAGATTTTACTTTAAGGAAAAAATATGAAATACATTTTAATTTCGTTCAATTCAAGGAATAGCGTTTTAACTTTTGCAAAAATTTTATCAAATTATTCAATACCTTCTAGAACTGTAAGCACACCACGTGCGGTTAGCGTTAGTTGTGGTTTATGTGTTAAAACAGATTATAGATTTTTAAAAGATGTTATAAATATCTTACAACAATCAAAAATAAGTGGTTTTGACGGCGTGTTTTTATACACTCGCATAAACACAAGTGAACGCATTGAAAGAATTTATTAAAAATTGAATTTACTTATTAAATAAATCTACCAATATTTTTGCAGTTTAAAAATAGTAAATAATTTTAAAAAATTTAAAACAATCTTATATAATTATACTAGAATATGATTAGTTGAAAACAATTATCTTGACTAATTATATTTTTTTTGTTAAACTAATTTTATGAAAAAAATTGACCGTATACTATCATACCTTGACGAACTTTACCCAGCACCAGAATGTGCTCTCAATTTTTCTAACCCATATGAGTTGTTAGTTGCGGTTATTCTTTCTGCTCAGTGCACGGATAAGCGCGTTAACCAAGTTACACCTAAACTTTTTGCGTTTGCTAACACTCCGCAAAAAATGCTCGATTTAGGCATCGATAAATTAAAAGAAATAATACACCCTTGTGGGTTTTACAACACCAAATCAAAAGCAATAATGGAAACAAGTGCCGATTTAGTTAAAAAATATAATGGCGTTGTGCCAAGCAGTATGGAAGAATTAACAAAGTTAAAAGGTGTTGGTAGAAAAACTGCAAATGTTGTGATTGCAAATGCGTTTGGTGGGCAAACAATTGCTGTGGATACACATGTGCATAGAGTGTCAAAACGCCTTGGTTTAGCAAGCGAAAAATCTACACCTTATGAATGTGAAATGAATTTGTTAAAAATTGTTCCAAAAAATCAGAGAACAAAGTTTCACCACCAAATGATTTGGTTTGGGCGTGAGCACTGCAAAGCAATTCACCCATATTGCGAAACGTGCGATTTAAAAGATGTTTGCGTTTATTATAAAAAATTACATAGTGCTAAATAATTATTTTAATTTATCAAATAAAATATTTAAAAATTATAAAAAACTATTAAAAATTTAAAAAATTATTGAGTTTTTAATAAAAAATAAGCAAATTTTTATAAAATTTACAAAAAAATAAGCAAAAAGGAAAATTTTTATGAATTTAGATAAAGTTACAATCTCAATAAAATCAGGCAACGGCGGAAGCGGTAAAGTTAGTTTTCATCGCGAAAAATATGTTGAAAAAGGTGGCCCAGACGGTGGCGACGGCGGTAATGGCGGAAGCATAATTTTTGTTGCAAATAAAAATAAAAACACGCTTCTTGATTTCCAATATGAAAAAAAGTTTGAAGCAGAAAACGGTTCGGGCGGTGCTGGAAAATTACAGTCGGGTAAAAATGGTAAAGATTTATATATTCAAGTGCCGTGTGGCACTGTTATAAAAGACGCTAGCACAAATCAGGTATTAGCAGACCTTATTGAAGACGGTCAAACCTATCTTGCACTCAAAGGCGGACGCGGTGGCAAAGGAAACAATTTCTTTAAATCCCCTACTCGCCAATCTCCAAGATTTAGCCAACTTGGTGAAGTTACAAAAACTTATAAAGTTACTTTGGAACTTAAAACTATTGCCGATGTGGCACTAGTTGGAAAACCAAATGTTGGAAAATCTACACTTCTTAGTGTTATTTCAAACGCAAAACCAAAAATTGCGGACTACGAGTTTACAACTCTAACCCCCAACCTTGGAGTTGTTAAGTTTTATGATGATAGTTTTGTTGTGGCAGATATCCCAGGGCTTATTGACGGTGCAAGTGAAGGTGCTGGGCTTGGGTATGAATTTTTAGCGCACATCGAGCGAACAAGGCTTGTTGTGCATGTGATTGACGCATCTGGTTACTATGGAAACGATATTGTTGAAGATTATAAAACAATCAACAACGAACTTAAAAAATATAACGAAAGGCTTTCTACTCTTCCACAAATTGTAGTGTTTACAAAACTTGATTTAATCGACAATATTGACGAAAAAATAAAATACTTCAAATCAAAAATCAAAGATAAAGTTACAATCGTGCCAATAAGTTCTATAACTAGAAAAAATGTGGACGAACTTGTTAAAACGATTTATGAAAAATTAAAAACCCTACCAAAATCTGAACCTATTCCAGTTGAGCAAACTGAACTTGCGATTAAGGACACAACTAGTGTTAAAATTGACCAACTTGCGCCACACGTTTTTGAACTGTCTGGTGGATACCTTGATAATCTTCAACGTGGAATTGTGTTTAATGATAGCCAATCACTCGCCTATTTCCAAATGCGTCTTGAAAAGGACGGAATTATGGACAAACTAAAAGATGCAGGCGTAGTTGACGGCGACACGGTAGTGTTTGGAAGCCTACAATATGAAATTTATTTCTAATAATTTCATTATAAAAATACAATTAGTAACAATTATAAATATAATATAAAAAGCAAAAAATTTGAAATTTTATTAAAAATATCTAAAAATTTAAAATTTTTTATAAATTTATTGTTAATTTTAAAAATTTTAAAGGAAAATTAAAGGGAGAAAGTATGATAACGAAAAAAGATAGAATAAAGTTGCGCTCAATTGCATCCACCCTTAAACCTACTGTTTGGGTTGGAAAAGACGGTTTTACAGAAAACGTGTTAAAACAAATTGAAGAAGAACTTTTTAACCACGAACTAGTTAAAATCTCGCTACAAGAAAGCGTTGAAATTCCAACAGAATTTGAACTAACTGAAATTGCTGTTAAACTTGGCGCCGATGTGGTGACAACCATTGGAAGAAAACTTGTACTCTACCGCCACAGCGAAAAGAAAAATATTAAGCACGTGCTCGCTTAACATTTTTTAATCTATGCGTTTATAATCTTTTATAATTATGTCGCTAGATTTCATAGTTTTTGCTTTTGATTTTTGTGAGTTATTTGAAATGTTTTTAAATAGGTCTAATATATTTCCTAAACCATTTCCACCTAATGAACTTAATATGTTGTTGAAGTTTTGTGAGTTGTCGTAAGTCTCTGTCTGATTATTTTGACTTTGTGCATTGCTTTGCGAGTTGCCTGAAAATAATGATGTTAAATTGGATAATCCACCGTTTGATAAACTTGATAAAATATTACTAAGTCCACCGCCTGAATTACCGCCCAAACCTGACAAAAGTGGCAATAAATTTTTTAGATCAAACGGAAATGGGTTTTGATAATTTGAATTATCGTGCTTTTTAGGTTTTGGAATGCAATCGCAATCGCCTTTTCTAAAATCGTTGTCTATGTAAAAAGTGGGTAGTCTATCGTAAGGCTCTTGAAAGACCACTTTTTTTTGTTCTTTTTCGCTTCTATTGAAATTTTGAATGTACGCATTTGGCTCAGGGAACAATGCGTTAGTGTTATCTCCAAAATCCATACATTTTTATATGATAAATAAAATATAAATGTTAAAAAAATTAAAATTAGCGTTTTATTTTTTAAATTATGATAAATTTATTTGTTTCATAAAATTTTTTATATTTTTATTATGATAAAGATAGGAATAAGTAAAAATTTATCAATAAAAATGTTAACAAATATTTATATAGTTTCATAAAAAGGTGTATGAGAGATTTTAGGTCATTTAGCAATGAAAACAAAAAAATAATTGACGAAAATATTGATAAAGCCAATGAGTATTCAGACATGATTAACAAGTACAAAGATATGGATAACAACCAATTGATGAGCACTCTTTTTAGTGAAGCAAGCAAACTAAAAAAAGAAGGTAAATTAGATAGTGCAACATTAAATAGTATGCAATCAACGCTCGCACCTTTTTTAAACCGTGAACAGCAGGAATATTTAAGTCAACTTATAAAGCAAATTGATGAACAAAAATAAAATAAGCCCTAATTTATTAAATAAAGTGTCCGTGTTAGGTGCAGGTAAAACAGACACCATAATTCTTTCGTGCAACAATTTTTCTAAAATGAAAGAATTTTTGCGCGTGAATAAATATAATTACGTGCCTTATAGGTTTAATAATTGCCTTATGCTAAATGCGGATAGAGAAGATTTAAACATATTATCCAACCAAGAATTTGTTGATTACATATACCCCAACGACATTGTAAATATTGAACGATTAGAAAACAATATAATTCATTCGAATGAGTTCACTGAAAACAGATTTTTAGGTCAAAATCAAACAATTTGTTTTATTGACACAGGCATTTATCCACACCTAGATTTTGTGTTGCCAAAAAATAGGATAATAAAATTTATTGATTTAATCAATAAGGAAAAAGCGCCGTATGACGACAATGGTCACGGAACTTTTGTTGCAGGAATTGCGTCTGGTGCTGGAATTTTTAATAAGGAATTTATGGGTTTTTCACCACTCTCAAATATAATTTCAATAAAAGCATTAGGTGAAAAAGGTTCTAGCAATTCAAACGTTATTTTGGACGCGATGCAATGGGTGTATGAAAACCATAAGGCGCTAAATATTTCGATTGTGTGTATGAGTTTCGGCGCAGATGTTGACGTAAATCTTGACCCGCTTTCAAGTGGTGCAGAAGCGCTTTGGAAACGCGGAATAACTGTGGTTGCAGCGGCTGGAAATAGCGGACCAAACAAGCAAACAATCAAATCTCCTGGAAATAATCCATACATAATCACAGTTGGCGGACTTGACACAAACTCGCTTAAAGTTGCCGATTTTTCAAGCCGTGGTCCAACAATTTATGGGCATAAACCTGATTTGCTCGCGCCTGCTGTTAATATCACATCATGCCAAAATTCAACTCCACCATACACAAATATGAGCGGAACAAGTGTTGCCACTCCAATTGTTGCTGGAATTTGCGCAAATATAAAGTCTAGATGGAACAACATAACCAACGTCCAAATCAAAAAGTTTCTTCTCTCCCACTGCACAAAAATCACAGGTGACATTGACACAGAAGGCGCTGGCTATTTAAATTTTAATAAACTTTACTAAAAAATTTTATTTAAAAAATATTTTAAATTTAAAAAAATAGATAATTTTTATAAAAAATTAGATTTTATATTGATTTTTTTATATTTTATTGATTTTTTTATTATTAT
>DWVI01000002.1 GCA_019120295.1 Candidatus Onthoplasma faecipullorum | reverse complement strand
TACATATTGAAATACTTTGCATCATTATAACCCCAATCATAATCATTGTAATTTTTAGATTTAGAAATGCCTTCTCTATACCAACCAACTTTGTAATAGCCCATTGTAAGCATTATGTCTTGTAAATATACTTTGTCTGTATTAATCCCATGTACAACTACTTGTTTGCAATACCACTTTTTATAATGATTTCGAGTTGCTACAATTACTTCACATAATTCTCTTTTGTATTGAGTGTAATATTTGTAAAAACGAGTATTCCCATTTGGAGTAGGGTTCAACTTTTTATCTTTTGATTTTATCTTTTCTAATATATATTTTGGGATAGGTTTAATGTCTTCTTCTGTAATCATAATTTCCTCCTATTTTAATTTGATTTTTCCATCGAATAATGAAGATATTGTTTTAAGTAAAAATTTATCGAAACTTTGATTATGAATATCTATAATATCAGTAGGCAAATTAGTTTCTTGTTTTATTTCACCTATTTCATAATCGATTATTTCATTATCTTCATTAATAATTTCATCATCTTCTAATTCTTCATTAATATTTTCAACACTTTCTTCTTTATTTGTGGATAAGTCCATTAAATCAAACAATGTCGCTTGTTTGTTTTCTGGTTTAGGTTTTACTGATTTTTCTATTTTAGGTGAAGTAGATATTTCATTTTTATATTCAGTTCCATCTTCATTATAAAAAATGCCTTCGATTGAGTCTTCTTCAAAATAATGAATAGCCCAACCAAAGACAGTTTTATCTTCAATACAAGCAAAATTTGTGCCTTTACTAGCGAGTTTTCTTGCTTCTTCACAAGCATATTTCATAAAAGTATCAAGTGTTTTCTTATTGATTAGGGTTTTATTATCTTTTTGAATTTTAACACCATTATTGATTTTGTCTGCAAAAATATCACTTGCATTTTCTTCCAAATACGCTTTTATAATCTCTTGTTCTTTGTTTTTAGTCTCAAGATTTAAAGTAATCATAATTTCCTCCTAAAAAGGTAGTTCTTTAAGTAGTTCACAAATTTTGCCTTCTAGTTTTTCAAGTGTGGTATAGTGATTAAAACCACCTTTGTAATCAACTTCATTTTTTGCGGTTCTAATAAGTATGTGATTATACCAATCATTGTTAAAATATCTAACATCACTAATTGAAATATATACATATTTGTTTTCAGTTCCACCTTTTATAAAAGCAGAAAAGCAATAGTGATTTTTGTTTACTTTTATTAGACACCAATTATTATCTTTGCAAATTGCTTTAAAAAAGTTTATATACTTAGTTTGAAATGTTTTATAGTCATTTCCAGTGTAACAACCAGTTGAGAATTCATAATTTATATATTGTCTTAATGTGTTTAAATTAGCCATATTAATTAACCTCCATAATTTTCAAGTCTATAAAAGTATGTAAGTAATAGTTTGTTTGACAAGTATAGTTCCACCAATATTCATTTGCATCTTTATCTTCAATGTTAGTATCTAATTCAAAATCATCAATGTAAGAATATTCTTTCTTGTAGTATTCTTTTTCAAGTTTGATTAATGAGTAAAATTTATCTAATGCCTTTTCTTTTGTATTGAACAAATAGTTATCTATTCCATTACAATCATCAGTAGAGTAGTCAAGTTGTACCATATAAATAATTTCTTTTTCTAACATGTTCTAACAATACCTCCAAATTGAGATTTTATTCCTATTGAGCCAAATTCGGAGAATGACTCTTCATCTTTATTGATAACATAGACAAAAGCACAATGATGTCTTATATCATCTTTATCGTAATCCCACTCTTCTTTATGTTGTGAAACATAGAGTAGAGAGTAAAGTTCGCCAAATTCAGTATAATTATGTATTACATGATAGACAGTAGCATTGTATTTTTCTTCAAAATTTTTAACCATTGCATGTTGTTCATCATCAAGCCAAAATAAAATGCCACCATGTTCGCTAACATTGATGACATCTTCTTTTTCAAATTCTTTAATTGCTTGTGCGTAAATATCTAACATTTTCATACGCTCAATAGCTTCTTGTTTTTGTTCTAATCTTAAATTTTCCATATTTTAATCTCCTTAAATACAATCTTGCAATTCTTCAAATTGCATTCCAATATTTCTTAATGTTTCTTCAAATCCAAACCAGGCAAGTAAATTTTGGTTAGATGTTTCGTTTGCTAATGGATCTTCTTTGTCCCAATTATCTCCAAACAATTGAGATAAATCGAAGATTCCACAATCTGCACTTATGCAATAAAGTAATTCATTTATTTCATCTTTATATTTATTGTAAAATTTTACAGTGTCAGAATAATAAATAAGATCACTTACTATTCCAGATTGACAACCATAGTTAAGCACATCAGTAAACATTGCTTTTTTGTTATCATAGCTAGTCCAATTTTCAATAACATAATTGCAAACTCTTTTAGTTAATAAGCTGGTAGTTTTTTGTTTAATACTTTTAATGTTTTGTAATGTTAATTTCATTTTAAACTCCTTTTAATCATTAATTGTTTCAAAGTCATCAATATTGATTTTTTCGAGTAGATGACCATACTCAAAGAAAAGATTTTCGTTTTTATCTTTTTTCAAATCGTATTTATTGACACTGATTTTGCCCTGATCTGTAATAACAACATTAATAGTCATTCTATCGATGTCAATATCTACGATATTGAAAGTGATATCGTATTCACTATTAACTAGCGAAAACTCTTTAAGGTACATTTTACTTAGTGAATACTTTTCATTTTCTTTTTTCATACTATTAACCTCCTTATGTTTATTTGCCTTTTGGCGAAAGTGGCGAAGTAGCATAGTTTGGTAAAAAGTTTATTTTACTTTTAATTTTTTAGTAGGAGTCAACGAAAAAGAAGAAAATATTGTATTAAAATTTTCTTGATTGCAATAAAAAAAAGACCAGGTTAAAAACCTAGTCTTATGAACTTTATACGATTACAGTATTAAATTGTTTCAGCAATATTTACTTCCGTTTACTCCTACGAAAACTATGCTACAAAAGACACTCAAAAGGCAAAGAAATATAAGAAGGGGTACACTACAAAAGTAATTTGATACATTGATTTAAAGCTTTTGTTAAAATCTATTTATACATTAAATTGATCTTTTAAGATACCAAATATTCTTTGGTGCCCTTTATTTTTTTAATTAATGATTATGTTCTAATTAAAAAATCTTAAAATTAGTGAATTCATTTTATTTTATAATAAATATAAAATATCTTTTCTTCTTGCTCATGATTTAAAAATCTTTGCGTAACAAACGGTGGCTTTTCTAAACTTACGCAAATGCAGTTTATACCAATTTGTAAAACAATCAATAAATCCATGAGAAGAACTTGAGATATAGTTATTCTTTTCCTTTATCTTGATTTATAAACTATTTTGTGATATAATGCAAGAACATTCAAAGGAGAAAATATGAAAGAATTTGATTATGAGACAATAAAACTTGAAGGTCTAAAATTGGCAAAGGCTGATAAGGATTTTAATGGTAGACGAGCAAAAATATCATTATGGATTAGTGAAATTCAACAATTGGCGAAAAAAACGTTTGTTGAAGATGAACATATAAAAAGCATTGAACTATTTCATTCCGAAATTGAAACCAAAATTAATGATAAAGTAGGAAAATATAATGATCAGGTGAAAAAACAAAGTCCCTTCAGCTTTAATCTTTATGGTTCTTCTGAAAGTGATAAAATTTTAGATGAATTAAATCAATTATTAAACCATCAAGTATTTAAAATTCTTGAAATATGTGCCATGATTGACACTAATTCCGAACGAAAAAAAGTGGTAGTTAAACAAACAGCAACAAATTCAATAACAAAATTAAACGAAAACGTATTTATTGTCCATGGGCATAATGGAGAAATTAAACAATCCGTTGCTAGAACTATATCAAAGCTTAAGTTTAATCCAATCATTTTGCATGAAAATGCTAATGGTGGAAACACTATAATTGAAAAATTTGAAGAATTAGCAAATACAGCCACATATGCAATTGTTCTTTTAACAGATGACGATTTAGGCAAAGCTAAGAATGAAACCAAATATAATTTTAGGGCGAGACAAAATGTTATTATGGAACTAGGGTATTTTTTAGGTAAATTAGGTAGGAGTAAAGTTTTTGTTTTAAAATCTGGTAATATTGAAGTTCCTTCGGATATTATGGGAGTTGTTTATAATATATATGACGGAGAAGAAGGTGGTTGGAAAAATAAATTAGTAAAAGATATGAAAACTGCGGGTTTTAATGTTGACGCAAATGACTTATTGTAATCCTAACCCACCCAACACCAATGAAAACTTTTGTATTAGGATTATATAGCAGTTGCTCCGCCATTAGAGAACTGTACGCACCCTATAAAAACACTAGGTTGCGTATTTTTCTTATTAAAAAATAGTTTCGGAATTTTGTTTTATTATGAAAAAATTATACATTTGATGCCTATACATTATTAAATATCAATAAAAAGAACATCTTTTGATGGTAAAATGCTAAATGATGTAAGAAAATAATAAAAAGACCCAACTAAACAAAAGTGTTCAGTTGGGTACATAGTGGCGGAGAGTGAGGGATTTGAAGTGCTTAAAGTAGAACACGTCCCCCAAAAAACGAGTATTGTAGACAACTTTTCTCATTACCGATTCCTCGACTTACCAAAATTTAGAATTTACATTCAAAACACTCAATCCACGGCAAATTTACCCTGTGGATTTTTATTTTTATCTTATGTTTATCGGTAAAAACAACACAACAATTTGCATGACTTTTTGCCGATATTGGCATGTGATAAAAATATTAAATATTAAGATGTTGCAATATTTAATATTTATCAATTGCTGAAATTGCTAAGAAAAGGGGATTGAGCGATAGTTCAAAAGATTAGTTTAATGTTAGAGATTACAAAATAGGCTGATTCTAGTTCAAACGATTCTCAAGAGGTTGGTTGTTTGTAATCAAAATAAAATCTACAAAATCAATAAAATAATAAATTAAAAATCATTATATTGAGTATATTTAATTCATAATAATGATAAATAAAATTATTTTATTGCATATAAATTATTGACAAATTATGTTAAAGTATATATAATCTTAACAATTCGAGGTGGATTGTATGAAAAATATGTTTCGAGAAAACCTTAAAAAGTTGTCAAAGCAATATACTCAAAAACATATTGCTGATAAAACAGGATTCTCTCAATCTAGTATTAACAATTATTTAACAAAAAACAGTGAACCGTCTATACACTTTTTAATCGCGTTAAAGGATGCATTTGGAATTTGTGTGGACGATTTTTTGTTTTCAGATTTTGAAATTGAGAACAAAACTTCAAATGATAAGTTCATTGGTAATTATATTGTTTATTATTATAATAACAATTCATATAAAGGTGAGGTTCACAATTCATTAAAGAACGTACTGAATTATGGAATTATAAGCATATACAAAGAAAAGGAATTAGATAATGATGTGCAAGTTATAGCTTCGTTTTCTAGTGATAGATGGACGGTTGTTAAAAGATTGAAAGAAATAAACACAATCAAAAATTCGCAAGAAATCACTCAAAAACATGAGCAATATGGAAATGTTTACTACGGAAATATTTCAAATAATGATTTAAGTATTTTTATAAATATTAGTAATAACTTAAATGGTGATAAAGTTTCAATTATTTTGAACAATCCGCCTTCAAAAAATGTTGAGTATATGGGTGGTGTAGGGACAATCAATTCGGTTGCAAGAGGTAGAGAACATAATCCCTGTATTCAATATGTGATTATATCACGAAAAATTTTAGACATGCCAGAAGGTGAAATTTACAAATGTTTAAGGCTAGATGATTACAAAATAGATATGGGCGAAGCTTGCGTTGATATGATTGATTTGTTAAAACGAATTTATATAGATAAAAGTGAGATTGCTTTAGAACTAACAGATGAACAAAAACAAGCAATTATAAAAAACAAGCTTGAATATCATTTTCAAAATATTCTTGATGCTAATATGTTTAGATTTGCAAAAATTTCTAACAAAGAGGATGATGCTATCTACAAACTCATAAAGGAGGGAGTAGATGGTTGATTTTGTTAAAAACAATTATTTTGAAAAAAATAATTATTCTGTGCAAAATAAAATAAATGAATTATTGAGAATTGCAGAAGAAAATAATTTGGATAAAAATTTTATTGAAGCAGCATATGAAAAAGCTTATGAGTTACACAGAGAACAACTTAGGAAAGATGGCACTCCTTACATCTCTCATCCAATAGAAGTCGCAATAATTTTGGCTAAGCTTGGCTTTGACACAAATGTTATAGCAGCGGCATTGTTGCATGATACAATAGAAGATTGTAATTATACAAAATTTGAGATGGTACAAGATTTTAACAAAGTAGTTTTTAATCTTGTTGATTGTGTAAGTGCAATAGATAAAACAAAATATGTATTTGATGAAGAAGATATATTTGAAGATGTTAATTTTGAAAAGTCTTCAAGAGAAGAACAAACTTTCAAAAAGTTAATTTCTATTGGTAAAAATAATCCGTCTGGATTTGCTATAAAGTTTGCGGATAGATTACATAATTTAAGAACAATCTCTATCTTTGAATATAGCAAACAATTGGAAAAAGTAAAAGAAACTGAGAAATGGGTGATTCCAATTGCTAAAATTTTAAAGTCAGAGTATTTTTATAGAGCTTTAAAAAATGAATGTTTTAAGATAACAAATGCCGATGTTGTTCAAAAATATCTAGATGAATATAATTATTATCACTCTTCAAATCAAAACAATATCGAAACTTTGTATAATTATTTAAAAAACTCATTTTCCTCATTTATATCAGAAGTAAAAATAAAAGATATTAGAGAGTATAAAGTTTTTGAAGATATTCAAAAAGAAAATAGAAATGTAACTCTTCAAAAGATAACCCAAAGTCAAATAATCAAAGCACCAAATTACAATATATATTTGCTGTTTAATATTGGGGATCAAACTGAAATTACTCATAAAATAATTAATGTGCTTTCAAAAAACGAAGGTTTGAATATCCTAGATGCAAGAATGGGAGGATTTACAAATAGACCACTTTTCTTATTGGAAGATGACAATAAAAACAAATACAATTTGTACATAATGCGAAAAGAAGAATATTACAAACAACGCAACGGAACATTAGATTATAAAACAACAGTTTTATTAGATGATGAAAATATTCATGATTTAGAGCAGGATTTAATTCGAGTAAGAACGAGGTCTGGAGAAGTTAAATTTATTCCAAAGAATAGTACAGTTTTAGATTTTGCATTTAAAATTCACCAAGACATTGGATTTGGTTTTAAATATGCAATAATCAATGGTAGTAAAACAAAACAACCACCATATACAAAACTTTATAAAAACGACCAAGTTGAGATAGTGGTTGAACGCAACAACAAAGATGAAATAATATACAATGCAGAATTAAAATGGCTAGCTTATGTTAACACAGAACTTGCCAAAAAACTTTTGATAAAATATTTCGAAAGGAGATAAAATGACAATAGGTATAGATATTGATGATACATTGTGTAATACTAATGAAATTCTTAATAGTATGATTGTTGAAAACACAGCTTTGACCGAGTTTAATAAAGAATATGACCTATGTGATAGATATCAAATAAATGAAAAACAAAAGGAAAAGCTTTTAAAAATGTTTTATAATAAAAGTTTAGAAAAAGCTGAACTTTATTTAGATTGGAAAGATGTATTGAATAAAATTTATGAGGAAGGTCATAAAGTTATATTTATAACTTCACGCCCTAATAATGCAAATGTAAGAAAAATAACACATAAATGGTTAAAGAATAATGATATAAGTTATCACAGAATTATATTTGGTGCAAAAAATAAAGCAGAAGTATGTAGCCGTTATGGTGTAATGTTATTTATTGATGATAAATATGAAATGTGTAAACAGGTGGAGGATATAGGAATTTTGTCACTTCAATATGCCAAGGCAAATAATTACGGAAAAATTAAAAACATTAAATCAGGCAAAGAAATATTTACATACATGGACAAGGTTTGTCCATATGAATATATTGATGTTGATGATTTAAAGAATTTACCTAAGTGCAAAAATGGCTTTAGATATTTGGATTATCTGGGTGGCTATAAAAACTATAGATGTTATATAGTTCCTTTTGATTTGGCAAGATGTGACTTTAATCAAAATTATCCATATGTAATTCATGAATCGCTACTGCCAGTTTATGATAAAGATGGAATTCTTATAACACAAGATAACTCGTTTGCACTGCCAGGTTTTTATATATTATCATTTACTAAACAGTATATTTCATTAGATAAAATACCAGAAGATTTATATATTAAAGCTCAAAGTTTACTGTACAAACTAAGGGCGGCAATGCGCGATGTGTTGAAGATTGAGCATGTTAATATTTACTACGAGGAAAAAAATACAAATTCAAATAATGTGCATTTTTGGGTTATGCCTAAATATGATTCAAAAACATTACAACAAAAGCTTTACGATTTTCAACTTAACAAATATCTAAACAAATATGAATTTAAAGAAAATAAGCTTAAGATTATTGAAGCAAACAAAAAAATAAAACAATATTTTGATAAAAATGAAATGTGATATTTAGGAGAATACACATGGTGAAACTTAATGAAAAAACAACAACTTGTTTTGTCAAACCTATTGATGCAAAGAATTTGAAAGAGGCAGTTCAAATCGCTTTTTCGGCACAGGGGTATGGCTTTACATTAAATTCCGAGTTGATAGATGTTAAAAATAGATTCCGAATATTTAGATTTGGTAATAAAACATATTTAGTAAAGACTAGCAGCGCTAAAGATGGCAAAGAAGAAGTTAAATTTGCTTCTAAAGTGAAAGGTAAAATAAATAAGAAACAAATACATGGCAGAGAATTGATAGTAGTTGTTCCAAAACTGATTGTTATTGATAATACATCTTATATTATAACCGAGTATCACGGAAATTCTTTACAAGAGAAGTTGTACTCAGACGATTATCCTTATAGCTTAACATTCGAAGAATTTAAAGCTATTTTAAACTTGTTCATGTCTAAAAATATATTGTATAGAGGTTTTTTACCTAGAAATGTAATTTTGACTAATGAATTTATATATCTAATTGATTGGGAAGATGTGATATTTTCAAAAAGAGCTATAGAAAATTATTTAAATTTGCAATACCAGACAAATTTAATTTTAAATTGGGGATATTTTTATAATAATCAAGATATAAAAAGATACTTTGATGTATTAAATATGAACAAATATCTAATTGAGCCTAAATTGTGCAAATATGAAATAATGCTAGATAAACTTTTGTTTCAAGCTGACAGCATAAGACAATTAAGAGAGAATGTTGAAAAAATAGTTTTGGAATCGGAAAAAAATATCAACGGTCAACATGTATGTATATTGCCGCATGATATGGCACATTTAATTTCTGATATGTTTAATGTGTACATGGATGTCTTATTTGATGTTTTCGCTTATTATTACAGAAAAAACAACGAATTTTTATATGAAATATTTTTAAAAGATTTCTCTAAATTTGTTGTTGATAATTATGAAAATGATAAAGATTTCAAATATAATTGTCTACTCAAATTATTAAATTTTTTCGATATCTTATATGTCGAAAAGAATAATGAGCGAATTGACAATTTGTCAGACCTTATTCAAAAAGATAAAGAAATATTTATTTCTAGAATGCAGGATAATATAAAACATTGTTTATTGTCATTTGATTTTCCTTTGATAAATAATGATGATATAGTAAAGCAGTTTGCTCAGTCAGTTTTTGAAATATATGAAGCGGAGAAACCAAATGTTAAGTTATAAAATTTTCACAATAGATATAGTTAAAAAAGATGTAAAAACACCTAACATGTTATGTGTTAAAAGTAGTAAGTTAAAGAATGATTTTACCGAACAAGATATTAATGATTTAGCTTACTTGCATAACAAAATAAGAAATGTCTTCAAGTATATAGGAGTAAATCAAGTTGGGTTTTATTTAGAAGGTGAAGACAATTTTTTGGAATATATCATACCTTATTATGAAAAAACACTCAATGCTATGGGCATTGATCCTGATAATTATCAGCCAAAGTTAAAAGAGTATATATTTAAATTTTTACCGGTTGAAAATATTGACAACGTGGTTTTAGAGCATATAAAAGAGGTTCTATATGCAAAATAACGATTTGATAAAGTATGATGTTCAAGATGTCGAATCATTTTCTATTGCGGCTCCAGAAGGCAAAAGGTTTTTTACCTGTATAGGAGGTTCTAAAAACTTTCAGATGTTTTTAGCCGATAAAAATCTATCTCGTTCAGAGTTTATGAAATGTTATGAAAATGAAATAGACGAATCGCTAAGACCTGTTTATGAAGATGGCGACATAATAATAACTCAGGATGCGTCTATCGCAATGCCAGGATTGTATATAGTGGCTACTAAAAAAAAGTATAGAACATTTAATGAAATGCCGTTGGAGTTATATTCAAAGTGTTTACAGTATGTCTTCAAAATCGGAAATTTTATTAAAAAAAATGGATATGTAGATGATTTTTATTCATATTACGAAGAGCATTTATACAAGCCTGCATCGACACATTTTTGGGTGCTTCCAATCCATAATATACTAAGAGATAGATATAGATTAAACATTACAATATTTAGTTTTGACGTTTGGGAATACCAAAAAAAATTCAAGTTTAAAGAATATAAAAAAACGATTTTAGAACTTAATGAGAAAGTTAAAAAATATTTGGGAGAGAAATATGAATTACAATGATATGTTTCTAAAAGACAAAACCAAAATTTTAGACAAGTCTATTCCTATAGTTACTAATTTACACAACAAAGTTATGCAATATCAAAACGATCGACCGATATTGTGTGGGAAAAAAACAAAGTATATAGAAATATTAAATAACTATTCTTTTAAAGAAGATCCTCAGGAAATAGATAACATTACAGATAGTTTGTCTAAAATGTTTCAAAGATGCGTTGTGTGGGAACATCCTGGAACGATGATAAATATTACACCACCTGCAAATTTAAATAGTGTTGCTTTGTCTAGTTATGTAAATTATTATAATCCTAATTTTGCACAAGATGAACCTTCTGGATATTTAGTATTGGCCGAAATGATTGTATCTAAATATTTGGCTGAATTGGCTGGGTATGATTGGAAAAAAGCTAAAGGAATTTTTTCATTTGGAGGTAAAGGAACAATTCTATATGCGGTAAAATCTTCTTTGAATAAAGTAATAGACGATGTTTCGAAAAAAGGTGTATCGAATCATTCTATAAAAATAATTTCAAACGAGAAAGGACATCCCTGCCACATTGAAGTTTGCGACTGGTTAGGTTTGGGACGAGATGCGTGTGATAGATTGCCTGTAGATAAAGACGGAAGATTAGATTTAGAAAGATTTGAATGCTATTTACGTTCATGTTTTGAAGAAAAGGTTATAGTTCCGTGTATCATTATAAATGGAGGAACGACCAATGAAGTGATAGTTGACGACATTAAAAAGGTTGCAAACATACGAGATAAATTAGTTCGCGAATATAAGCTTGATTATACACCGCATCTGCATGTAGATTCAGTTATAGGTTGGGCTTGGCTGGTTTTTAAAGATTATGATTTTAAGAAAAATCATTTAAAAATGTCAAAAATTGAATTAAAAAAAATAAAAGAGCAACTAAATAGAATTTCAAATATCAAATATGCAGATTCGTTTGGTGCAGATTTTCACAAAACTGGATTTTGTCCATATGTGTCAAGTGTTTATATGTGCAAAAATTCGGACGAACTATATGCTATCGGAAACAAGAAAACCATTCCTATAGAAGATATTGAGTTTGGAGAATATTCTCCATTTGAACATACTCTCGAATTATCAAGAAGTGCAACAGGAGCAGTTTCAGCTTTTGTGGCGTTAGAAACTTTTGGGAAAAAAGGTTTTCAAGAGCTTATTTATAAGCTGTTTTCAAGTGGTGAAAAAATAAGAAGCTACATAAACTCTTACTGTGATTTTGAAGTGATTAATAATGATACATTAGGCTTTGCAAGTTTATTTGTAATTCATAAAACGAATTCTACAAAACGATACAATGATTATTTGACTACGAGTGATTCTGAAGTGCTCGACTTTTTAGAATACAATCATCAGTTTTATTTATATACGCTTAAACTTTTTGAAGAAGGTAAAATAGCGTTTAAAATCACATTTTCTAAAAGTTATAAACCATACGGTTTTACAAAGCCTACAGGTGCTTTGAAAATTTATAATACATCACCGATTGCAACCGAAGAGGAATATAGAGATATTATAAAGAAAATTCATGATGTCAAGATAGATTTTGATAAAATAAATTCAAATTTGACAGATTTAAAGTATGCACCAGTAGATTTTGTTTATAGGTAGACATATGAATTATAGACAAGTGAAAAAAATATTAAAAACCAAGTACAGGATTTTAAAAAGTAGAAAGCTAGCAACGCCTTATCATAAAAACAAACTAAAACACAGTTTTTATATACTAAAAATTGCGAAACAAATTAACTCTGGTGTGGCAACACAATGTTATAAAACCTTTCTGTTGCATGATATAGGTAGGTTTGTTCATCCTTTGAATGATAATAACCATGCTTTTGTAGGTTATAAGATTTTAAAACATGACTACAAAATGAAAGAACAATATATACTTCCTATCAAGTATCATGAGTGTGATATAGATTGGGAAAATCGTCTTAGTCAAGATGATATGTTTGAAGATCTGTCTTTGGAAGATAAAAAGAAAGTTATATATCTAACAAAACTTTTAAAGGATGCAGATGTTATATCCAATATGATGTCTTTAAACAATAAAAAAAATATAATAAATTTTTCTATAACACAGTTAGAGTATTTGGATAATTTTTTACACGATTCAATATGTAGGAAGTATGAATATACAACACATGCGGACGATTTAATATATATTTTATGCGGTATATACATTCTAAATTTGGACGAAAGTAAACAATTTGTAAAGGATAAAAAAATAGTAATCAAGATATTACAAAAGTTATATAAAAGGAATCATAATCCAGATATAAAAAATAAAATTATTAAATGTTTAGAGAAATACCAAAAGGAGATAGATCATGGCAAAAAATAAAAAAATCAATTTCTGTTTGGCTAAGGAATGTTTTATAACTTGTGCTGGGTGCTATAATGAGTTTACTAACGAAACACCGCTAGAAACAAACGAGATGTTGGAGTTTTTAGAGTATTCGCGACAAAACGGAGTAAAAAGAATAACTATAAGTGGCGGCGATCCATTAACAATGAAAGATATAGAAAAAATAATAAAACATGCAGATTATCTTAAATTAAATGTTAATTTAGATACAGTTGGAACTGCGTTTTTATGCAAATGTCAAACCGTCAATAAAAATCAAATTGAGTTAAAGAATTTGGAAGATTTTAAAACTATTAAAATGATAGGTATTCCATTGGATGGATCAAACAATGCGATTGTTAATAAATTTAGAGTTGGTCGTCCAGATTTGTTTGATGAACAAATTAAGATAATTAAACGTCTTGTAGAAAACAACTTGAATGTGTGTGTAAATACTGTTGTGCATAAAGAAAACTATGAAGATATTTTAAATATATTTGAAAAAATTAAAGATGTTGGTATTAAAAAATGGCAGTTGTTTCAGTTTATGCCAATTGGACCTAGAGGTAGTAAAAATAAGGATTTGTTTTACATAAATGATAGCCAATTCAAGAAGGTTGTTTCAACTATAAATGGAATCAAAAATAAATGTGATTTTGAAATCGTTGCGAAAAGTTTAAAGTCAAGAGTTAAAAATTATATGTTAATTTCAAGTAGTGGTGCTGCGTATAAGGTTGATAAAAGAAATAGAAAAGTAATTTATGGAGAAATAAAGAACAAAGACACGTGGTATAACATTATGCAAAATTTATAATATCTATTGACAAATTTGTAAATAGATGGTATCATAAACAGCAGATAATGAGATAGGAGAAATTATGTTTAATAAAGAAGAAACATTACAATTTTTAATCAAGGGCGCAGATTTACCAGACGTTGACGCGTTAAAAGCGAAAATTGATGAAGTACACAAAGAAGGAAGAGTTCTAAATATTAAATTCGGCTTGGATCCTTCAGCACCTGATATACATTTGGGACATGCTGTGGCTTTAAGAAAACTTAAACAGTTGCAAGATTTGGGACATAAAGTTACAATTATTATTGGCGATTTTACAGGTATGATTGGTGATCCTTCAGGAAAATCAAAAACCAGAAATCAATTATCTAAAGAACAAGTAAGAAAAAATGCCGAAACATATGTACAGCAAATCTTTAAAATTATTCAAAAAGATAAAACAACAGTTTTGTACAATAGCGACTGGTACAGCGAAATGAAATTTCCGGAAATTATCAATTTATGTAGCAAAGCAACAGTTGCGCGTATTTTAGAAAGAGATGACTTTGCTAAACGATATAAGTCAAATTCTCCAATTTCAATGCATGAATTCTTTTATCCACTAATGCAAGCGTATGATTCAGTTGTATGTAAAGCGGACATTGAATTGGGAGGAAGAGACCAAACATTCAATGTGTTGCTTGGTAGAAATATACAAAAAGATTATGGTATTTCTCAACAAGTTGCATTGTTTGTTCCTTTGTTGGTTGGTATTGATGGCGTTGAAAAAATGAGCAAATCATTGGGGAACTATGTTGGCGTTAATGAAGATGCGAATGTTATGTATGAAAAGTTAATGAAAATTCCAGATGATTTAATAGTTACATACTTTACATTAACAACTGACGTACATCCAGACAAAATTGCTCAAATAAAAAACATATTGGAAGAAGGTAAAGTTAATCCTAGAGATGTAAAAATGGCATTGGCTAGAGAGGTTGTTGGATTGTATCACTCAAAAGAAGATGCTAAAAATGCAGAAAATTTCTTTGTTTCTACATATCAAAAAAATGTAGTTTCAAAAGATACTCCTGTTTTAGTTGTGACAGACGATTTCTTGGATGATAAAGGTGATTTGAATATTATAGATCTCATTATGACTAGTGGAAAATTTGAATCAAAAAGTGCTGTTAGAAGACTAATTTTAGGCAATGCTGTTAAAGTTAACGGCGTTAAAATTTCAACTTTAACTTATCCAATTGAAGGCATTGAAACGATTCAAGTTGGAAAAGGTATATTGTTCCAAGTTGATGATAAAACAAAAAAAAAAGATAACTGCGTAGATACCATATCAACATAGTAGATGATTGTTTATTCAATAACTTAAAATATAAAAATCACTCTAATTTAGAGTGGTTTTTTATGTAGCATTAAATAAGCTTTGTTGCAGTTTGTTTCTTTGCTGAAATTTAAGTTTAAAGATTTTAGAGTATTTATGATGCTTTGTCTTATTTCGAATATTTTTTTAGTATAACTTGCTTCGAATTCACATTCTATAAAAAGCCCTAGATCTTTAATGTCTTGTAAGATAAAAACTAATTTATCTTTTGAATAAACATATGAAAAATTTTCAATTGTTGCCCAGTTGTTAAGCCCAATATTGCTAAATATTTGAATTACTTTATTGGGGTTAGATAAATTTTCACTTATTTTTGTTTCGCTAATTACTTTTTTATCCGTAAATTTATGTTTATGAATAAGCGAGTATTTTTGGTTGTTGTAATTCCTAATCAACATTGAATTTGTAATTAATGAATTGGCGCTTAACCTTATTAATTTTGTTGTAGAATATTTAGAAAAATATAAATCTTTTTGATAAAATTTATCAATCAGCACAAAATTGTTGACAGTCAAGATTTGTTTAACGTCTTTTAATTTGTCATATATTTTGCAAGTAATTTCTATTTCTTTCATAGTTAAATTGTAACAAATATTGAATCTATAATCAATATTTTTAAATAAATATATTAAAAAAATATACAGATTGAGAGAAATAAGATGAAGGCTGGTGCACTTTTATTTCCGTTAGCGACTACGAAAACTATATTATAATGCCACAAACAAAAGCAAATATATTAGGAGAAAATGGGAAAAATGCTTTAAAACAAAAAACTGATAAGGTGTTCTTATCAGTTTCACTTGGCGGACTGCCGGCAGAAGTAACATATACAAATAATAAGAAATTAAAATTATACATGATTAAATATACGGTAACTAATGTTTCATTACCCAGAGCAGACATTAAAGTTTAATCCATCCAGTATTAATATATATTGGGATGTTAAGATTTGTTTTCGGTCTTTCCGCCATTAGAGAACTGTACGCACCTTATAAAAACACTAGGTTGCGTATTTTTCTTATTAAAAAACAGTTTCGGAATTATGCTTTATAATGAAAAATTTATACGTTTATTGCCTATACCTTATTAAATATCAATAAAAACAACTTCTTTTGGCAGTAAAATGTTAAATGATGTAAGAAAAAAATAAAAATACCCAACTAAACTAAGGTGTTCAGTTGGGTACAAATTGGTTGCGGGAGTTGGATTTGAACCAACGACCTTTGGGTTATGAGCCCAACGAGCTGCCGGACTGCTCTATCCCGCGATATTAAGTGGTTTTCATTCCTTGTATCAAATTACAAATTTTAATGTTTTTAATAAGTTGTTTATATTGTTTGCTTGATACAATGCTATATATTATTAACATATAATGGACTTTTTGTCAACATTTTTTGTAAAAATTGTGGAAAACTTAACTATTTTTGGCTAATTTTTAGGAAATTATATAAATTTTCAGTAATTTTTTTATTGCTTGGCGCGCAATTTTGATTATTTTGCACTTTTTTGTGTGCATTTTGTGGATATTTTGTGTTTGACGTTTATTTTTTAGGGCGAAAATGTACGAATCTTGTCGAAAACAAAAAATGTGGTAAAAAATAATTCTTTTTTATTTTCGTTTGACATAGAATAAAAAATGCAACCATAAAGTTAAATTAAATCTTATGGTTTTTATAGTAGAATTTTTATTCACTTTCACGATGTTTAAGGAATAGATAATTCTTAAATTGCTTATACAATAAGCACTACGTTTGGCTTGTTAGCGATACTCACAAGTAAACTAGAATATTGCTGTTATGAATTTAATTCAAATAATATTTTGATTTCTATTTTGTAACACAAAAGAGCCAAGCAATATCAATATTATAATTACAAAATTAAAAAGGAGAAATTTATGTTTTATTTTACTGAGAAACGTTTAAAAAACGGAAAAATAGTTTTGCTTGCCAGGGAAGGTTATGATGTTGAGCGAGAAATAATACCGAACGCGCTTAAGTACATCAATGAAAGCGCGTGGAATAAAGAAGTGTTGTTAATTGGACTTCGTGGAATTGATATACCAATCTACCCGCAGGACAAATTAAGTAGTGCCCTGGAACGTTACCGTGAAGAATTGTATAGATATAGTGGATTAGAATTATAAAATTAACACATGCATTAATAAATGCTGGTTTTATTTTTATGATTGTTCATTTGTATTACACTTAATAAACACATAAATAAAGAAGTCAAATAATTGACTTTTTTTTGTGTGTTCTTTATAATAAAATTGTAATGAGTTGTTTGAAACTGATTAAAATTTAGTCAACTTTAAGGTAAAATTAAGTTAAAAGGGAGCAAAATGAAAAACGATTTTAGTCCGGTGCGCGGAATGTTAGATTATATGCCAAAAGAAGCGAGTATGCGCGAAAGTGTTCGCCGCGCTATTTTAGATAGTTATACGCGTAATGGTTTTAATCTTATAGACACTCCTATTTTGGAGAGCCTTGATTTTTTGGATAGCAGTGAAGGTGGAGATAATTTAAAACTTATGTTTAAAACAATTAAGCGTAAGGATAAGTTAGATTTAACAAAGCCCGATTTAACAGAGAAAGACATTGTTGCAGAAGGAATGCGTTATGATTTAACCGTTCCGCTTTGTAGGTTCTATGCTGGAAATCGTGAGAAACTCCCACGTCCATTTAAATCAATTCAAATTGGTTGGGCTTTTAGAGCAGAACGTCCACAAAGGGGAAGAAATAGACAATTCACGCAGTGTGACATTGACATTTTTGGTGACGCAACAATAAATGCAGAACTTGAACTATTAAATACAACCATCTCAACTCTTAATTTGCTTGGTTTTAAAAACTTAACAGTAAAAATCAACAATAGGCAAATTTTAAATGCGCTTGTAATGTTTGCTGGATTTAGTGAAGAAGACATTCCTTCTGTTTGTATAACGCTTGATAAACTTGATAAAATTGCAATCACCGGTGTTATGATGGAACTTGTTGAAAAAGGTTATGAAACAGACAAAATAAATAAACTTGTTGATGTTTTAAATGTGGTGTTGTCACGCGGGCTTGATTGTGTTGTGGAATATGGTGTTGATGGTAAAATTAAAGACGATTTGGCATTTTTAATTGACACTCTTAAAAAATTAAATAAAGATTGTGATATTAAATTCGATGTTTCCATTGTGCGCGGTCAAGGATATTACACGGGCACTGTTTATGAGATTTACGCAGAAGGTTTTTCAGGCGCAATTGTTGGTGGCGGAAGGTATGATAAAATGTTAAACAAGTTTGCAGGAGTGGATATTCCAGCAGTTGGTTGCAGTATTGGTTTTGAACCTATAACAATGCTACTTAATGAAAGGTCAAATTTTGAAATTAAAAACAACAACCTTGCTTTAATCTACTATCCAGAAGACGATATAATTAAAGTGTACGAAATAAAGCGTGAACTAATGGAAAAATACAACGTTTCACTCTTTATGCAACCAAAAAATATGAAAAATTTTTATGAAAAAATTGTATCAGTTGCAAGTATGGTTACAACCACAAAAGATTACATGGAAGGCAAAGAAATTAAGATTTTAAATCAATAAACACATTATTTTGAACATTCTAAATTAAATAAAAGGGCAGTTTAAATAATAAAAGCCTAAATTTAAGTAATTAACATAATCTAATAGATTTTAAAATCATAAATAACACAAAGGAGAAAGTATGGATAAGTATAGCGAAATTAGAGTCCCAATCTCGAAAGACAATCCGAGCATTATGAGAAGAGAAAGCAAATGCGTTTTGTGTGGAAAGTGCAAGGACGTTTGCAAGAAAAAAATAGGGGTTGCAGGGTATTGGAAGTATGATAGTGAAGACATTGTGTGCATAAATTGTGGTCAATGTGCAAATGTTTGTCCAGTTGAGTCTATCACTGAAAAGGACGACACTGATAAACTTTTATCCGCCCTTCAAGATAAAACAAAAACCGTTGTTATTATGACTAGCCCAGCAGTCCGCGTTTCACTTGGCGAATTGTTTGGCTTAAAACCAGGTGATTTTGTTGCAGGTAAAATGGTGAGCGCACTTAAAAAATTAGGTGCAGATTATGTGTTTGATGTTGTGTTCGGTGCGGACCTTACTATTATGGAAGAAGCGAGCGAACTAATTGAGCGTGTGAAAAGTGGAAATAATCTTCCACAATTTACAAGTTGTTGCCCAGCATGGGTGAAATTTGTGGAAACTTTTTATCCTAAGTTTATTCCTAATTTGTCTAGTTGCAAAAGCCCAATATCCATGCAGGCAAGTGTTATAAAAAACTATTTTTCTAAAAAGATTGGTAAATTGCCTAGTGATATAGTGCTTGTTGCAATGACGCCTTGCGTTGCCAAAAAATTTGAAATTAAACGCGAAGAGTTGCGCGGTCTTTATGGGCAAGACACTGATATTGTTGTAACCGTTAGAGAAATGGGAAAACTCTTAAAGAGAAAACGAATTGATTTAAATAAACTTAATGAGAGCGAATATGATAAAGCGTTTCCAACAGGTAGCGGCGCAGGGTTAATTTTTGGAACAAGCGGCGGTGTTATGGAAGCAGCGGTTAGAACGGCTTACCATTTAACAACTGGGCAAAATCCGCCAGCGGACTTACTAAAATTTAAAAAATTGCGCGGATATAAAGACGTTAAAACTGCTAGCGTAAATTTACTTGGAAAAGAAGTTAAATTATGCGTTATTTTTGGAACTCTTAGCGCGCGAGCAGTGTTAGATAAATTAAAAACCAAAAAATATGACATGATTGAAGTTATGGCTTGCCCAAACGGCTGTGTGGGTGGTGGCGGTCAACCAAAACAGGTGGATAACGACACTGCTGTAACGTTACGCGGAAATAGCCTATACACACATGAAGAAAAAATGAAAGAGCGTTCAAGTTACGAAAACTTGGTGTTAAAAGGTGTGTACGACGAATTTTTGCTTGCCCCGCTTAGTGAAAAAGCAAAGAAATATTTACATACAACGTACCATGAAAGAAAATATAGCAAATAAAAAGTAAATAAAGGTTAATTTTAAGTTTTTAAAATTTGAAATAGAAAATAAAAACAAAAAAATTTGTTCAATGGGAAATAATTATAGGAAAAATTATGGAAAAGAGCGTAGAAGCAAATAAACAAGAATTTATAAATTTATTCACAACACTAATTAAACGCGAAGGAGCGGATAAATTGTTAGATTATCTTACTAATTCGTCCGATTTCTTTTTGGCTCCAGCGTCTGGTAGAAGGCACTCTAATTTTGAAGGCGGGCTTTGTTTTCATTCGTTAAATGTTTATAAAAGATTTAAAAATAATATAATAAATGAATACGGAGAAAATTATCAAGAAAAGATAAGCGACGAAAGTATAGCAATCATTGCACTGTTGCATGATGTTTGCAAGGTGAACACATACACAGTTGATTATCGCAATAAAAAGGAAAATGGTGCGTGGGTGCAAGTGCCATATTACGCATATGAAAACAATTTGCCTTATGGTCACGGAGAAAAGAGTGTGTATATTGTGAGTGGCTTTATGAGATTGACAAGAGAAGAAGCGATGTGTATAAATTGGCATATGGGTGGCTTTGATGCGCGTGCAATGAATGGTTCAGATTTATCGGACGCATTCACTCGCTTTCCAACCGCATTGCTTTTCCATATTTCAGATCTAGAAGCAACATACTTAGATGAAATTATTATTAAATAACAACAAAAACTTAATCAATAAAAAATATTATAAAAAATTATTTAAAATGTTATAAAAAATACCAAAAATAAATAATTTTTATTAATTTTAACAAAAATTTTTAAAAATAATAAAATTTAACAAAATAAAAATTTGAATTTTTATCATTTAACAAAAAGTCGCTTGCAGTCATAAATACAAATGGAGAAATATTTATGGCAAATGCAAGCGATTATTTAATTGGTGCTAATGACGAACACGGTTTAAATCCGCCAACAGCAGGAAAGCGCACCCCAATTATGCCATACATTGGCAGAAGTTTTTATGAAAATGAGTTTAATAGAGAAGCAAAAACAAATTTTATTTTAGCATGTCTTCGTTGTGGGTTTAGAGTGTATGATATTCACCCAGAAGTGCAAGACACATCAATTTCCACTCGTGTGGTCAGAGCAAATCGAGCAGGACTCACTTTGCTTGTAACTTTTGCATACAATGCGTTTGGAACAGGCACAACTTTTAATTCGGCGCGCGGACTTGAAGTTTATTATAGCCCATATAACCCATATCCAAGTGAGTCAAGAGCGCTAAGTGAAGAAATTTTTAGTGAAATTGTAAACTTTACTGGAGTTAGAGAACGTTTTGTTGGAACAACGTCAATAGGAGTGTTATCTAATGTGAATTGTCCGTCTAGTTTGGTTGAAGCGGGGTTTATGACTAACTTTGAAGAAGCAAAACTTATGCTGAACCCAAATTTCACGCGCGGAGTTGGTGAAGGAACATGCAGTGGAGTATGCAATTATCTAGGTGTTAATTATGTTCCACTTGAATTATCAAATTATCCAACGATTAGGCAAGGCGATAGAAGCAATTTTGTAACGATTTTGCAAATATTATTAAATCAATATGGATATAACCTTTCAACAGACGGAATTTTTGGTGGCAACACCTACCGCGCCGTTTTAGATTTTCAAAAGAACAACATTCTATCGCAAGACGGCATAGTGGGTCCAAACACGTGGACTGCGCTATTAAACCTAGACCCAACAAGCAAAATATTAAGGCGCGGAAGTAGAGAAAGTGCGGTTTTATATTTACAAAAACTATTATTATCTTTCCTATATCCAATCACAATGTTAGACGGAATTTTTGGCGCTGAAACAGAGCGTGCAGTGCGTGCATTCCAAACAGAAAATGGTTTAATTGCAGACGGAATTGTAGGTCCAAACACATGGCGTGCCTTACAAAACAGCACAGGTCGCCCAAACAATCAATAAATAAAAATAATCAAAAAATATAAGGATTTTCAAAAAAATTACAAATATTTTTAAAATTTACGCGGTTACACGCGTATTTTTTTACAATTTTTTGAAAAAATCTAGATATGAAAAATAAAATTTGTGTGATTGTTGTTTTAATGTTGTTGTTAATAATTGGTGCAAGTTTTCTTCCTAAGGCGGAAGTGGAATATGATTATTTGCGCCTTCATATTCGCGCCAATTCAAACAGTGAGATAGACCAAAATATAAAGTATGAGATTAAGGACGAATTGGTTGAATTTTTAACTCCTTATTTTTGCAATGTATCTTCCAAGAGTGAAGCGATTGAAATCGTGAATAGTTTAAGTAAAAAAATGGGCGACATATGCGTTGAAGTGCTTAGAAAAAATGGTTTTAATTATTCAGCAAACGTTAAGATAAACAATGAATATTTTCCAACTAGAACGTATGCTAACACAACCTTAGAAAGTGGATATTACGATGCAGTGATTGTTGAACTTGGCGAAGCGGTCGGGGATAATTGGTGGTGTGTGATGTATCCACCACTATGCTTTATAACAAACGGAAATCAAACAGAGATAACTTTTAAATCAAAAATTGTTGAATGGTTTAAATCAATATTTGATTAAAATAAAAAATAATTTTCATAATAATATAATTAAGTTCAAAAAAATATAAAATTTAAAAAAATGAGAAAAGTTTAGAAAAAATTAAAAAAATTAAATAAATTTGAAAATGTAGTGCAATTTAATATTGATTTTAATTTTATTTGGGGGAGAAAATGAAAAAGAAAATATTAATTGCATTTATGTTGTTGCTAACAGGTGTGTTTAGCGTGTTTGGTTTTCTAACTTTTAATAATTCGGTTAGTTCAAACGAAAAAAGCACACCGACTATTGCAACGCTAAAACCTGCATATTCTGTTACGGCAGACACAAAAGAAGTGCAAACTAGGCTCAAAAAGTGGGGTTATTACACAGGTAATGTGGACGGAATTAATGGTCCTAAAACAATAGCAGCGGTTAAGGCGTTTCAAAAGAAATATGGTCTAACTCAGGACGGAATTGTAGGGCCTTTGACCGCTGCAAAAATGGGTATTAATTTAAACACTTCGTCTAGTTCGTCAAATTATAGTTCCAATGACAGGTATTTACTCGCAAAAGTTATTTATGCAGAAGCGCGTGGCGAAAGTTACACGGGTCAAGTGGCTATCGGTGCGGTAGTTTTAAACCGTGTGGAAGATAGTAGATTTCCAAACACCATTGCTGGCGTCATTTATCAACCTTGGGCGTTCACTGCAGTAAATGACGGACAAATCAACTTAGAGCCAAATGCTACTGCTTATCAAGCGGCAGACGATGCTTTAAATGGTTGGGACCCAACTTATGGTTGCGTTTATTATTATAACCCTGAAACGGCAACAAGCAGTTGGATATGGACAACCACAAAAGTCACTCAAATTGGAAAACATGTGTTTGCTGTTTAATAGAAAAATTAATTAAATAAAGTATTTTTTAAAATATTAAAAAATTAAAAAAATTGTTTAAATAATTAAAAAAAACTATAAAAATATTAAAAAATAAATGAATTTTTATAAAAAATTACGCAAAAATATTAAATTTTTATAAAAAATAATAAAAAGGAGCAAAAATGGATAAGGAAAAAATCACAAGTGCAGACTATGAAAAAGAAAAAGAACAAAATAAATCTAATGTAAATCAAGATAAAGAAACAAAGAAAAAGAGCAACGCGCAAAAAGCAATACCTGGTTTAATTGTGGCAATTGTAAGTTTGCTTATAATTTTAACGTGCGTGATAATTGCATATTATCAGGTATACACATCTAGCAAGCAAAATGCCAATGTTTTAGAAGGCGTGTATTCTTCTAGTTATTATTCAATGGTGGATAACGTCAACAATCTTCATGTTGACGTTTCAAAATTTTCAACGTTAACCACAAAACAATCAAAATTAAACACCTTGCAAGATATTATGGCCGATTGTAATTATATTTTAGCAGGGTTAACTGTTTTGCCTATCAATGAAGAAAATGCTGTTTCTGCAATGAAGTTTTTTAACCAAGTGAGCGGACTTTGTGAAGCGTGTCAGCAAAAATTAAATAAAGGTGAAGAATTAACGCAAGAAGAAACTTTAATGTTTGATAAAATTAGTTTAGTGGTCGGTGAAATTAAAACTAATTTTAATAAACAGAATGCAGGTATGTATGAAGGTAATTTTAGTTTTGTGGACGCGTCAGTTTTTGATGGTAGCGGAATGAATGAATTGTCTGCCGGAATGGGAGATATGACAAATGAAAGTATTGACTATCCTGCCATGATATTTGACGGACCATTTTCAACGGCACTTGAAACAAAAGAAGTAAAAGGGCTTGTTGGTGAAGAAATTAGCGTTGAAAATGCACAAAATTATCTAAAATATACCGTTTTTGAAGGAGAAAATGTGAATATTACCTATTTAAGAGAAACAAATGGCGATATCTCAACATACGATTTTGAAGTTAATTTAGACGGTAAAGATTATGACGTTCAAGTAAGTAAAGTTGGTTCACTTGTGATTACAATTTCTAGTTACGCAGAAAATGGTGATGCAATTTTAAGTGGTGAAAAAGCAACGGAGATTGCAGAAAATTTTGCAAATAAAATAGGTTTTGAGAGTATGAAAAATGTGTGGCTCGAAATTCATGATAATATTGCATATATAAATCTTGCCCCTGTTATTAATGATGTGATTTATTATCCAGATTTAGTGAAAGTTAAAGTTGATTTATCTAGTCAGCAAATTATAGGTTTTGAAGCGGTGAATTATGCGTTCAACCATGTTAGTAGAAGTCCTGAATTTAATTTGACGAGTGAAGAATGTGAAAGTGTGTTAGGGTTTGATTACAATGTGTTAAAAGTAAGCAAAACTGTGATTAGGTTAGACGGCGGACGTGAAATTTCAGCATATGAATTTATGTGTGAGCGAATTGACGGAATGTATTTCTACTACATTGACGCAAACACTAGCGAAGTTGCTAGAACTATGAAACTTGTGTCGGTTGAAGGAGTGGAAAAATTAGTTTAATAAAAAAATAAGGAGTGATTTAATTTCATTCCTTTTTTAATGAATGATAAAAAATTTAAAAAATAAGAAAAAATATTAAAAAATTTAATTTTTTATTAAAAATTTAGTTATTTTTTTGAAAATTTAAAATTTTTTTGATAATTTTTTATTTTTAACTTGCCTTAAAAATAGGTTTTTTATAAATTTTCCGCTTTAATTTTTTTTATATATTCTTAAAATTAAATTTTTTAATTTAAAGAAGATATTATTTGTTTTTTTATTTTAATTATGTTATAATTAAATAGATTTTGTAAAACTAATTGTTATTTTGTTATAAATTCGCAAAATAAGCAGAAAATAAAAGGGGAAACATGTTTAAGGGGAAAGTTAAATCAGTTTATAAAATTTTAATTTTTATGCTGGCGATTGTTACGGCTATTGTTTGCGTGGCGTTCAGTTTTAGAAGAGACAACCCAGCATACGCAGTGATAAATTATGACCACAATGAATTTAGCGCGGTGGACGAAGATACGGGCGCAATTTTGTCCGTTGAAAAAGTGTATGCTATCTCAACAGGCAATTTCGAATTATCCGACGGTTTGAGCAATGATAGCGAGTTTAAAAATACTTTATATGCCAATGTTGATGCAACTGAAGAATTGTCTTCAATGTTTGTGCAGGGAAACGACAAATATTATTACTCAAACATTGCTGAGAACGGCAATAGCAAATATGTTGTTAGAAACGGTGATTTTGTTATGCTTAACAACCAAGTTACTAACGGCACCTATTACACATCAGTATTCAGTTCATACAGAGTTGAAAGTGAAACTCAAACCGTTTCGCAACAAAACATGCAAGAAGCAATAATGGTGAGTTTTGGTCAGTATTATTTTACAGATAGAGAGAACAACGAGTTTGCAATAGCAGGCGAAGATGAAGGCGCTGGAATTCAAACTATCAATGTTGTTGCGCGTCGTAATGGCGAAATTATATCTCTTCCTTCCCCAAGAAACTACGCTAGTAATACATATGAAGATTTTGTGTGTATAATTCCACAATCACAAGGCAACGAAGGTCACTACGAATTTACGTTTACATATTTTTATGGTGGAATTTCATACACTCAAACTTTTAGTTTTTATGTTTTGTTCAACACATCTTACAATTCAAGTTATCAATCAAGCACAAATAACACATACTCAACTGTGCCAACTTTAGAAAATGCAGGTGATGGTAATAACAACGTTTATACATATAGTGTTGGACAATATAACCAAAGCTTAAATTATCCAACTCTTACATTTGATTACACAAAATATGATTTATCATACACTCACACAGCAAACGGTGTGGTAACCACTTATGATTATGATTTCGTTACAAACACAACCGCTGGTAGCACGAGTGGAAGAATGATTGAAACAATTACAAGTTTTGGTGAAAGCACAACAAAAACTTATTATTTGGATAATTACAATTCGTTATCAAATGGTTTAAATTTTGTTACATTTGTGTTCACAGAAGTTGGTAACTATAACTTTAGTTTTGATTACATTTACGCAGGTTACTATAGTGAAAATATGCCTGAAATGAACTTAACTATTCCTAACATTGAATTAGTTATTTCAGGTTTTGAAATGAAATACACCTTAACTGGAAAACAAGAAGCCGGTTTTAGATATTTAACCATATCTGGTGGGGATAATGTTGCTGACCCAGTGGACGTGATTGTTCCAAATGGTTATGTGCGCGACCAAGTGCCTTCAAATTCTGTTGTTGGCGTTATATATTCGTTGGACAACAATTCAGATTATAAAGTTGGCACAGTTGTTTCAAGTGAAGACCCTTCACTAAACTCTCGTATTGAAGCAAGTGAATTAAGGCAAACTTTAATAAGTTCACAGGTTATATCGCAAAATGGATATGTATTCAATTATCTAGTTGAAAATATAGGCGCTCCTAATCTGCACATTCAAACCATTTTAAACTACATGAGAGATAATAATTTCTATGTAAAAACAAATCAGGGTTCAATTTGGGCTACAAGTAATGACAACTTTAATTCGTCAGATATTTCAGATAGTTTAGATAGTTTTTACTATTATAGCACTCAACCTATAGTGGTAACGGGAAATGAAGCGGACGGATATTCAATTTCAGGAACCAGATATGATTATCTTAACACCACAACATTTACACGTGCTGGTTATTATTTGTTATTTATTAGTGTTGACGTGAATGGTAGCGGAAATGATTATAATCAAATTTTTGCCTTCCAATACACAACTGACACAATAAACATCAATGCCAATATTGTGGAAGATAGGACTGGAAGCGAAATTGTGGCTCCAATTGGTTCTGGGCAATTCACTAATAAATATGTGCAAGTTAGTTGGCAAGAACCTGGGGTTTTTGAACGCAGAATTACGGCGAATTATTATTCAGTTGCAAATCAATATTTAACTAGAAATGAATTACTTTCAACTGCTCCTAACTTACTTTCAAACGGTCAAGTGTTAGGCACTAATTTGGGAGATAGTGAAGGTGCGACCTATCTTATTGAGTTGTTAAGTGAAGGCAGAAGCGCAAGTTATCACATATTCACAATAGATAGAACACCAATTCAAGAGATTGGCGCATACGCCGTTGAGCGCGTTTCAACATCTAACAATGCGGTTAGTTATGAATTTATGTCTATAAATGGTAACTATGTTAGACTATCAAATTCAATTACAAGTTCACTTGCAACGCTTTTCTGGGCAGATAAAGCAAGTGGCGCAAATATAACTGCAACTTACACATTCACACCTTTTGTTAGAGATAGCAGCATAACGGTTGGTGAAATTTACTCGTCAAGCAGTGCAGTTTGGTATAACACAAATTACCGATTGGGAACAACTGTTGGTTCGTTTGATATTGATAAAGCCACAACATTAGGAAATGAAGTGACATATGCGAATGTGCTTTATAGGCAAGGTATTTATGTGTTTACACTTGTGGACGATGCAGGCAACAGTGCAAAATTTATGTTTATAATAGATAACACTGAAACCTTCTTTAAACTAACTTCTGGAGCGGAAAGCACGTTTGAAACGGCTAGTTCACAATTATTTAGTGAAAGTGTTACAGTTGAACTTGGGACACATAAGGCAATGCAATTAGATTTATCTGAAACAGATGATGACGTTAATTCAATAATTACAATGCTTACAAGCAATTCAAATAACAGTGCCTTTGCAGACATTGGTTACTATGTTCAAGCAGACACTAACATTAATGCTTTAAAATCAATTTTCGGAAGCGTGCAAGGTTCTTACTATTTAACAGTTAGAAATAATTCATTAACTTCACGTGACAGTGAAAATCAAACAGACAATAACACAAGTATTTCAAACATTTCTATAAATAATCGACAAACAATAATTGATTATGTTGAAGATGGTTCAACTTCAACAATACGTACTTTATATTTGATTGGCGAAAACCAACGTTATACTTCAACTGATGTTACAAATTCAAATTCATACATTGTTATTGAAATAAATGTGGATAATTCGCGCGGTACTTTCTACTATAGCAATACTGCAATAGACGGTTCACAAATTCCATCGGATGGAAATATTGTTGCGGGGTCGGGTATTTATAGATTATATTCAGGTTCAGACGTATACAACACTGATAGTTCTATTCAAATAATTGGTATTGACGGCGCACATGCAACAAGTGAAAACTATTTAGCATTTGTTTGGAATATGGGAACAGGTAGATATCAAGTAAACAGCGTAACATATGATTACTATGCGCTAAATTTAAGCGACGATGAAGATAGTTACAACAATGGAATTAATGGTTGGGTTATAGAAGATGGAATAGTAAAAAATGTATACTATTATAACCATATAAGAACAACAACATTATATTCAGACGGGACAGCACAAAACGAAGGTGAAATTTTAAATGACGATCGTGGCTTTGCTCTTTTAAATGTTGAAAATTCACGCACGCTTGAAGGTTTGTATGTAATACGAAGAGTATATCAGAATACAGACGAAGATTTAGGTTCAGATAGTTTAGTGCAAACCTATTATGTGATTGTTGATAGAAATGGTATAATTGACCAAAATAATGAACATATTGGTGGATACATAAATTTAGGGTTGAAAGAAGACGAAACCGACTTTTCAGAATTTAACACAATCAACACACAAACCGAATATTTTAGTTATTCAGAAGGTAGTCAAACGATATATCAAAACAAAGCATATAGTTTATATTTAACAAGTGATAAACTTCCTATCACGCTAAATATTCCTATTGCAAAATACTTTGGTGGTAATGAAAACTTTGGTAGCACTTATTATGCAGGCAGATTAAGTTTTGAATTCTATTTTAGGGATACGCAAAATCAACTTGGTGAAAACAGGGGAAATGTTGTTAAACTATTTGAAATAACTGATAATGATTTTGATGCGTCTAACTATCATAATGGTATTTATTCAGTTGATTTGCGTGGATACTTAACTAATAGTGGTAGATTAAATCAAGACATTGAAAGAATTGTCCGCTCAATGAATGAAACCAACTGGATATGCTTGCCAGGGGACTATATTGTTGTAATTAAAGATATGGTGGAGAGTGCAGGTTCAACAGGTTCGCATGAAAAAGTTATTGGTTTTAGAATTGAACAAAGCGAAGTTGAAGCGGACGTATATTCAGTGCCAAATCGTGATATGACCGCGGAAGAAGCGCAAAACGTGGCTTCTAATATAAGTGAAAACGAATATAGATTAGTTACAAGTGAAGAATTCGTCAAACTTGATATGGCGGACTATATTGAAGAGTCCACAATGGCAGGGCTTGATTTAAATTATTTAGTAGTAACACAAAATTTGAATGGTTACACAACAAACTACATTAATCACCAATATCAAAATATAAATGGCACATACAGATTGGACGATTCAAACCCAACAGTGGTTGAAAATGTTTATGATAATTCTTCTAATTTGGTAAGCCGTGTAATATATTTAAACACATATTTGCGCGACAGCAACGGAAATATAAATTTAGATAACATCACGCAATCATTATCTTATGAAATAACTATAAGGTTTAGGCTTGCAGATACAAATGTAACAAACAACGAAAGATTTATAAACTGTTACTATTACTATGATAATCAAGGCAATTTGCAAACATATTACGAAGCAAAAATCACAGTTATAATTGACCGCGTTGCACCTACTGACAACATAAACAATCTTTTAGAAAATGATGCGTTAGTAGATTATTACATTGAAGATAATGGCGAAGATATGTTTGAAAGTAGTTACATTGAAACTAATTCAAATGTCTACTTTGTTAATAGATACAAAACATATTATGGTACAGGTGACAATTCGAATATTTATGCGTTTAGAGTTGAAAGGTCAACCGAGTTTGATAATAGCGACATAACTAGATTGTACTATAGAAGTATTAGTGATATTTCAACAGTTAGTTTAACTCTTCCGGCAATAACTAATTTATCAAGATACCAAGAAGCAGACCGTATTTTTGATATTGTAAACTATGAAGGTTTGTTGTCTGACACTAGCGGATATTATGAAATACTAGAAATGGACGAAGCAGGAAACACCACTCAGTACGTAATTTTCTATGATGCTGTGGGGGAAGATGCAACAAGCACGCCGAATGACGATTTGATTTTAGAATTTAAACTAACTAGATTTGATGAAGACGGCAATATTACGGAAGAAGATGTTGTTATAGATAGTGAGAATAATGGTGATAGTTATACCATATTTGATATAGATTTAGCAGAAAGTTATGACGAAGGAAATGTATTTACAGACGATTTTTATGATAGATATTATAGAATAAGTTTAATATCTAACAACCCATATTCAGAAACCTACATTTTAACAAATGCCACAACAAGTTTTTCAAATAATGGCTTAATGAATGACATTGTTAACCTAATTCAAACGGCTGGTGAAGGCAACTATATTTTGCGCGTTGAAACGAGAACAGAGAGTTATCAGGTTTACATCAACTATTATGATTATAATAATAGGATAAGTTTAAACATTGAAAATTTAGTTGAAGTTGTTAACGGAAATTATCAAATTAACTTGCAAGGTGCAAATGTTTTAAATGAAGGCATTATGTATTATGCTTCAACAATTGAAATAACACATAATGGTGAAACTAGTGTGTACATTTGCATTCCTACAAATGGTAATTACTATTATTATTTGAATGGAGACGTAAGTAATGGTGTAACTCAAGTTTTAACTGGTTTAAGTGGAACTTATCAAATTAGAATGACTGATGCGTTTGGAGAAGTTTACACTTACAGATTTAACACAACAGGTGAAGATTTCTATTCAATTTCGTTTGGCGAGAATGGTGATGCAAATTTCTATGAATTTTCTAACACTTACTACGCGTTTGACCAAGTAAACATCAATTTTGATAGTTCAATATTTAGAGTGCGTGTGTCACGTGTTATAAATGATAGCGGAATAAGTGAAAGTTTCACATTCAGTTCGACTAATAATTCATGGTTGTATATGGAAACTGAGATTGCAAGGTTAGATGGAACTGGAAATACATTGTATTTATATCCGTACTTTAACCCAACAACATATCAGGGTGCAAAAATTAGTTACACAGTTGAGTTTGTGCTTGCTGACGACACTGTTGAGTACACATACTATGTGGTGTTAGACACTCGCATCGGAGCGGTAAATTTAACCACAAATAACTTAGCACAAAGTATGACAATTAACGTAAATTCCGATTATCATACAACAATCAGTGACTATATAACGTCAGGCACAAGTAATTTGTCATGGAATAGAACTACAAGTGATATACTGTCTTACTCATACACGTTATACGAATTAAAATCAAATGGTGAATACGTTTCAACTGATTTAAATTCACAAACGAGTTACGTGATATCAACAGCATCAGATAGCGAAGGTATTTATAAATTTGTTATTGAAGTGTTATCACCAACTGGGCAAGTGTTGGGTAATAAAATATTCACTTTCCAAGTGCTTCAAAATTCAAGTGAACTATATTATGTAACACTCCCAGATAATAGTGTTGCAGAAGTAAATTCATTCTTCAAATTTGAAGAGATAAATTCATATTTAACCACAGAAAGATTAAATCAACTAGGGCTAACAAACGCAAATGAATTAACTCGCGCAAATGTTGATTTGTATGTTTATAACACAAATTTGAATATACAAATTGCAACTGATAAAGGTGTAAGTTTAGCGTCTGTTGTTATTCCACTTGGCGATAGCAATTATCAATTTACAATTTACCGCGCGTACACTGACACATATAGTTTGTATTTTGCAACACTCATTGTTGCAAACAACACAGATTTTATATCAAGTGTTGCAATAACACAAAATTCCAACACTGAAACGCTTGCAACTAACAATAGATTTTCATTCACGTACGTTGGGGCTAGCACGGATAATTTCAGTTTAAGAGTAACGCCAAATATACCTTCAAATTTATTAAACAATGTGATTGTTGCTAAGAATAGTTTAGTGCTAGATTTGTATTTGAATGACGAATTTGTAAGTACCATAAATTTAAATAACAACAATTTGGTAGGTACAGCAAGATTACTTGGAAATGGTAGATACACAATCGTATTTAAAGATTTGGCTGGTAATGTTCACACATTCACAACAAGCCTAGGTTCACAACAAGCAAGCCTTGATATAACCATACTAAAAGAGCCTGTAACAACAGTGAATGATATGGCACCTATTGATAATGCGTATTACAATGGTGTGGTTGTGGTTAGTGTGTATAACCCTGCAACGTATGATATTGGTAGTATTGATTTGACGGCAACTAGAAATGGTGAAGCATACACTCCAATTAAATCACAATACAATTACACATTCTTAGAGTATGGCACGTATAGAGTGGTGGTTACAGCAAGTTACACTGACGCTAACGCAGTAACTCATAATTTGAGAAAGGTTATTGTGTTTACAATTATCAACCCAAATGAAGCGCGTGAGTCAATCGACTTAACAAGTTTAGGTGGGTTTGAAATTGTAAGCGTATTACATGGAGATAGAGATATAACAAAAATATTTAACGAAATGTTTAATCAAAACACCAGTGGTAGACTGTTAACTTATAACATGCTTTTAGATTATCAAGAAGAGTTAAATATAAGTTCTGGAAAGCAGGTGTTCACAATAACCTATAGAGTTGTAGATGAAATTTATCCAGCGCGCGAAGTAAATTTCTCATTCACTATGAACAATGAAATTCCAAATATTTATTGTTCGCTTGAGTCTGGCGAAACAACCACAAGCGGTTTTACAATTTCATTTAACCCGGGCATCATTTATGAGCAAGTTGGCGAAGCGTTAATTTATGTGAACGATAGTTTAATTTATTCAATCAATGAAAATTCTCCATTTGCAGTATTGTCTCTTGAAATCACGGAAGCACAATATGGCGCAGGTGATTATTATGTTCGCCTAGAAACGGCATCTGGTCAAGTGATAACAAGTTTCAAAGCGGTAATAAGAGAGCCACTAAACGCGTGGGCAATAGTTATAATTGTGGTTGTTAGTGTTATTGTTGTTGCAATTATTGTAACTATTATTCTTCTTAGAAGAAAAATGCGTATTCGTTAAAAATTTAAAGTTTGTCTATTCGGCTTAAAAGAGTGATTATGAAAAATAGTTATAGTGAAAAAGTTGAAATAAAAGATGTAGATATAGATTATGATTTAAAGGTTTCTATTCCTGTTATTATGAGATTGTTGCAACAAACAACATTCACTCATGCAGATAACATGGGGCTAGACCACACAAATATGATTAAAACAAGCAATGCGTTTTGGATAGTTAGCAAAATTAAAATTGCCATTGTAAATAATATGGTGCAATTTGATAAAGTCAATATCAAGACATGGACAGACAAACCTGGAATTCTTCGTTTTAATCGTAACTCAACAATCAAAAAAGGTAACAAACTTATGGTTAAAGGAGTGAGCGAATGGTGTTGCTTAGACTGGGAAACAAGAAAACCAAGAAAAGCATCAAGCGTTTACTACCCAGATTTGGAAATGACTGACACAAAACAATTAAATCTTCCTTTCACAAATATGAAATTAGATGTAACGGATAAAGATTTTGTTTACTCTAGAAAGATTTATTCAACCGATATTGATGTGAACAATCATACTAACAATTTGAGATATAACTATTTTGCTTTTGACGCATTTAGTGTTAGCGAATTAAAAAGCATTGATATCACGGAATATGAAGTTTACTTTGTGAATGAATGTAAAGAAAATGACGAACTTAAAATATACAAAGTTAAAAATAAAAATTATTACTATATTGAAGGTAAAATAGAAGATAAAACGATTTTTAGGTCAGTTATCAAGTTTAAACCAAGAAAGAAATAAAAAAAGTGAGCGTTTGCTCACTTTTTTGTTGGTAATAAATATATAGTTTTTAAATTTTTATATTATTGAAATTTAATGATTATTTAATGTTTTAACTGTTTATATTTTTAATTTTGTTTATCTAAATGTGGTTCCGCTGGTTTTTCAGATTTGGTGGTTTTCTTCTTACTTTCGCTTGGAAGGTTTTTCTTTAATGCTTGGAAGAAAACTTCACCTTCGTGTGATTGGAAATATACACCAATAATATTTTTTCGTTTAGAACTAAGTATATGATACGCCGCGCGTTTTCTAGCGCCACCAACTATGTAACCAAGTTTTTTAGAGTTGGTTTCAACAAAAACATTGTATGCGCGAATTCTTCCTTGATTGTCTATGATTGTTATGCCGTCAAAGTTTAACATGTTTATAAATAGGTCAGAGAAAGCACGCAGTTTTGTTTCGCTATAACTTTTCGATTGTGCAAATAATTTTGAGAAACTTATAGGTTCTTTAAGCCATACGCCGTCTTCAAAAAAGCCGTTGTCCTTATAATCTTTATCAACTATAACGCATATAGCCCCATGAACATTGTTCATAACATTGAAGAATATGTTTCTATACATATTTTTCATATCTTGGAGTTTGCGTTGAGTTGTTCTAAGTTTTGAGAATGTGGCGTCCACAAAATCGCGAATTTCGTTAGAGTAGTAGTTATTCTTTGTTTTGTCCAATGAAAAGTTTACAATTAAGTCGTTACCAGAAATAGAGTGGAGTGACATACTGTAAAAATTAAGTGCGCGAACCAGTATGCAATGAGCCTTACCTTTAATTGATGTGTTTTCTTCTAAGGTTTGGATAAAGTTTTTGTCTTTTATTGACCTAAAACTCATAAGAAGACCATACGAAACTTTATTTTCTTTTATTTCTATGAATATGCACCATTCATTGTCCGCAATCGCAAACAAACTTTTGAGCCTAAGATTAAACATTGTGGCGTCATTATCAGAAAACACGGTCAGTGCGTGAGATTTTGGAATTGCTTTTGCAACCGCTTCAACATTATCCGTGAAAACAATTTTAGGCTTAATTCTGTCGTCTTCTTCATTGTAATTCATTATGTCATTAAACTTGTTTAAAAAATGCGACATGATTAGCGGTGGAAAATTTTCAAACTCGCGTTCAAAAAATCCTGTAACACTATCTTTCGCATTGTCAAAAAAAATTATTTCGTCCATACCGCACCACTCTTTATTTACTTAAATATAACAAAAAACAAATCGAATATGCAAATAAATTTCAAAAAAATATAAAAAATACGTCAAATTTTATTAAATTTTTTTAAATTTTGCGTTATTTTAGTTGACATTTTTTTATTTACAGTTAAAAAACATAGATTTATTTAAAAATAAAAAAGAACTGGCAAGCAGTTCTTAACAATCATAAAATTTAAAATCTTTCATTTTTCTAACCGCATCGAAATAAATTTTATGCAATTTTTTTCTGTTCACTTTGTATGCATAATTTATATTTCCATGGCGATTAAATTCAACCAAAGTTTTACCAGGTGCGTCTGTTGTGTTAACAGTAAAAAAGCATTTTTTAGTTTTAAATATTTTTGGGTGCAACATAATTAGGCATGCACATGTGTCGTTTGTTGCAATTCTTCTATCTTTGTAACCATGCTCCCAGTATTCTGAATACATTTTTGCAATAAACTTACCAGTGTCGTTTATTTCGCTAATGAATTTAACTTCTTCTTCATTAAAGTTTGCCAAATCTCTTCCCATACGTGAAGGAATAATTGTGATTGGTATTCCACTATTTATAACAATTTCAAATGCTTCAGGGTCGCTTGAAACGTTAAATGAAATGTAATTTTTCCACCTTTCGCCTTCGCTTTCTAAACCGTATGGTGCACAACCTTCGCAGTAAATATGGTTTATCATATCAAGAACATCAGGGTGTTGTTCAATCAAATATGCAATGTTTGTGTGTGGGCCGAAAGCAAATAAAACAATATCATTTTTATATTTGCAAATGGTTTCATACATTGCTTCCACCGCACTTTTTTCAATAGGTTTAGTTTTAACGGTTTCAGGTGGAATGTATCCGCCAAGACCTTCGTTTTGGTGGATAAATTTTGCGTCCTTACTCTCTCTAACCATTGGTTTAACCGCGCCACATGCAAGCGGAATGTCCGTTCTATTAAACTTTTCAAGAATGTGAAGGGCGTTGCGTGTAACTTTCTTTAGTTCCAAATTTCCTGAAACGGTGGTGATCAGTTTTATATCCATTGTTTTATCATATAAAGATAAAATTACCGCAACTGCATCGTCCACTCCTGGGTCGGTGTCAACTATACAATTTATTTTTTTATTTTTTTTCATTTTTACTCCAATTTAAAAAATTTTTAACAATAAAAAATTTATTTTATATCTTATTTTATGTATTATTATAATAAATCAATCAAAAATTTTCAACCTTTTTAAATTATTTTATTTTTTATAGTATTTTTTAGTTTAATATTCAAAATTTTGTTTGTCAATCAATTTGTCGAAATTAGTAAATTATTTGCCAAATTTTATAAAATAATGTAAAATTTTCCGTATGAAAAAGGTTAAGTACGGAATTTTTTGTTGCCTTATAATTGTTGGCGTTGCACTGGTGCTGGTTCTCACAAATTCTGATAATTCTAACACAAATGCAACAAGTAGTGTAATTAACATAAATTGTGCGCGCGAAATAACTATGCCGAACAATACTAACATGGAATTTAATTCAAATGCGGTTAGTTTTGGCGCGTACAATCTTTTTGATTTTGTTGTAACAATTGTTCCAAAATCACAAAATAATTCAGGTGGTTTGATGTATGATAATGGCGTTTTTTCGTCAAGCGCCATTGGGCCGTACACGGTAACTTTTTCAAAAGAGTATGAAGGTAAAATATATAGAGATAGCATTGTTATAAATGTGGAAGAAAGCGAAATTGAAACAGAGTATGTGCTGTATTTAGACAGCCCGCAACTAATTGTTGAAATGTTTCAAATTGATGGCGTAACTCAGTTAGATTTTATAGTGGACGACGAATATATCCAAATAGAAAATGGTTCACTTATAGGAGTGGAAGAAGGGTTAACGCATATAAAACTTTTAAAACAGTATCAATATTATGATATTTATAAGGAATTAGATGTTCAAGTTGTTGCAAATCACTTAAATTATGAAAATGTTTATGATTATAGGTTTGAGTTTAAAGAAGGGGAAGTGTATTCATTGCAATTTAAACTTGATAACAACATAAGTTTAACAAATCAAGATTTAATTAGCATTGATTATGATAACACACTTATTGAAGTTATAAATTTTGATGCGCCTTTAATACATATTTTACCAAAATCAAAATGCACAACAACAATAACTCTAACATTCGAAACGCTAGATGAACCAATCGAATTTAATCTAGAATTTATTTAAATGTGTAATATTAAATAAAATTTTTCAATTAATCTTTAAACTAATTTACATTTAAATTCCGTTTATTTATAATAATTTTGGAGAGATTATGAAATTATTTAAAGATTATTCGACTAGCTTAGGAGAATTTGGTGTGCATGACCCATCGATTATAAAAACTAACAACAAGTATTACACAATTTCAACACATGGTTTTTATCAGTTTAGGGCGTCCGATGATTTAATTCATTGGGTGGACGAAAATAAAAGTTGTTTTAACTCCAAAACTATAAAAAACACATTGCGTGAAGGCATTGAATATTGTGGCGTTGGTGTTCCAAATAGTAGGCGTGAAGGTTCGCCGTTTTGGGCGCCGGATATGATAAAGATAGGGCCGTTTTATTATCTTTATTATTCCATTTCGTCTTTTGGTAGCACGCAAAGTTATATAGGTTTATGTAAGTCCAAAAATTTATTTGGTGACTACGTGCAAGTTGGTTGTGTTGTTAAATCTAAGGGCGGTGGAAATATAAATTTGCCAAACGCCATTGACCCATGCGTTAAATTTGATGCAAAAAATAGGTTGTGGTTAACTTATGGTAGTTTTTTTGGTGGAATTTATATAAAAGAGTTAGATAAAGATAGCGGACTATCAAAAAAACAAAACGATTTTGGCAAACACATTGCAGGTGGTAAAATGGCACCAATAGAAGGTCCGTATGTGATATATAATAAACTCACCAAATACTATTATTTATTTTTATCGTTTGGAAGTTTGGTTGATAGTTACAATGTGCGCGTGGCAAGGTCAAAAAATATATGTGGTCCATATTTAGACCCTAATGGTAGACTAATGACGGATGAAGATTGGGACAATTTAGGCGGTATGGTGATTGCAAGTTACCATTTTTCACACCAAAAAGATACATACACAGCCCCTGGGCATAATAGCGTTTTGGTGGACGGAGATAATTACTATTTTATTCACCACACACGTTTAAATTGTAAGCCGGATAAACATTATTTAAATGTTAGAAAAATGTATTTTAATAGTCTAGGTTGGCCAGTAGTTATGCCTAATCGCTACGCGCATGATAAATTACATATGTCAAGTAATGATGTGGACGGCGTGTATAATATTGTGCATTTTAGTAGGAAAACAAGCAAAAAGACAAATGAAAGTAAAGAAATCAATATAAAACTAAATAAAAACTTAAAAAAATCTCGCCAATATATAGAATTTAAATTTAAAAATGATATTTATTATGGCGTGATGGTGGAAGGGTATGATAATTACCAAGACGCCCGCACTCTCCAATTTTCTGCAATGAACAAAACTGGTGAAACAATAATGGGTATTAAAATAAAATAGCGCTTTTAAATTCAAAACTATAAATCAGAAATTATGACTATAACAAAAAGTGCCACACTTAAAACGATTGGAATAGATTTTATTGAATTTATGTATACTTTGATTGAAAAAGACACGTCTTGATTTAACAATTAAAATAAATGAAAACCATTAAATATAAATTCAAAGCAAGATAAAAATATAATAACCAATAGCACGCATTGTGCAATAAATAAACTTTTATTTTTATTCACCATAATTTGATTGTTTCTCCTTTACTTTTTCAGTCTAACATAAAAAATTATATCGTCAAATTTATATAAGAAATAAAAGTAAAAAACATAGCACGAAAAAAATATCTATGTTTAAAATATGTTGTGAAAGAGTAATTATTGTATTTTTTTAATTTCTTTTGCAGGTATTCCCACTGCAACAGTTTTTGGTGCTATATCTTTTGTTACAACAGCACCGGCACCTATAACTGCGCCTTTTCCAATTTTAACACCAGGAAGAATAATAGCACCAGCGCCAATCCAAACATCGTCTTCAATAATTATTTTTTCGCCTTTAATGCAGTGTCTATTTTCTGCTTCTAATGGATGAGTTACCGCTGAAATTACCGCATTAGGTGCAATAAAAACATTGTTGCCTATTTCAACTGCAAAACTATCTAAAATTGTTACGTTATAATTGAAATAACAATTTTCGCCAATTGAAATGTTAAAGCCAAAATTACATCTCAATCCTTCTTTGATTACGCTTTTATCTCCCAAATTTGCAAAAAGTTTTTTAAGCAATTTTTCTCTTTTTTTATTTCCAAATGGTAGTGCATTTATTTTTGAAAGTGATTTTGCGCATTCTTTTTGTTTTTCATAAAGGAAATCATCAAAATGGTATGATTTTCCTGCTTTCATGCGTTCATATTGTTCGCTAACTTTTTCCATGTTAGTTTTCTCCCTTATTATACTTTTATAAAGTTATTACATTATATCATAATGAGTATATCATATAATTTCATTATTTGAGTTGTTTTAAATAAAATTTTTAGTAAACACACTAATATTTTTTTTCATATGCTTGTTTAATTAAAAAATCGCCACAACTTAAACACTCGGCATTTTGTGCATACCGAATGGCGAAGTAGGGAAACGGCGCAAAATATTAGGGCTCCCACAAGTGCCATAGGTGCGAAGTGGGATAAAAAAATGACCGCCTGTAAGTGGCACTTTTGCGAATATAAATATAATCGCAGTGCCCAAAAGGCATGTCATTTTTTATGGTGCGGATAACAGGACTTGAACCTGCAAGGTGTTACCCACAAGATCCTTAGTCTTGCGCGTCTGCCAATTCCGCCATATCCGCATATATTAAGTTATGAGTTTGTTTTTGCTTGCACCTTGTCACCAACAAGCGCAGACTATCGGGGTCCCCACAAGACAAGGTCGAAGTGGGGCAAAATCGGGGTCCCCGCAAGACAAAGTCGAAGTGGGGAAAAGGAGCAATCAAGTAAAAATTGAAATTTGCATAAGCATCGCGATTGCAAATGAGATAAAGCGCAGATTGTGACGCGCGCGTCTGCCAATCGGGGGTCCCCATAAGAGTTACATAACTCGAAATGGGGTGAAGTTTCGCCATATCAGCATATATTGAGTTATATGTTTATTTTCGGTTGCACTTAGTTATCAACGTATTACTAATTGGGTTATATAAAAACATGTCAATTAAATTTTTAACAGCATATTTATGAAATGTGCTTGATTATTGTATCAAAGCAGGGGAGATTTGTCAAGAAGATATAAATATCTTTTCTGTTTTTTTTTGATATGAATTGAAAACTTATTGAAAGAGAGTTTTTATGTTTGCTAAAACAAAAAACTGCACGGAGTGTGCAGTTTTTGTGTGCAACCAAAAACTATATAACAATTTGGTTACTTGTTATGATTTTTATTAAAGTTAAAATTTTAATATTTTTGATAAAATCTTATTTCTTTAATAAATTTTTGAAAGTTGCGCTAAGTTTAACTGTTGGAACTTTGCAAGCAGCAACTTTAATTTTTTCACCTGTGAATGGGTTTAATCTAACGCCTGCTTTGTTAGATTTAATGCCAAAATTCATGTAACCCATGAAGTGCATTTCATTTCCTTGTTTAAGATTTGCTTTTAATTGTTCGCCAGCGGCATTTAAAACAGCTTTAACTTGAGTTTGAGTGAAACCTGTTGCTTCAGCCACTTGTTTTACGAATTCGCCTGTGCTAATTGTGTTCATAAAAATCTCCTTTTTTATTAGTTTTGGTTTTTTGTGAAATACACAATTCAACCATTAACTGTAAAAATGCTAGCAAATAAAACTTAAAAAATCAACTAAATTTAAGGTGTTTAGAAAAATTTTTAAAATTAAAAAAGGTCTTATTATTTTTTAATTTTGATAGATTTTGATTTAGACTACAAACAATTTTCTAAAATTACTAATTTGTTACGTAAAGAACACTTTAATGTGTAATTTAACAACTTTATTATGCAAATTATATGTTTATATAACTAATATATAATGAATTTAAGGTTAAATTATTGCAAAAATAAAGCGGTTGTGTTAAAATAATATGTATTTTTAAGCGATAGTTCTTTTTTAATTAAATTTACTAGCCAACTTAAATATGAATTTACTAATTTAAAAGGATAGAATTATGGATATAAGAAACATTGCAATTATTGCTCACGTTGACCATGGTAAAACAAGTTTAGTTAACGCACTCTTAAAACAGGGTGGTATTTTTCGCGACAATCAAGAAGTGCAGGATAGAGTTATGGACTCAAACGCATTGGAGCGCGAGCGTGGAATTACAATTTTAAGTAAAAACTGTTCAGCCTACTATAAAAACACAAAAATCAACATAGTGGATACTCCTGGGCACGCCGATTTTGGTGGCGAAGTGGAACGTGTGTTAAAAATGGTTGACGGAGTGTTACTTGTGGTAGACGCTTTCGAAGGTCCAATGCCACAAACTCGTTTTGTGCTTGAACACGCACTAGCACTAAACTTAAAAGTGGTTATTGTTATCAATAAGATTGATAGACCAGATGCAAGGTTAGACGTGGTTGGTGACGAAGTGCTTGAACTTATGCTTGACCTAAACGCAACCGACGAGCAATTAAATAGCCCAATCATATACGCGAGCGCACGCGCTGGTACAGCAACAACTGATTATCATGTGCCAGGCACAGACATGTCGCCACTATTTGAAGCAATAATAAATCACATTGACCCGCCAAAAATGGATGTGGACGCACCTTTTTCAATGCTTATTTCTTCAACCGAGCAAAATGATTATTTAGGTAAACTTGCGGTTGGAAAAATTGAAAGCGGAACAGTTAAATTAAATCAAACATTGTATATCAAAAATTATTTTGACGAAAACAAACATTACACAGGTAAAGCGGTAAATATTTTCAACTTTAATGGTTTAAAACGTGACCCTATTGAAGTTGGCACTGCTGGCGATATTATTTGTATTGCAGGTATTCCTGATATCACAATTGGTGACACTGTTAACGAAACAGCAGACATGCCTGCAATTGAATTTGTGAAAATCAGTGAACCAAGTGTGGAAATGACGTTTATGGTTAACGATAGTCCGTTTGCAGGAAAAGAAGGTAAGTTTGTAACAAGCCGTCATTTAAAAGAAAGACTGTACAAAGAAGCGGTTAAAGATTTATCTTTGCAAGTTAGCGATGGCGACACAGCAGACCAATTCAAAGTGCGCGGACGTGGTGAAATGCACCTTAGTATTCTTATTGAAAACATGCGTAGAGATGGTTACGAATTCCAAGTTAGCCGTCCAAGAGTTTTGTATAAATACATTGATGGCGTTAAGTGCGAACCAATAGATAAAGTGGTTATTGACGTTCCAGAAGACTGCGTCGGCACGGTTATGCAATCTATGGGAATTAAAAAAGGTGAACTAATTAGTATGACTCCTATGGGTAGCAGAATGAGATTGCAGTTTAAAGTGCCAAGCCGTGGACTATTTGGCTATAAGTCTCAGTTACTAACCGATACAAAAGGTGAAGGCGTTATGTCTAGCGTGTTTGATGCTTATGAACCATATAAGGGCGAAATTGAAGGAAGAAATTTTGGCTCCCTAATTAGTTACGAAACTGGTGAAGCCATAACTTATGGTCTATTCAACGCACAAGGTAGGGGAAGATTGCTTGTCCGCCCAGGTGATAAGGTTTATATGGGTCAAGTGGTTGGAGTGAACCCAAAAGGCGACGACATTGTTGTTAACGTTTGCAAGAAAAAGCAACTTACAAACACACGTTCAAGTTCTAGTGACGAAGCATTAAGATTAACCCCTATTCAAGATATGACGCTTGAAGAAGCCCTTGAATTTATAGCAGACGACGAACTTGTGGAAGTAACGCCAAAGTCAATTCGTATTAGAAAAGCAATTTTAGACCACCAGTTGCGCGCAAAAGCAAGAAAACCAGTTGTTGAATAAAAACAATCTTTTAAATTTTACCTTTTTCCTGCTTTTACGAATGCGTAAAAACAAATATTTAGTGTTAAATCAATTTTCAAATAACCACAAAATGTGGTATAATGTTAGTAGATTAAAATTATATGTAGATTTTACTAACGACAAATAAAATTATATCTGTACGTTTAACAATTAAAAAAACAAAAAGGAGAGATATGCGTCCAACGAACGACACTTTTAAAAATATTATGAAAGTAGGTAAGCGAATTGGAATTACTATTCTAATTTGCATTCCTATTATGGTTGCGTTTGGATATCTAACTAGAAATCTTATCACAGCAGATTGGGCGCAAATTCTTTGTTTTATGGCTATAATCGCGGTGGCGGTAACCATTGAAGAACTTATATCTCGTTATAGAGAAAAGAAGAAAAAAGTTGAAATTGAAACCGAACCAAAACGCGACGTTTATAAGTAAACTTTCGCATTCGCCCGCGGGGCGCAAGGTTTAATTAAAATTTATGCAGATAATCAAAAAATAATTTTTATCAATTAGTGTAAAAGTAAGGAATTAAAAACTTTTAGAAAGGAGTGTGTTATGGCTGACAAAAAGGCAAAAATTCAACCTAATGATTTGGAAGCAGAGCAAAGTTTGCTTGGCTCTTTGTTTTTAAGTAAAGATGCGTGTGCGGACGTGTTCCCAAACCTAAATGCAAACGATTTTTATTCAGGAGCGCATAAAAAGATTTATCAAGCGATGTTAGATAATTATTTTAAAGACGTTGCGATTGACTATATCACTGTTAGCAAAGTGTTAAGTGATAAGGGCGAGTTGGAAGAAGTTGGCGGACTTGAATATATCACCGATTTAACGCAATATGTTCCAAGTGCGGCAAATTATAAGTATTATGTGGACATCATTAAAAATGATAGTATTTTGCGCCAAATTATAGAAGCGTGCCAAAACACAATCAATGAAGCGTTTGAAAATAACAGTGCAAGCGAAGTTTTAGAAAGTGCCGAAAAGTATATTTTTGATATCTCTCAAACGCGTAGGACAAACGACCTTGAACACATTAAAAAAGGGGTTGCCGAAGCGATTGATTTAATGGAAAAAATATCAATTGACCCTAACGCAAACACTGGTATTAAAGTTGGTTTCCCAACCCTTGATAAAATCACAAACGGCTTTAAACCTGGCGAACTTATCATTATTGCGGCTCGCCCTGGTATTGGTAAAACCACGTTAGCCGTAAACTTTGCAATAAATTCTGCAATTAAGCACAAGAAAACTATTGCAATGTTTGACCTTGAGATGAGCGCACTTCAAGTGGCACAACGTTTTATATGTTCTACTGGTCGTGTTCCAATGGACGCAGTTAAAGGTGGAAGCAAAGATAATAACGTTTGGTCAACCTTATTTGAAACAAAGAAAATTTTGGAAGACGCAAATATTTATGTTGACGACACTACCACAATAACCCCTGCTGAAATTTTGTCTAAATGTAGAAAATTAAAAGCACAATCTGGGCTAGATATGGTTATTATTGACTATTTGCAACTTATGAAAAGCGAGCGTGCAAATAAAGATGGCAATCGTCAACAAGAAGTTGCTGAACTAACGCGTTCAATCAAACTTGCGGCGCGTGAATTAGGTGTTCCAATTTTGCTACTATCTCAATTAAATCGTGAAAGCGAAAAACGTGCAGATAAAACTCCACAACTAAGTGATTTAAGAGAGTCTGGTTCAATCGAACAGGACGCAGATATTGTTATGTTTATTGCAGACATCGCAAGCGAAAACGCAAAAGAAGATTCAACCGATGATGCGCTAGATTATTCGCTTGTTATTGCAAAACATAGAAATGGTATGCGTGGCACAATTCCAATTAAGTGGAAGAGTGAGTTCACTCAATTCTACGAACCAGGTAAGGACACATTATACACTAAAAACACAAGTAAAATTCAAAAAGGCGATGTGTTAACCCCAGTTGAAAATTCAGAAATAGACGACATTTTCAGCGAAGAATAAAATAACTTTAAGGTTAAAGTAAAATATAAAAGGAGAAAAAAGTGATTATAGACGAAATTAAAAAGGCGAATATACAAGCGATGAAAGATAGAAATGCGCAAGCGCGTGCAATATATGGTGTGGTTATGAATAAGGCTATGCTAAATAAGATTGAGAAAAAAGAAAAAGGGTTGGAGCAAACCGATGCCGACCTTGTTCAAATTTTGCAAAAAACCATTAAAGAACTAGACGAAGAAAAAGAAAACTACATTAAAGCAGGCAACAGCGAACAGGCGCAAAATATTGAAATGCAAAAAAATCTCATTTCAATCTACCTTCCAAAAATGATGAGCGAAGATGAAATTCGTTCGGTTATTGGTGCGCTAGAAGATAAGTCTATTCCAAGCATTATGAAGCATTTTAAAGCAAACTTTAATGGTAAGGTTGATATGGGAACTGTAAACAAAATCGCCCGCGAATTTAATTAAAAGTAAAAACCTTATTAAAATAAAAAATTAGTTTAGTGTATTTTAGTAATAGAACTAATTTATTTATCTAATAAACAAAAACTAACAAAAGGAAAGATATGCGAGTTGTAATTCAGCGAGTGCAAAGGGCGAGTTTAACAGCAGACGGAGTGCCATATTCAAGCATTGGTAAAGGTATAATGTGTATGGTTGGCATTGAAAAAACGGACACGTTGGACACTTTAAAACGTTGCGCTCATAAAATTGTAACGCTACGAATTTTTAAGCGAGATGAAAAATTAAATGATAGCGTGCTTGATATTGGTGGCGAAATTATGCTAATTAGCAATTTCACGTTATGCACTTCAAACACCACAGGTGCGCGTCCAGATTTTTCACCTGCAATGGAAAAAAATAAGGCGAACGAAATGTTTAATGATTTTGTGAAAATAGTTCGCGAGTACGGTGTGAAAGTTGAAACAGGGGTGTTCGGCGCACATATGTTAATCGACTGCGTTATAGACGGCCCACTAAATATTTATAAAGAGTTTAAGTAAAAACAATAAAAATAAACATATAAATTTTTAAGTTTGGAATGTAAGGGTAAAAGGTGTAAAAATAAGGGGGAAATGTGGAAAAGATTGTGAACACATCTAAGTCGGTGCACGATAAAATCTTTTATAAAATGACAAAACGGCTAAAAACACGCGATTTTAAGAAAGTAATTGACGCAGGTAGTGGAAAAACGAGCGCGAGCATACTTTTAAAGTATTGCCCTAATGCGCAAGTTGATGCTGTGATTTTTCCGGGGGATAATAGAAAGAAAAATCCGCTTGAAAATGCGATTGGTTCAGATAGGTTAGAGATTATGGAAGCGGATATTTGTAAAACTGTTTTTAGAAAAAAATATGATTTTTGCTTTGTAAATTTGTCCCTAGGGGAAGCCACTCGCTGGGGAAATTCATTTGAAGATTTGTTCCACCATATTATGGACATAAAAGCGGACTATTTTCTTATAGAAGACGTTTTTGAAGACCCTTGCGTGCATTTTAGATATGTTGAGCAATATTTAAAAGAAAAAGGTTTTACTATCTTAAAAAAGAAAAAATTTAAAAACCCAAACCCTGAACATTACCCTAAAAACAAGTATGAAAAATACAAACTAGAATACACCAGCAAACATTTCCAAACCTACCTAGTGAAGCGCAACCAAGATAAAGACTAATATGCTGCAAATATATTGTAATAATAAAAGATTTAACAAAATACACTTTAAAAATATAGAAAACAAGTTTAGATTAGTGTTTAGTAGTTAAAAGTTGAAATAATATATTGTGAATTACAAACAAAAATTTTAAGTTAATAATATTCAAAAGGAAAGATATGAATTATTATCATGGTTCTAGAACAAAAGATTTTTGAATGTTAAGGTGTTGAATGTTTGATGGGTGTTTATATAAATTTTGTTTGACAAACGATATAAAATTGGTATAATAAAAACAAATTTAAATAAAAAAGTTGATTAAAGCGAATACTGATTATTGCAACTTAATGGTAAAAAATAATAAGTTAAAATTGTTATCAACTAATTTTACTATGAATTATAAAAACATTTAGTTAAATGGAGGAATTTATGGGAAATGTTTTATTGAGCATATTTTTGTCGCCTTTGGCAGTGATTATTTTCGCATTAGCTGTTAAAAAAAAATTAAAGCAAGATCCAGAACGTGCTAAAAATTACAAGACTTTTGGTATTTTGAGTTTAGTTTCAAGTGTGTTGTTAGTTGCTTTGGCTTTTCCTGTAATTTGGTTAACTGTTCATTTGTTTCAGTGGACATTTTCATATTTAGGAATTTTTACAAAAGTAATTTTAGTTGGCAATCTAGTTCTTGGATTATTAACTATTGAAGTTCCTATAATTTATTTTGCGATATTAATAGCTACAATTATTTTACCAATTTGTCAAATAGCAATAAATGGACATGCTATCGGTTGGATTTCGCTAGTTGTTTCTATAGTTGCAATAATTGGAACAATTATATTGTGTAGTTCTTTAATTTTAAATGGTGTTGTAAACGATGTTATTTTGGGGAGTTAAAAGTATCAAGCACAATGCTTGATGTTTTTATAAATTTAAATATCTCTTATTTATATTCTTATAGTGTAATTATATAAAAATCTATTTTTTCTGAAAAAGTTTTATTAAGAATTTTAATATTTATGTTATAATCATATCGGATTAAATCTTTTACAAAATCAATATAATTTTATTAAGATAAGAAAGGTTCAATATTGAGCAAATGATAATCAATTTTAAATCAAATTTTATTATTAAGGAGTTAATATGACAAAAGGAAAATATTATATCACAACAGCAATTGCGTACACATCGGGTAAACCACATATTGGAAACACTTATGAAGCCATTTTTGCAGACGCTATTGCAAGGGCAAAGCGAATGGAAGGATATGATGTTTTCTTTATGACGGGTACGGACGAGCATGGTCAAAAGATTGAAGGCAAAGCAAAAGAAGAAGGGGTTGAACCAAAGCAGTTTGTGGATAATGTTTCCGGTATTATCCGTGGCATATGGGATAAAATGAATGTAAGTTACAATAAGTTTATCCGAACAACGGACGCAGACCATGAAAAAGCAGTGCAGAAAATATTTAAAAAGTTTTACGAACAAGGTGATATTTATAAAGGTGAGTACGTTGGGCTTTATTGCGAACCTTGTGAGAGTTTTTGGACGGAAAGTCAATTAGTAGACGGAAAATGCCCAGACTGCGGTAGGGATGTTAAACCAGCGAAGGAAGAAGCGTACTTTTTCAAAATGAGCAAGTATGCCAACCGCCTTGTTGAATATATTTTAACTCACCCTGATTTTATTCAGCCAGTGGCTAGAAAAAACGAAATGATGAACAACTTTTTGCTTGCGGACGAATTTGTTGGAAAATCTGATGAAGAAATACTTAAAGCAATAAAAGAAAACAAACTAAAAACCAAACTTCAAGACCTTTGTGTTTCGCGCACCACTTTTAGTTGGGGTGTTCCAGTGGAATTTGACCCTAAACACGTCATATATGTTTGGCTAGACGCATTGAATAATTATATCACAGGGATAGGTTACGATACTGAACACCCAAGCGAGCAATTTAAGTCGCTTTGGCCGGCTGATGTGCATATTATTGGTAAAGATATTGTGCGTTTCCACGTCATATATTGGCCGATTTTCTTAATGGCTCTAAATTTACCACTTCCAAAAACGGTGTTTGGTCATCCTTGGCTTATTCAAGCGGGCGAAAAGATGAGTAAATCTAAAGGAAACGTGTTGTATCCAGACGATTTGGCGTCAATTTTTGGCGTGGACGGAGTTAGATATTACGTGTTAAAAGAAATGCCTTATAATGCAGACGGTACAATCACTTGGGAAATGGCGGTTGATAAAAACAATGCCGACCTTGCAAACACGCTTGGAAACCTTGTTAAACGCACAATTTCAATGAGCAATCAATATTTGGGCGGAGTTGTTAAAAATGAAGGCGTAAATGATGCAGTTGATAAAGAGTTGATAGATATTGCAACGTCAACACGTGATAGAGTTTATGCAAAACTTGAAGAGTTTAAAGTTGCAGAAGCCCTTGAAGAACTTTGGGTTTTGTTTAGGCGTGCGAATAAGTATATAGACGAAACTAGCCCTTGGAATTTAAATAAAGACGAAAGTATGCGTGCTAGACTTTCAACTGTTTTGTATAATTTATTAGAGAGTATAAATATTGGCGCAAATTTGCTTTCTCCGTTTATGCCAGATAGTGCAAACAAAATTTTAAATGAATTAGGTGTTAGTGCACATGAATTTGACGAACTCAATAAATTTGGCATCAAAGACGAATTTAAAGTTACAAATAATCCACAAATTTTATTTGAAAGAATAAAATTGAGTGATATTCAACCAAAAATTGACGAAATTCAAGAAAACCAAAAAATAGAAAATGCACCAATTATTGAATTTACTAAAAAGGACGACATCTCTATTGACGATTTTGATAAAATTCAATTAAAAGTTGGGCTTGTGCTAGACTGCACTAGTGTGCCAAAATCTAAACTTCTTCATTCGCACGTTAGAATTGGAAATAAAGTGCTTTCAATTTTAAGTGGAATTGGTAAATACTACACTCCTGAAAAGTTGATTGGAAAGCGCGTTGTGGTGGTTACAAACCTTCCACCAAGAGAAATGAAAGGGCTAATTAGCGAAGGCATGATTTTATGCGCGGAAGACGCAAGCGGAAACCTATCAATCTTAACTCCAGAAAAACCACTAACAGACGGAAGCAATATAAGTTAAAAAGTAAACATCTTGTTTACTTTTTTTTGACAAATAAACATAATTTTACTAGAATAATGGCATGACATATATTGATAACACCAAACCTAATATAAATGTGGATAGCCAACAAAATGAACGAATAATAACTCAAAAAGTTGAAAGACAAAGCGGTTTAGAACTTTTAAGAATTATAGCAATGATTATAATCATATTATATCATTTTGTTATTTACTCTAAAATCGATTTATATTCAGCAGAATTAGTCTTTTCTTCTAAAATTCTTAGAAATGGTGGAAAACTTGGCGTTAATATTTTTATTTTAATATCCGCTTATTTTATGGTTAATAAAAAATTCAAGTGGACACGTATTTTAAACATTGTTATACAAACATTTTTTTATTCTGTATTATTTTATTTAATTTTTTTGTCGCTTGGTAGAGCAGAATTTAATATATCTTCAATTTTGCCAGTTTTTATGCCAATATCATATATGGAATATACATTTGTAACGTTGTATGTTATGTTAATGTTTTTGTCGCCATTGTTAAATTTATTCATTAAAAAGATAGGCAAAAAAGTGCATGGAATAATTTGTATTGTGTTAAGTTGTGTTATAGTTTTGTTTCCGTATTTTAACATGATAGTGTTGGGTAGAGCATCAGAATTTCCTTTTGTTAATACTCTGGTTTGGTTTGTTGTGCTATATTTGATTGCTGGATATATACGACTGTATGTTAAAAGTGTTAGTCAAAATCAAAAAGTTTGGTTATATTTACTTTTAGTTGTTTTTGTTACTTTACAAATGGTTTACACAATCTATATTGATTTTAGAGAAAGTTGTTATGAACAGGCCCTTGGTAACACAATTATATCTATAATATTGCTTCTAATTTTTAAAGATTTTAAGTTTAAAAATAGATTTATAAATACGGTTGCATCAACAACCTTTGGTATATTTCTAATTCATGAAAACCCATACATACGTGGTTGGTGGTGGAATTTCCTTGTTAATACATTTTCAAATTTTATTAAAAATTATGTGTTGCTTGCTTTAACTCTTACACTAATCACCTTTATTATGTTTTCTATTATTGATTACATAAGGTTAAAAACAATACACAGATTAACGCAAAACCTATTAAATAAGATTGATAAAAAAATTGAAACTCATAGTAATATTAGCAATAAACAAAAGGAATAAAAATAATTTTTGACAAAGTTTTTGATATAAAGATTATTTTCTTTCATTAATACGTTTTAATGTGGAAAAGTTGAATAAAATTACTTGTTTTTTGTGCCGATTTTTGGTAAGATATATTATATATTTATATATAATATATTTTTTTTAGTTTTAATTTTTAAAATTAGAACTTTATTAGGAGTTTTAAATGGTTGACGATTTAAAAGTGACAGGCAATTATGGAGCAGAAGCGATACAAGTGCTTGAAGGTTTGGAGCCTGTTAGAAAAAGGCCGGGAATGTATATCGGCTCAACGGACGAACGTGGTCTTCACCACTTGGTTACCGAAATAGTGGATAATTCTATTGACGAAGCCCTTGCTGGTTACTGCAATGAGATTGGTGTTACAATTTTGTCCGATGGTTCGGTAAGTGTTGTTGATAACGGACGTGGTATACCAACAGGAATTCACAAAAAAGAAGGTATAAGTGCTGCCGAACTGGTGCTTACAAAACTTCACGCCGGTGGTAAGTTCGGCGGTAGCGGATATAAGATTTCGGGCGGACTTCACGGTGTTGGTTTGTCTGTTGTTAATGCGCTTAGTGAAACCTTGATTTTGGATATTTTCCAAAATGGCAATCATTATCACCAAGTGTATCACCGCGGTGTGCCAGAAGATAGGTTGCTAGTTGTTGGCAAAGCAAAAGATAATGTTACAGGCACACGTGTAACATTCAAACCAGATTATGAAATTTTCCCAATAACTGAATTTAATTACGACGTGTTAAAATCTCGCCTTAGAGAGATAGCGTTTTTAAATAAGGGTCTTAGAATAACATTAAGAGACGAAAGAGAAGGCAAAGAGCAAGAAAACGTTTATCAATTTATGGGTGGTATTCAAGAATTTGTTGCCGACCTTACTGAAAACAAACAGTGCATTTTCCCAGACCCAATTTATGTTGATAAGGTTTATAAATATAAGCGTAAAGACGAAAATGGCGTTCCACAAGATGCAACTTGTGAAATAGAGTTTAGTTTCCAGTATACAGACACTTACACTGAAAATATTCACAGTTATTGTAATAACATCAACACCGAAGAAGGTGGAAAGCATGTGGACGGCTTTAAGTCTAGCCTAATGAAAATTATAAACGACTATGCTATTGAAAATAAACTCGTGAAAGATAAGGTTAAACTTTCAGGTGAAGACACTCGTGAAGGTATTGTTGCAGTAATCTCAGTTAAGGTGGAAGAACCACAATTTGAAGGTCAAACCAAAACTAAACTTGGCACGGAAGAGATTAAGTATTATACATCAAAAGCAATGGAAGAGTATTTCAAAGATTATTTGGAAGAACACCCAAAAGAGAGCAAAGAATTAATCAACAAATGTTTGATTTCACAACGTGCAAGAGAAGCCGCGCGAAATGCAAGGGAAGAAACAAGAAGAAAGAGTGTGTTGGAGTCTTCCACTCTTCCTGGAAAACTTGCAGATTGTTCTAGTAAGGATGCAAGCATTTGTGAAATATTTATAGTCGAAGGGGACTCAGCAGGTGGTACCGCAAAAAATGGTAGAGATAGGCGTTTCCAAGCAATTTTACCACTTAGGGGCAAAATATTAAACGTTGAAAAAACTCGCCTTGCACGTGCCCTTGAAAATGCAGAAATAAATGCAATGATAACCGCTTTTGGTTGCGGTATTCACGAAAATTGCGACCCTAAAAAGTTAAGATATGACAAAATTATAATCATGACAGATGCCGATGTGGACGGCGCACACATTGCAATTTTGATGTTAACATTCTTCTTTAGATTTATGCGTCCACTTATTGAAGAAGGTCATGTGTATATTGCTCAACCACCGCTATATATGTTAACACGCGGAAAGCAAAAAACGTACTTTTACACTGAAGAAGAAAAACAAAAAGGTTGTGAAGGTTTAGAGCGTGGATTTAGCATTCAACGTTACAAAGGTCTAGGTGAAATGGATAAAGAACAATTATGGGAAACCACAATGAACCCAGAGAGTAGAACACTTAAAAAAGTTACAATGAAAGACGAAGTTACATGTAACGAAATATTCGACACTCTTATGGGAGACCGCCCAGAAAGCAGGCGCGAGTTCATTGAAAAGTTTGCTTCCATTGCATCTGATAATTTGGACGTTTAGGAGATATTATGAAAGACACTGTATTTGAAAAAATAGACAACACACGTTACATTGACGTGGACGTTGAACAAACCATGAAAACATCGTTCATTGATTATGCAATGGCTGTTAATATTTCGCGTGCTATTCCAGATGTTAGGGATGGGCTAAAACCTGTTCACAGACGTATTCTTTATGCCATGAACGAAATGGGGCTAACCAGTGATAAACCTTATAGAAAATGTGCAACAGTGGTTGGTCAAGTTATGGGTAGATACCACCCACACGGTGATAGTTCTATTTATGATGCACTTGTCCGCCTTGCACAAGATTTCACAATAAATGAACCATTAATTGATGGCCACGGAAACTTTGGTAATGAAGATGGTGACGGCGCTGCTGCTATGCGTTACACCGAATGTAGATTAAGTAAGGTTGCGGACGAACTACTTAGAGATATTGATAAAAACACAGTTGATTTTGTTCCAAACTTCGACGAACAATACATGCAACCAACCGTGCTTCCAAGTAGGTTTCCAAATCTGCTTGTAAATGGTAGTGACGGTATTGCGGTCGGTATGGCAACAAACATTCCGCCACACAACTTAAACGAAGTTATTGATGCCGTTGTTGCAATGATTGATAACCCTAATATATCGATTGAAGAGTTGATGCAGATTGTACCAGCCCCTGATTTTCCGTCTAGGTGCGAAATTTTAGCAAACAATGCCATTCGTGAAGCGTATAGAACTGGTCACGGTGGCGTTGTGATGCGCGCTAAGACCGAGTTTGAAACATTTGACGATGGAAAACGTTATAGAATAGTTGCAACATCTATTCCTTATCAAGTTAATAAAGCAAACTTGGTAAAACAAATTGCAAACCTTGTTAAAGATAAAAAGATTGAAGGTATTTCTGATTTGCGTGACGAGTCTGGTCGTGACGGACTAAGAATTGTGGTTGAATTAAAGCGAGATGCCAACCCTAACGTTGTGTTAAATCAATTATTTAAAATGAGTCAACTTCAACTCAATTTTAGCATCAATTTCTTAGCACTTGTTGGAAAAGAACCAAGGGTTTTAAATCTTCAAGAAATGATTTTCTATTATTTGAATTTCCAACGCGAAGTGATAGTAAGGCGCACTAAATACGACCTTAATCGCGCAGAAGAACGCGCGCACATTTTGGAAGGTTTGGTTATTGCCGTTTCTAATATTGACGAAGTTATTAAAATAATTAAAACAAGCCCGGATAGGCAAACTGCACAAACCAATCTTCAAGATAGATTTGGCATAACCGAAAGGCAATCAAATGCAATTTTGGAAATGAAACTATCACGTTTAACCGGACTTGAAGTTGAAAAATTAAATAGTGAATTGAAAGAACTTGATTTGCTAATTGATAAATTAAAATCAATTTTAGCAGATAACTCTAAAATAGACGATATTATTCGCACAGAATTATTAGAAATTAAAGAAAAATATCCAACCCCTAGAAAGAGTGAAATAATCTATGATGCAGACGACATTGATATTGGCGATTTAATTGAACGTCATGACGTGGTGATTTCACTCACAAGAGAAGGTTATATTAAACGTTTACCTGTAAGTGAATATAAATCACAACACAGGGGCGGACGTGGTGTTAACGCACACAAAACAAAGGAAGAAGATAATGTTATTTCAATGTTTGTTGCAAATAGCCATGACGATTTGATGTTCTTCTCAAATCTAGGTAAAGTGTATGTTTTGCGTGCATACTTTATTCCAGAAGTTGGAAGGCAAAATAAAGGTAGGGCACTTGTTAACTTACTTCAATTATCTAGCGAAGAAAAGATAAATTCAATAATGAAGTTAGAGCGCGGTGAAGATGTTTCGCTAGTGATTGCCACCAAGAATGGACTAATAAAGAAAACAAAGATTAGCGAATTTAATGAAGTTAGAAAGAATGGTAAAATTGCAATCAAACTTAACGATGGTGATAGTTTGGTTGGTGCAGTGCTTGTACATGCTAACGACGAATTATTGCTTGCTTCAAGCAATGGAAAGTGCTTAAGATTTAATGAAAATAATGTTCGTCCAATGGGAAGAACAAGTCATGGTGTGAAGAGCATGAAAATAGAAAAGGACGAGTCTATTATTGATATAATTAGGCTTGACCCTAATATGGACATTTTAACTGTAACCGAAAAAGGTTATGCAAAACGTACTCGCCCAGAAGATTACCGCATTCAAAAGCGTAACGGAAAAGGCATTAAGGCTGGAACGTTCAATGAAAAGACAGGTAAAGTGGTAGCCCTTAAATCAATTAGTTCAGATAAAGATATTTTGGCAATATCTTCCGACGGCGTTATGATTAGAACACATGCTGATAGTGTGAACCTTGTTGGTAGAAATAGTTTAGGTGTGCGTCTTATGAAAGTTAGCGCTAGTGATTATGTGGTTAGCGTTGCAGTTGTTGATAGAGAAGAAGATGAAGAAATTGAAACAATCGAAAACGCTCAACCAAATGAAATGGAAAACATTGAGTTAAACGAAAATTCAAAAGAAATTAAAGATGAAACAAATGAGTCAAACGAATAAAATAAATATTCACGCGGGTCATCGTCAAAGGCTGAAAAACAAGGCTAGTAATTTTGGTCTTTCAGCCTTTAATGACCACGAAGTGTTGGAGTTGATGTTAACTTATGTTATTCCGCAGAAGGACACTAACCCACTCGCTCACACATTGTTAAACGAATTTGGAAGTTTATATAAGGTGTTTGAAGCGAGTGAACTTGACCTACTCAAAGTAAACGGCGTTGGCAAAGAGACGGCTAGATATATAAAATTTATTGGTTTACTATTTGATAGAGTTGAAAAAGATAAACGGTCCGCATATAAAAATAGAAAAATTCTGCGTTCAACCAAACAATGCGTGGATTATTTCTTATCAAATTATGGGGTTAGTGACACTGAACATTGTTACTTTATTTGTCTAGACGAACAACATGCGTTAATTAAAACTATTGAGTATGAAGGTTTTGATAAATTACTCGTGCGCGTTGATTTAAATGATTTAGTTAATCGCGTGAGTAAGTTAAATGCAAAAGAAGTTGTAATGGTTCACACTCACCCGCATGGCTCGGTCACTCCAAGCGAAGAGGATATTAAAAGCACTTGTTTAATATTTAAAAGGTTGTTTTATCTCAACATAATGTTGAAGGCTCATTTAATTTTTAATGAGTCCACACATTATAGTATGGATAAGGAAATTCAGGACTATTACAGATATCTAGTTGAACTTGAAGCAGAACTTTCCCAAAAGAATAACACAAACATCAACCAAATAATAAAAACAAATAGAGCCGAGTAATACAAAATTGTATTATTTATAAGAGTTTAGAATAAAATACATTATGGCAAAAATTAACAAAACTTTAATGATGTTTATACTAATAGTGGTAACTATTTGTTTTTCTGCGTGTTCGTCTGTAAGGGCAATGACGGTTACGAACGACGACGGCAGTATTGACGAACTTGTATACATCTCACTTGACGACCAAGCACTTTCAGATGCGGGATATGATAATGTGGATATAGAAAACTTACAAACAGATATAACTACCACTGCTATGCGTGAAGCAAATGCAATTGTTCAAAATTTTAAAAACAGGATAGATAACCAACTTTTGTTCACAACTGATTTTCAAACACGCACTGCGCTAATAGCAATAAGGGATGGTTTGCAAGTGGTTGGAAGCGGGTGGCAAAATAATACTTACGTTATTGGCTTGCGTTTTCAAAATTCAGATGTGTATAGATATTATTACAATATAACGGACACAACAACGGTTGAACCAGAAAACGAAGAACATTTCTTATACACAAAAGTTATTTATTCTGGGCTAACTATGTATGTAGATTATAGCGATTTATATAATAACCTTGAATCCGAGTTTAATGCTAAATATCCTGAATTTATAGATAGTAGCAGTAATGAGTTGTTGTACACATATGTAACAGACTTAAGGCGCGAACATAGCGATGCCGATTATGTAACATATATGGACGGAAAATATTATCACACATGGGTGGTTGATAGTGAAAATATAGCCGAGCCAATCACACTTTATTACAATATCGCTAACCGCGGAAATTGTATATTGTTATGCATTGGAATTAGCATTTTAGTTTGTGGAGCGCTCTTAATTATAGGCTTAATTGTGGATAAACACAAAAAGAAAAAACAAATAATAATAGAAGAATAAATTAAAAATAAAAAAATAAATTATTAAAAATTAGTAAAAATATAAAAAATTGTATAAAAATTTATAAAAATATTAAAAAATAATGTTTTTATTAAAAAATTTTATTATTTTTAAATAAAAAATTAAAAAAAAGACCTAATTTATAAGGTCTTTTTTTATTATTTAATGTTGAAAATATGTGGATATTTTTTTAAAATTTCACGTGAAGCATATAATCTAGATTCATATTCATAGCGAGTTAACACTGTTTCACGTTTGTCCAAACATCCAATGTGGTGCAATAAATATTTATTTTGGGTTGACAAAAGCGCGCGTGAGTGGATAGGGTTTTTAAGTGCAGATAAATATAAATCGTCTAAAAAGTTTTGATATTTTTCACTTTCTCGCGGAATAGATTTAGACTTAAAATATAGAGTTTGATTTGTTCTCCAATCTTCAAGCAAATTGGCACAGCGAGTATGATAGGCATCCACTCCAAAATATTTAAACACACTATTTTGTATTTTTTTATTTCTATATTTAATACCTTGTAAAACACCTTCAATTGAGTTCACTATTTTACCTTTAAATCTAAATTTAATCGGATAAAGGTTAGATAGCACCCTGCAAATACTATCTTTTGAACCATAAAAAATATTATAAAAATTTTCTCCAACGGCAATTTTAATATTGTTTTCACTATCTTCAACTAACTCATTTTTAAAATATATTTTGTCGTCTATCTTTTGTAATTCTATATAAGTGAAATTTTCTCTTGATTTTTTAAACTCTTCTTTTATTTTCTTATTCATAATAACCCTTACCAATCGTTTTTTCTATTTGGAACTTTAATATCGTCATAAAATGAAAGATATTTATCTAATTCTTTGTTTTGCTTCTTTTGTGTTTTTTCTTTTTTTGAAGAATTGTTTAATATTTCAGATTTTAATTTTTCAATATCTTCATTGTTTAATTTGCTTTTAGGTATTTCTTTTAATATAACAGGTTTTTTCATATAAATATTATATCATAATATGTTACTAATTGCAATAAGAACGTTTTTGTTATTAAGAATAAAAAAAATATATTTTTTTAAATTTATTTAATAAAAATTTTAAATAATTAAAAAATAAAGCAAAATGCTTTATTTTCTACTATTTTATAGATATTTTAAAAAATTTAGTAATTTTTTAATAATATTTTATTTTAATTTATTATGTATATTGTGAATTTGCGGAGAACTTAGATTTTTATGCTATTTAAATGATTTTTGGCGCTTTTCGTTTAGTGGGCTTAAAACAATGTTTCCTTCTTTTAAACTTTTTTGAACATCGATTATTCGTTGATTGCTTGAACCTTTAAATCTGAGTGTGATGTCTTTTTTATCAAGTTCAAATTTTCCGTCCACTATAATATCTATGTAAGATAAAAGTTCGCGTGTAATTGGTGTGTAGGCTCTACTTGGTGATAATAGTTCGATATCAAATAAGTAACCCGTGTAGCACCAAATATTTTTGTTTGGTAGTTCTGCTTTAACGCGTTTTATAAATGGGAGCAATGCCTGTTGATTTGCTGGTTCCATTGGTTCGCCACCAAGTAGAGTAAGCCCTGCAATATAACTAGGTTTCATACTCTCTATAATTTTATCTTCAACTTCGCGCGTAAAATCTTCACCATAATTGAAGTCCCACGCAATTTCGTTAAAACAGCCTTTGCAGTGATGCGTGCAACCACTCACAAACAGAGAAGTTCTAACACCTTCCCCGTTTGCAATATCGTTGTACTTAATGTTTGCATATTTCATAAATTTTTCTTTTAATAATAAATATTTTTTAAAATATTATATAATTTTTGTTTTTTATTAAAATTTTATCTATTTTTTAATATTTTTAATAAATTTTTAAATAATTTTTAGTGATATGTAAATTTTTTTTAATTTTTTAATATAAACAATATTTTTTACAAGTGTAACACCCTATCTCTGATTTCTTGGGTTCTTCCTTGGTTCCAGAATTGGCTACCAATGTATCCACAAGTTCTGCGCGCCACATTCATTTTAGTTTGGTCCTTGTTTCCGCAGTTTGGGCAGACCCAAATTAGTTTTCCGTCTTTATCTTCTGCGATTTGAATTTCGCCATCATAACCACAAACGTGGCAATAGTCTGATTTAGTGTTAAGTTCGGCATACATAATGTTATCATAAATGTATTTCATAACTTGCAACACGGCTTCAATGTTATCTTGCATATTAGGAACTTCAACATAACTAATTGCACCACCTGGGCTAAGTGCTTGGAATTCACTTTCAAGTTTAAGTTTTGAGAAAGCATCAATGTTTTCTGTAACGTGCACGTGGTAACTGTTTGTGATGTAGTTTTTATCTGTAACGCCTGGAATAATACCAAATCTACGTTGCAAGCACTTTGCGAATTTGTAGGTTGTACTCTCAAGTGGTGTGCCATATAGTGAATAGTCGATATTTTCGGCTTCTTTCCATTTTTTAGTGTACTCATTCAACTTTTTCATTATGGCAAGCCCTAAATTTTTACCTTCTTCTTCGGTCAATTTTTTGCCGTTTAAGTAGTAAACAGTTTCCCATAGCCCTGCAAAGCCAAGAGATATAGTAGAGTAGCCACCATAAAGAAGTTTATCAATCTTTTCGCTTGGTTTAAGTCTTGCAAGTGCGCCGTGTTGCCACAAAATTGGAGCAACATCTGAAATTGTGCCTTTAAGTCTATTATGACGACAACGAAGTGCTTCGTGGCAAAGTTCCAATCTTTCGTCTAGCAATTTCCAGAACTCTTTCATGTCCTTATGGCTAGAAAGTGCAACGTCAACAAGGTTGATTGTAACCACACCTTGGTTAAATCTTCCGTAATATTTTGGTTTTCCGTTTTCATCCACATAAGGTGTTAAGAAACTACGGCAACCCATACAAGTGTAACAATGACCTTTGCCATTTTTATCAATTTTAAGTTCTAGCATTTTCTTTTCGCTTATGTAGTCTGGAACAAGCCTTTTTGCCGTACATTTAGCGGCAAGGCGAGTGAGATAATAGTATTTGCTATCTTCGTGTATGTTATCTTCTTCCAAAACGTAAATAAGTTTAGGGAAGGCTGGAGTTATCCAAACGCCTTTTTCATTTTTAACGCCTTGATAACGTTGTTTTAACACTTCTTCAATAATCATAGCAAGGTCTTCACGTTCGCGCTCATTTCTTGCTTCACCTAGGTACATAAACACTGTAACGAAAGGTGCTTGACCGTTAGTTGTCATAAGTGTGATTATTTGATATTGAATAGTTTGAACACCGCGTTCAATTTCTTTTCTAACTCTATTTTCAGTGATAGAGTGCAAAACTGCTTCGTCCACTTTTCCTGTGGCCTCAAGCAATTCTTCGCGCACTTGTTCGCGTATTTTTTGCCTTGAAACATCAACAAAAGGAGCAAGGTGGGTTAAACTTATGCTTTGTCCGCCATATTGGCTAGATGCAACTTGCGCAACAATTTGAGTTGCAATGTTACAAGCGGTTGAGAATGAGTGTGGACGTTCAATCATGGTTCCAGAAATAACTGTGCCGTTTTCAAGCATGTCTTCAAGGTTTACAAGGTCGCAGTTGTGCATACGTTGAGCAAAGTAGTCGGCATCATGGAAGTGAATAATACCTTCTTCGTGTGCCTTCCAGATGTGTTCAGGTAGCAAAAACCTTTTTGTTAAGTCCTTACTAACTTCACCCGCCATATAGTCACGTTGAACACTATTGACCGTTGGATTTTTGTTACTATTTTCTTGCTTAACTTCTTCATTTTGGCAATCAATTAGTGAAAAAATCTTTTCGTCGGTTGTATTGTGTTGGCGAGCAAGTTGACGGTCATAACGGTACTTAATATAGTTTTTAGCAACGTCGAAAGCGCCTTCATGCATTATTTCAACTTCAACCATGTCCTGAATTTCTTCAACGCCTACCGCACGTCCCATGCCTTCGCACTCGTGTGAAACATTATTAGTAATTGTTTCTATTTGTTCGTTTGATAGACGTTTGCTTGCATCGTCCACAGACATGTTTGCTTTGCCAACAGCAATGGCAATTTTGTTACGGTCGAACACTACTTCCGTACCATTTCTCTTTATTACCTTCATGAATTTTATCTCCTTTTATTTTTATAAAGTTTCAAATTCAATTTGACTTTATGCTTCCATTTTACTATAATAAAAATGAAAATAGTGTTGTTTTTACAACAAAATGGAGCATTATGGAATATTTTAGTACATTAAAATCGACCAAAATTTTTCGCGACGCGAACGAATTTGAGTGCCAAGCAATGATGTATTGTTTTAAAACTAAATTCAAAACATTTGACAAAAATGAAAAAATTGTTACAGAAGGTGATCCTGTAACCGACGTGGTTATGGTGCTAAAAGGGAGTGCAAATGTCTTAAATGAAGACGATTTGGGCAATATTTCTATTATTGGTAGAGTTGGCTTATCTGAGATATTTGGTCTAGAAGAAGTGAACAATAAATTGGAAAGTTACAAAAATAATTTGGTGGCGAAAGAAAAATGTTTGGTTATGTTTATGAACGCACATCGTCTTATGAACATGTGCGAAAATAAATGCAAGCGCCACGAATTGATTATAAAAAATCTTATGAGTATGCTACTAGATAGCAATCGAATTTTATTAGAGAAGTTAAATATCATGTCCAAAAAGAGCACAAGGGAAAAATTGTTGGCGTACTTCACGCTTTGCGCAGAAAAAAATAACAATACATATTTTGAAATTCCTTTTAACAAAACTGAACTAGCAAATTATTTGTCGGTTGATAGAAGTGCAATGTCCACCGAATTAAATAAGTTGAAAGCGGAAGGAATTATTGACTTTGATAAAAAACAATACCATTTAAAAAAATCGCAGTAAGCGATTTTTTAGTTAAGGTTTAAGATATGAATGTGTTGTAATTAAAATTTAAAAAGTATGTTTATTTTAAAACATGCTTTTTTGTATTGTGTTTTTAAATTTTTGCGCTTTTTATTTTTCTTTTCCAAAGAAGAATAGGGCAATTAGACCTGGTCCTGTGTGACAACCAATAACTTGTGTTAAGTCGGTTATAACTGGTTCAACACCTAATTCTTGTTTTAACATATCAGCCACGCGCCTAGCGTCTTCTGTTGCAACGGCGTGTGCGATGTATACATATTTAGTGTCGGCTATTTTTTGTTTGCAAATATTTACAATTTCACCTAGCGCTTTTCTTCGTGAAATAACTTTTTTATATGCAACAAGGTGACCGCTTTCGTCCACTCTTAAAACTGGTTTAATGTTAAGTAGTGTTCCAAGCATGCCGCTCACTTTGCTAAGCCTTCCGCCACGAACAAGGTATTTTAATTGGTCGACGGTGAAATAACTGCAAGCATATGGTATTAATTTTGTTATTTCTTCGGCAATTTCGTCAATGTTTTTGCCTTCTTTCATTAAATCATACGCCTTTAAAACAAGTATACCTTCGCCGATTGACGCATTTAATGAGTCAATAACCACAATTTTGTTGGTGTGTGTTGCGTTTAATTCTTCTGCTACGCGTTTCATTGTGTCTGTGCTACCAGATAGTGCGCTTGAAAAGCCAATATGTAACACGTCTTCACCTGTTTCAATAAGGCGAGATAAATATTCACGTGCTGAAAATTCGTTGATTTGCGCGGTTGTTGGAACGGCTCCTTCGCGCATTTTTTGATAGTATTCTTCCACAGGTAAACGGCTATCTAAGTCGTTATACGTAACGCCGTTTAGGTTTATTTGCATTGGTACCATGTTTATGTTTAGTTCTTCATAGTACTCTTTTGGTAAGTTTGCTGTTGAATCAGTGCTTAAAATCATAATTACTCCTTATTTTTTAAAATTATAACAGTTTCCACACTCGTGGTGTTTGGAAACATGTCAAACGGAACTATTTTTTCAATATTAAAATAATCCTTCAAATAATTTAAATCTTTTGCTAGCGCAATAGGATTGCAAGAAATGTAAATTATCTTTTTTGCTTGTGTGAGTTTTTTAGATATGGCTTTTCCTAGCCCTTTTTTAGAAGGGTCTAACACAAGGGTGTCAAACAAGCCTATTTTATCAATCTCTTTATTGAAATCGCCTAAAATGTTGGTTAGATTAAAAATCTTATTGTCCTTCTTTAGTTTTTCCGCGCTAAAATGCGAACTTTTATCTATCTCAATTCCATAAACGTGCTTTGCTTTGGACGAAATTATTGCACTAAGAAGCCCTGCACCAGAAAATCCGTTCACAACAATTTCGTTTAGCTCAATGCATTCTAGCACGTATGAGTAAATTTTGTTTTGAATATCTATATTTGTTTGGTGAAATCCAAGTAAATCGACAAAATAAGTCAAACCAAAATTTTTAATTTCAATCTCTTTTATTCCTGCAACGTGATAAACCTTTCCTTTTAACACCACGCTATCTTTGCGAGTGTTCACAATTTGATAAATACCTATTTTTTTATTTTTTAAATTAGCATTATCTAATAATATATTATATAAGGTATTTATATTTATATGAGTGTTGGTAACCACGCCAAGCAAAATTTGACTATCAATTTCACGCACGACCAAATATTTTATATACGTTTCAAGTGAATTTAACTTAATATAATCATTAAACACGCGAAAAATATCATTTATGGTTTGAGAGCAAATGTCACAATGGTCAATATCAACTATTTCATGAGAGTTGGTTTTGTAAAAGCCTGCGTGTGCGCCTTGATAATTAAAACTTGCTTTGTTGCGGTAGTTGTATTGGTGTTTGCTTAGAACGGTGTTTTCAACATTGCAATCAATGCCTGTTATCTTTTTGATAGTGTTTTTAACAAGGTCGGTTTTAAATTTTAATTGAAGTGAGTATGACATGTGTTGAAGGGTACAACCACCACAAGTGTAAAAATACTTGCAAGGTGGGTTTACGCGCTCGCTAGATTTATCAAAAATCTTCGTTGTACGAGCAAGCGAGTAATTTTTATAGTCCTTAACAATTTCAATTTCAGCACTCTCACCTGGTAACACAAAATTAGCAAGCGTTATTTTTCCGTCAACTTTTCCAACGCCTTCACCATTCATTCCAAGGTTTAAAATATCAATACGCACGGGTGATATAACCCCTTACGCCATTTTTAATTAAAATAGAAAGGAATGAACTCATTTCGTCTAGCGAGCAGTTGATATTTCCTTTAAACCAATCAATGTATGCGTCTAACACACCACCAACTATAAATTGAACCACAATTTTAAATTTTTCGTAATTAGAAACATATTTTATGATTTGGAAATTGTTTGAGATAGATTGTAATATGCTAGCCTTAATTCTATCCATAAGATTAGAGTTTTCACTTGCGTTTATAACAAGCCTAAAATATTCTAAATCTTGTGAAAGTATTTCGTTTAGCTTATTCAATATGATTTCAGGCGTCTTACTTAAATCGGTTTGCCTAAAATCAATCTCCATAGGGTGGAAGCGCGTGGCTAACTCGTCGTCAATGTACTTTTCAACTTCTTTTAAATTTTTAAAGTGAAGATAAAACGTACCACGATTGATTTTAGCGCGCTCAACCACATCGGTAACAGAAAATTTGCCCTTTTTCTCAATTGAAAGGGCTAGGTAGGTGCTAGAAATTTTCATTTTGGTTTGTATCGCGTTTTTGTATTCTGCCTTAATCATACTCGTTAGTTTATAAAAAATAAACACATTTGTCAAATAATGTTCAACATTTTTTATAACTTTTTAAAAATTTTATAAAATTATTCGTTTTTGTTGTGAAATCATTTTATTTCTTATATAATATAATCATAAACAAATGTTTATTATTTATTTTTGATTGAACAATGAATTACAATGAAAAAATAAAAAAGTATTACAAGTTAATAAATATAATGTGTTGGTGCACCACGGCATTTTGTTTGCTTCAAACCATTATTGTGTTTGTTGGTATTGGCACTAATTTTAGCCAAACCTTACCTTGGCTATATATCGCGTTAGTCCTTATGTGCGTGCTGGCGATTTTAATTTTTGTGGTTATTGAAATTGTGTTCGTTGTTCGATTAAAAAAATTAAAAAACAAATTAGATAAAGAAGAAAATTAAAAATAAGGAGAAATTATGAAAAAAGTTGGTTTAGTCGTTGACAATTCTGGAAGCCTAACCCCAGAAGAAATTGAAAAAATTAAAATTGATAAAATCATTCCTATTTCTTTCATTGTAAATGGTGAAGAATATTACGAAAATGTAAACATGTCATATGAACAATTTTATCAATATTTAATGGATAAAAAAACAGAAGTTGGCACTGCTCAACCTAGTATTGAAATTGTAAAAGACGGTTGGCGTGAAGTGTTAAAGACGCATGACGAGTTGGTTTACATATTACTTTCAAGCGGTCTTAGTGAATCATGTAACACTGCTATAAATGCAAGTCATGAAGATGAATTTGAAGGTAGAGTTTTTGTTGTGAACAATCAACGCGTGGCTTATATGAATAAAATGGCTATGTATGAAGCACGTTTTTTGATTGACCAAGGAAAAGGCGGAAAAGAAATTAAAGAATACCTTGAAAAGACACGTTCAGAATGTGGCGTATACATAGCGGTAGACACTTTGAAATATCTAAAAAAAGGTGGTCGTGTTACACCTGCGGCTGCGGCTATTGGCACACTCCTTAATATTAAACCAATTCTTCAAATTCACGGTGGAAAGTTGGATGCATATGCAAAAGTTATGTCTATGAAACAAGCTCGTGCAAAAATGATTGCCGCAACAAGAAAGGAAATTGAAGAACGTTTCCCACAAGAGGCAAAAGAAGGTAAAGTATATATTGGTATGGCTCATTCAAATCCTGATTTAAATGCAAAAGAAGTTCAAGATTTTATTCAAGATGTTAAAGAAGCCTTCTCAGATTTACCATTCTTCACTTGTGACCCACTACCACTATTTATAGTTTGCCACACAGGTCCAGGAGCACTTGCGGTTGGTTATTGTGTTGATAGAATGGGAGCTATAAAGGATATGATAAAATAAAGAAGTTGCACCCTAAGGTGCGCTTTTTTATTGTTTATGCGAACTATTTTCTTTGTTATATTTGTTGCATACTAGCATAATTTATTGACATTTTTTAAAAAACAAAGTACAATCTTTTAGAAATTCATTAGAGTGTTTAAAATATAAACATTCGTATTTGTATAAAATTATATTTGCCACAATTTAAACGGGTGCGGTGTAATATAATTTTTGATTATTGGGAGAGACTATGGTTAGAAAAAATATTTATAGAACAACCGATTGCGGAAGTTTAAGGTTAAAAGACGCTGGAAAGACGGAAACTCTTTCTGGTTTTGTTGACACAATTCGAAAATTAGGCGGACTAAATTTTGTTGTGCTTCGCGATTTTTATGGAAAAACCCAGATTGTTATGAACGACGAAGATTGTAACAAATTAAATAAAGAAGATGTTATCATGGTGAATGGTGTAGTTCGCGAGAGAAGTAGCAAAAACCCAGATATGTCAACAGGTGATATTGAACTTGTTGCAGATAAAGTTACAATACTTGGAAAATGTGAAAATGTTTTGCCATTTGAAATAAAGTCCAGTAGAGATGTAAATGAAGATTTAAGATTAAAATATAGGTATTTGGACTTGCGCGCAGATTACAACAAAAATATGTTAAAACTAAGAAGTGATTTGATGTTGTTTGTGCGTGAATTTATGAATAGTGAAGGCTTTTTGGAAGTTCAAACTCCGATTTTAACCGCTTCAAGCCCAGAAGGTGCGCGAGATTTCTTAGTGCCAAGTAGGTTAAACCCAGGAAAATTTTATGCGCTTCCACAAGCACCACAACAATTTAAACAACTACTCATGACAAGCGGTGTGGATAAATATTTCCAGATTGCACCTTGTTTTAGAGACGAAGACGCAAGAGCAGACCGCTCTCCAACCGAGTTTTATCAAATAGACCTAGAAATGGCGTTTTCAACACAAGAAGATGTGTTTGATGTTGTGGAAAGATTGTATAAAGGTATATTTGCAAAGTTTGCTAATTTCAGTGTGGAATTACCTTTTAAACGTCTGACGTATGAAGAAGCAATGCGCGATTATTGTTCAGATAAACCAGACCTTAGAAACCCACTGATTGTTAAAGACGTAACCGAAATTTTTAAAGATACAGAGTTTAACGCATTTAAAGGAAATGTTATCAAAGCAATAAAAGTTAACTGTGGCGGACTTGGTAGAAAATTTTATGATAGTTTAACCGAATTTTTGCGTTCACGTGAAGCAAAAGGGCTTGCTTACGTGCACGTAAATGACGCTGGAGAATTTGAAACAGGTATAACAAAATTTATAACACCTAATAATTATAAAGAGTTAAAAGAGTTATTAAATTTCAGCGCGGGGGACAATATATTCTTTGTAGCCGACGAAAAAGCAAAGGCAATTAAGTTTACTGATATGTTAAGGCAAGAGTTAGGCAAACGATTGAATTTAATAGACGAAAACGATTACAAATTTGTTTGGATTGTGGATTTCCCATTCTACGAGTTGGACGACGAAGGAAATATTGCCTTTTCACACAATCCGTTCAGCCTTCCACAGGCGGACATTGAAGAAGTTAAACGCGATCCATTAAATGCAAAAGCGTATCAATATGATTTGGTTATAAATGGTTATGAATGTATGTCCGGAGCAGTACGTAATCACAGGCGCGACCTAATGGTGGAACTATTTAGTTTGGCAGGATATGACGAGCAAGTGATTTTAAATAAATTCCCAGCACTTTACAACGCATTTAGTTATGGCGCACCACCACACTGCGGAGCAGGTATTGGTTTTGATAGGTTAATGATGCTTCTTACTCATAACGATTTCATTCGTGATGTTATCGCCTTCCCTATGAATAAAAATGGTTGCGACCCACTAACCAACGCACCAAACACTGTGGACGAAAAACTCCTTCGCGATGTCCATATAAAATTGATAGACGATTAAAAATAAAAAATTAAAAAAATAAAAAATTTTGAAAAAATATAAAAAATCAATTAAAAATACTAAAAAATAGGCAAAAATATAGTGATTTTTGAAAAAATAAATAATTTATTAAAAATTTTCCACAAAATGTTTAAATATTTGTGGAAATAAAAAGGAGAAAAAATGCAAAGGATTGAAATACGAGATTTATATAAAACATTCTCTCAATACGCGGATAAAACCATAACACTTTGCGGTTGGGCTAGAACAGTTAGAGATAGCAAAAACATTGCTTTCATTGAATTGAACGACGGCGCTTTTAAATCTGTGCAAGTTGTGGTGGAGAGAGAAAAAAATAAAAATTACGACGAAATTGTGAAATGTAACGTTGGTTCGTCTTTTAAAGTTACAGGTAAATTAATTGTAACGCCAAACGCGCAACAACCTTTTGAAATAAATGCAAGTGTTGTTGAAATTTTAGGCGTTAGTGAAACTGATTATCCACTTCAAAAGAAACGCCACACAATTGAATTTTTGCGAACTATTCCTTCCATTCGTCCGCGTGGAAATTTGTTTAACGCGGTGTTTAGAATTCGTTCAGTTGCGGCATTCGCAATTCATAAGTTTTTCAATGAAAGAAACTTTGTGTATTTAAACACTCCAATTATAACAGGTTCGGACTGCGAAGGTGCAGGAGAGATGTTCCAAGTAACCACCCTTGACCTTGATAAAGTTGCAAGCAGTGGAAAGGTTGATTATTCAAAAGATTTCTTTGGTAAAAAAGTGTCACTCACCGTTTCTGGTCAATTGCAAGAAGAATGTTTCACTCACGCCTTTGGTAAAACTTACACTTTTGGCCCAACATTTAGAGCGGAAAATTCAAACACCACTCGCCACGCAGCAGAGTTTTGGATGATGGAACCAGAGATGTGTTTCTGTGATATAAACGAACTTATGGATAACGAAGAAGAAATGATAAAATTTGTTATCAATTATGTAATGCAAGAGTGCCCAGACGAAATGGCGTTTTTAAATAAGTTTGTGGACACAGGTCTTATTGAAAGGCTAAAAAATGTTGTGGAAAACGACTTTGTTCGCTTAGATTACACAGACGCAATTAAAATCTTAGAAAAAGTGAAAGACCGTTTTACATTCAAAGTTGAGTGGGGAGTTGATTTGCAGAGTGAACACGAAAGGTATTTAACTGAAGAAGTTTATAAAAAACCAGTTTTTCTAAAAAACTATCCTAAAGATATTAAAGCGTTCTATATGCGCCAAAACGACGATGGAAAAACTGTTGCCGCAGTTGATATGTTAGTTCCTGGAATTGGTGAACTTTGTGGCGGTAGCCAAAGAGAAGAACGCCTTGATAAACTAACTAAAAGAATGAAAGAACTAGGTTTAAACGAAGAAGATTATGGTTTTTACCTTGAAACTAGAAAATATGGCACAAACATTCATTCAGGTTATGGACTTGGCTTTGAAAGACTTATCATGTATCTAACAGGAATGTCTAACATTCGTGATGTGGAATTATTCCCACGTACAGTTGGTTCAATCATTGGCTAAAAAGTTGCTTCAAAGCAACTTTTTTTGTATACTTTTAATGGAGTTTTTTAATGAATTTAATGAAAAATTAACAAATTATTTTATTTGTTTGATAATTTTTGTGTTATTTACTATAATTAAATTATAGAGTTTAAATTTTTTTGTTATTTTTATAACAAAACAAAGTATTTTATATAAATTTTGGGAGAACACATGAAAAAAAGAATTTTACTTACATACATGGAATCAGGCAACGGGCACATCACATCTATTAAATCGATTGCAGACGCTTTAAGGCGATTAAATGACCCAGATTTAGAATTGATTGAAAGTTATATCATGCAGGAAGGCAACAACCCAACCATGATAAAATTCAACAACTTTATCATAAAGCAGACTAAAAACACTAATAAAATAAAAGGTTTTGGTCCGTTTGTTTTTACTTTGTTAGAAGTTTTAGGCAGGCAAAAATTTATGGTGGCTGTGCACCACACACTTTTTAGAAAAGCGTTAAATGAAACCTTAAAAGCAATAGACAAATTTAAACCAGATGTTATTGTTTCAACACACTATTTCATGACGCTTTGTGGTGTTGAATACAAAAAGAAATATAATAAAGATTGTATACTTGTTACATATAATCCAGATAATAATATACATGCATGGTGGGATAACCGTGATGGTCTATTTATTGTCAACAACAAAGAAGCGTATGACGAAGCCATAAATAGGCGACATTTTAACCCAGACGAAGTAAAACAAGTTTATTTTACCGCGCGAGACGAACTAATCAATGCAAAAATTGATAAAATGGGTTATAGAGAAAAGTATAACATACCGAAAGACAAATTTTGCGTTATGCTCGCAGACGGAGCGTATGCTAGCGCTAGGTCGGTAGCCGTCACAAAAGAACTTTTAAAAACAGATAAACCACTCACAATAATACTGCTTGCTGGTAAAAATGAAAAGGTTTATGAAAAGTTTAAAGAAATGGAAGGAAAAACCAAACCAAATATCACACTAATGACGTTTGGATTTATGACTAATGTGCATGAATTATATTGTGCTAGCGATTTGTTTATAACAAAAGCGGGTCCAAATGCAATTCTTGATAGTGTGTTTATGCAAACTCCTATTTTGGTTGACTATTACGCACACCCAATCGAAAAAGCAACCACAAAGTTATTCGTGGATAAATTCAAGTGCGGTGTGGCAATATACAAACCAAAGAAAATTAAAAAAGCGGTTGAAACGTATATTGACAACCCACATTTATTAGACGAATATGTGAAAAACTGTGCTAAATTTGACCGTTTCCAAAACGGTGCAGAAGATGTGGCAAAATATATTGTGGAAGAGTTGAAGAAAAGAGATAATCAAAAAGATTAGCGTTTTATGAAAAAGGAAAAAGAGTTAGACACGACATATAAATACGACGCACATGCAATGGAATTAAATCCTAATTCTAAGGAGTATAAAGAAATTTTGTCAGAACTTGCTAAGTCTGGCGAATACGATGTTCACACAACAAAATTTTCAACACATAACAGAAAGAAGATTGACGGAAAATATGTTTATGTGCCTAGAAATATATTCTTTAAAGCAACAAGGTCAATCGTAAAAATGTTATTAAAATTGCTTGCTCCGTTAGTTAATGGAATTGCATTCAATTTAAAAATTAAGGGAAGAAAAAACCTTCGCGGAATTAAGAGTGCTATAACAATTTCAAATCATGTGCATTTTTTGGACGTGCTAATGAACATACAGGCTGTAAAACGTAAAGATTTTTATATAATTGCAGCCGACCATAATATGAAAAAAGGTGTTATTGGTTATATATTTAAGTCCGCTGGCGTGTTGCCACTATCTAATTCCCTTGACGCATCAATAAATCTAAACAAAACAATTAGTGACATTTTAAAAAAGGGTGGACTTGTTCATATGTATGCAGAATCTGCTATGTGGTTTAGATATGAACAGAGTAGACCACTTAAAATTGGCGCATTTAAAATGGCGGTAAATAATAATGTGCCAGTTGTTCCAATGATTATTTTGTTTAGAGAAAAGAGTAAGTTTGAATTTTACAGGCGCAAAAAAACGGTTACAATTCAAATTCTAAAACCGATTTATCCGGATATGTCCTTAAATAAAACAGAACGTGCTAAAAAAATGATGTCGGACACGCAATCTGCTTACGACGAAACAGTAAACAAATTCTATGGTTATCTTCCAACGCGTGAAACAAATACATCTGAAAATTCAGAAATGTAATTCATTTGTTTTAGTGCGATATTAAATTACATTATATTATTTAAACTCAACAACAAATAATGGTAAAATTAAATTTTTAAAATATAAATAAAAAAAGACCTATTAAAGGTCTTATTTTTGTTAAGCCAAAACTTTTGGTTCACGCCAGATACAAACGCAAATGATGTCAATTATCCAGAAGATTACACAACCAAGAAGTATCCAAACAATACCAGCAATAATTCTAGAAACTTTTTTGTAAGCAACACCTTTAACAATGCGGTAAATTGCCCAAACAATGTCTAACACTGGCAAAGCAAAAACTATTTTTAGCCAAAGTGGAGCATCGTCCATCCATTTTACAAAACCTTTCATACTCTCTCCTTTTATATATTATTCTTATTATAAATCAAATATTCTAAATTAATCAATTAATTTTAAGATTTGAATTGAATTTATACTCAAATTAATTTAATTTGTTAAATTTTTTTGGTTTACTACAATTTATTTTGGTTTTAGCGTAAAATATGATATAATATATTAATAAATAAAAATTATACAAGTTAAATTTTGTTGTTTTGCAATATAACTATAAATTGTGAACGCCTGCTTGAATTAACTTTGAATTGTAATAACATCGCTAGGTAGGTGCGTTTCAAATAAAACTTCAATTAATATAAAAGGTGAATTAATTATGTTAGATATTAAAATGTTAAAAGAAAAGCCGGAAGACTTAAAAAATTATTATAAAATTCAAGAAGAGTTCGAACTTGAAGGAAGGTTTGACCAAGATATAGACCCCATTGATTATAGCGGTTCACTTCCAGTGGACGAAAATTTTGATTTTATAAAGAAGGGTTTTAAAAATTGGTGGAAAAAACAATACTACCTTTTGGGTCTTAGAATTTACACAAATAAAATTTGCAAAATGCTAAAACTGCAAATTGTTGGTAAAGAAAATTTAAAAAAGGTTAAGGGTGGTGCGATTGTCACGTGTAATCATATAAGTAAATATGATTCTTTCCCAATTAGAAAGGCGTTGGGGGCGGACATTTATTACGTTGCAGCCGATTTTAACAACTGGAAGGGAAAAATGGGCGACATTGCACGAAACACTGGCTATCTTCCACTGTCAAATAAGTTTAGTGTTATGCGTAAATTTACTGAAGCCATAGATTATCACCTAAAACGTGGTAAAAAAGTTTTGATTTATCCAGAACAGGCAATGTGGAGAGATTATAAAAAAGTGCGTCCTTTTAAAAATGGCGCCTTCCATTACGCTGTTAAAAATAATGTGCCAGTGCTTCCACTTTTTATTACTTTGCGCCCAAGTGGAATTGTTGAAGACGGAGTTGAATTTAATTACTTCACTTTGCGTATTCTTCCGCCAGTCTATCCAAAAGCAGAATTAAACGCAAAAGAAAACCTTGAATTATTAAGAAAACTTGCTTACACCGAATGTAAAAAATGTTATGAAGAAACATACAATGAAGAACTTAAATATACAACGCTTGACCCTAAAAAAATTCAAATTTAACCTAATCGACAGTGATTAGGTTTTTAATTTTATACGATTTAATTATTTGAATAATTATAAATAATATGCTAAAATAACGTAATGAATAGTTACGAATTGATAGTAAACAAATCGCGTTTTATAGGCTTAAAATATGATTTAAATTCGCTTGAAGACGTTAAAAAAATAATTGAAAGCGTGAGAAAAGAACACAAAAAAGCACGCCATGTGTGTTATGCATACGTTTATAATCGCGAAGTGGTGAGTGAAAAATGTTCTGACGATGGCGAGCCAAAAGGCACGGCCGGTTATCCAATCTTAAACGTGATAAAAAAGAATGGTGCAACTAATTGCCTAGTTATTGTGGTAAGATATTTTGGCGGAATATTGCTTGGAGCGGGTGGGCTCACTCGCGCCTACACAAAAGCATGTGCCGGACTATTTAATAATGATTAAAAAAACAAGCAGTGTTTTATTAGAAAATACGTTTTAAATCTATTAATTATATATTCTAAATAATATGATAGATTAATCAGCTAAAATTTGTGATGATATTGACAAAAATTTATTACTATGTTAAACTAATTCAAAGGACGTGATGTAATGAAAAGAAGCATAGATAGCATGAAAAGATATGTGGCATTTGAAGAATTGCAAAATTTAAGCGACGATGAAGAATTATTGGTTTCAAGTATTTCAATCAATGCGCTATATGCTTTTGCACAGTTAGGTAAGTTTAAAAATAAGGAAAAAATTGAACTAATCAATATGGCGCACGGTAGATTGAGAATTGCTGATGACATAAACTATCAAAATGGTCATCTTCAACCAATTTGGGGAATAACAATGGTGGCAAAAGATGCAAAAATCATTTTTGATAACCCAGAGTATTATTCATTAACTAGTATAAGAAAACAAAAAAACGAAATTAAAGTGATTTAATTTCGTTTTTTTTGATTTATATTGTTAGGTTGACATCCATGGTTTGCAAATAACGTTTGGCGTGCTCTTCATTTTTTTCACATTCTTTGTATCCGTTTTTTCTAGCAGAGTGTTCTTCAATTATTAAAACTTTTATTGCATTCATAAAATTTATGAAATCAGCATCTAAATTACCTGCACTTTTTATAATATCTTCCACAAGCATAAGTGAAATTTTTGTTGACATCTCGTCCGCATCAATTTCGCTATAATGGATAATATTTAGGTTTTCTAAATGTTTATTTAGGGCATGCTTTAAGTGTTTTTTATTTCTACTATTTACTTTACTAAGATAAGCCTGTTTGGTATCTTCAACTTTCATATCAAAGTCAATCACTGTATCGAGTGAAGAAGTTTCGTGTTGAACAATGTGTTGAAATTCATGTCCTGTATCAATAATTAAATAAACAAGTTTTTCATATAAAAAAGCGTCAGTTGGTCTACCACTTGCATATTTTTTATCTAAATACACGTTATAATTGTGCTTAACGTCCCAAAGTAGATAAGCGTAACCATCGTCCTTTGATAACTTGCTAAAATGAAGCGTTGTGTTTATTTTAGTTGTGTCTATATGGAACTTGCGCATAAAATATTCATAATAAAGGTTTAATAAATTTGTTGCTTCGTCTTTACAATATTCTTCATGCTCTTTAAAATTTTTAAAAAACTCACTAATTAAATTTAAAATGTCTTGATTTGATAACTGCGGAATTTTATATAACTTACTCATGACTTAATTGTAAACCTAAAATGCAATTTGTCAATACCAAATTTAAAATTAGTTAAAAATACGAAGCATTTTTTTACAATCTAAATCTAAAATGGAAAATTTTAGACGTTTTAAGTTTTATAGCAGTATATTAAATTGATAATCTATTGCAAAAATTCGTTTATTATGATAAAATAAACTCATGGTAAATATAAAGAAGATTATAGCGGACACAATAGATTATCAAGGTGAAATTGATTTAGAAAATTTAATTATTGAAAGTGCATCGCGTGATAAGGGAGATTATTGCCTTCCTTGTTTTACTTTTTCAAAGGTTTTGCATGTTAGCCCAATGCAGGTGGCGGAAAATTTTCAAAAATCATTAAAACCTTCTAAGTACATTGAAAAAACTGAGATTGTGAATGGTTATTTAAATTTTTTCCTAAATGTGAGTGAATTGTCGAAACTAATTTTAGAAGATTTAACAGATTTATTTAAAGATACAAATAATAAAACAATTTTAAATGAAGGAATGGGTAAGGTTGTTTGCATTGACTATGGTAGCCCAAACCTTGCAAAATATTTGCATATTGGCCACTTAAAAACTTTGATAATTGGCGAGAGTTTATGTAGATTATTTGAACTTTTTGGCTACACTGTTAAACGCCTTAATTTCGTTGGTGATTATGGCACACCTTTTGGTAAAATTATAGGTGGTATTCAACTTTTTGGCAGTATGGAAGAAGTTGAAAAGCGCGGAAATGACGCACTGCAAGATTACTATGTTAAATTCAATCAATTAGAAGAAAAAGACGAAAAGTACAGCCAAATGGCGCGTGATATCTTCAAAAAAATTGAAGAGCGAGATAGTGAAATTTATCCAATGTATGAAAAAATTGTTAAAATTTCACTTGCGGACGCCATTGAAAAGTTTAAATTGCTAGGCGTTGAGTTTGACGATTATAGGGGAGAGATGTATTACAATCAATTTGTGCCAAAGTTGATTGAAAAATTAAAAGAATTAAATCTTATATCCGTTAGCCAAGGGGCACAAATTGTGGACCTATCCGAATATGATATGCCACCTTCTATTATGCTAAAAAGTGACGGAACGTCGCTTTATGCATCGCGTGATTTATCCGCTTCAATAGTGCGTTATAACGATTATAAGTTTGATAAAATGATTTATTTAACAGCGGTTGAACAAGTTTTGCATTTTAAACAGTGGTTTAAGGTGGCATGCCTCATGAAATTAGATTATGCAAATTCACTTGAACATGTGCCATATGGTAGATTTAGCCTGCCGGACGGAAAAATAAGTTCGCGCCGTGGTAAACAAGCAGTGTTGGTTGACCTTCTTGAATATGTGCTAGATAAAGCGAAGGGCGTAATCAAAGATAGAGAGTTTACTATTGAAAAACCAGAAGATGTTGCACGTAAAGTTTCGCGCGCTGTGTTAAATTATAGCGTATTAAAAGTGGAGCGAAATAAAGACTGCGTGTTTGACACTGAAAAATCATTTTCGTTCGACGGCGAAACCGCGCCTTACATGCAATACACATACACTCGTATTGAAAGTATTTTAAGAAAATATAATGAAAATAATAAAAACTTTGCAAATGTTGATTATAGCGTTTTAAATGCGGACGCGTTTGACATTGTTAAAATGTTAAATAATTTCACGCTTGATTGCCACTCTGCACTTGAAAAAAGGGACCCAAGTTTTGTGGCAAAGCGAGTTATGGACCTATGCAAGGTGTTCAATAAATTTTACGCTTCCACAAAAGTTTTGGAAGGCATGCCTGCTGAAATTAACGCAAAAATAAGTTTACTTAATAATTTAAAAAATACACTAAAAATAGGGTTTAATCTAATTTGTATAGACACGCTAAACGAAATGTGATAAAAAATGAGAGCGAACTCCCATTTTTTATTTTTTATGGTTATTTGCATTTTATTAAAATGATATTATTTTAATATTGATTTTTAAAATTATTTTTAATCATGTTAAATGACAATTTTATTTTAAATTAATTAGGCGTAATTTTTAATTATAAAATGTTTATTAGATTATGCTTTGAAGCATATTTGGTGTGATAATTTCTAAATCAATCATTGTTTCAACGTGATTTTGTGTTTCAACGTATATTTGAACGTTGTCACCAACGCGAATAGAAATTAGAGCGTTTTCAAGGTCATAATATCTAGAAAAATCTTGCCTTTCGCCGTTGATGGTTATTGCTGAAAATGTTTCGCCAACTTCCAAACCGTGTGAATATGCTATACTGTCTCCACTAATTGCTGTTATCACGCTTTCGTCATAAATAGTGCTTTCACCGGTTAAGGGGTTATAAATATTTTGCCTATTAACGCACTCGATGCTTACGCCCAACATCAATTTTGTAACTCCAACGGCTCTATTATTGCTTTCATAGTTGTCAATAATGTTATTTGCAACTTGTGTGATATTGTTAAATGGTAGGGCGTATGACATGTTGTCAATCGGAGTGCCGTCAGACGCATACATAAGTTTTGCATTGACAATTCCTATTAGTTCGCCGTTACTATTAAATAGTCCGCCACCAGAGTTTCCGCCGTTAACTGCTGCGTCAATTCGCATAACTCTGAAAGTGATTGTGGTTCTATCGTCTGCACCTGTCATAGTTAAAGGTTCGCTATCAACACTTACTATCCCTTTTGTAACGCTTACGCCGTCGCCTTCTGGGTTACCTATTGCGATGGCGGTATCTCCAACTTCATAACCAGTGGCTATGTCAACTGCACGCACATTTTCGTTTACTTCTTTTAAATCAGATGTGTTAACGCGAAGCACAGCAATATCATAATTCATACTTCCGCCAATGTATTCACATTTAATAGCATCTCCGCCAAAATTTATAGAATTTGTTATGCTGTTCGAACTTGTCACACTAACATCTGAGCCGTAAAGATAAACGTAAATATTACGTGCTATTTTATTGCTAGTTGTTGAGTTTACGTAATATACAACGTGATAGTTTGTAACAATGTAACTATATTCGTCTCCCATTTCGTAAACCACGCCTGCGCCAGCACCAACACTTGTGTCGCCACCATAGGTTGGAAATTCACTATAAACTGAAACGGCAGATAAAAGAGCTTTGTTGATTGCTGTTTTTTCGTCGTTTTCGTCAATTTGTATAGTTAAATAATCTTGCAAAAATTGTTTAAAACCTTCTTCGTCGTTTGTGTAAAGGTCTGGATCAAGTTCGATTAGATAATTGAATATGTCTTGAATTTTTAGGTCTTCACCGTCTGTTCCGTTTTCAACTGAAAAGTTGCTGGTTGTTCCGTCTGAGTAAGTGACGGTGTAAATGTCCATATTATCTAGCGTCTGCGTTTTTTCGATGTTTGTTACATATGCCGTGTTGTTTAAACAGCCGCCTAACAAAAGCGTGCAAGGCAATAAAATTAATAAAAGTAAAAAATATCTTAATTTTTTCATTTTCCCCTCGTTCGTTAATTAATTTGTAAGGTTAAATCTTTTGTGTTCACTTATTTTGTAAGATAAAATTATCTTAATGATTATTATATCACAATTAAAAAATGTTTATAAACGTTTTAAATAAAATTTTAAAAAATATACTTGTAAAATTAAAATAAATTGTGTAAAATAAATCGCAAGGAAAAAATTATGGAACAAATCACAGAAGAAAATGGCATACACTCAGGGCATCGCCAAAGATTAAGGGATAAGGTTAAAAATTATGGTGTTAAATCTCTTGCGCCACACGAAGTGTTGGAACTACTTTTAACATATACCATTTCAAGGAAGGACACTAACAAACTTGCTCACATTTTAATTAATAGATTTGAAGGCTTTTCACAAGTGTTGGACGCGCCGATTAGCGAATTAATTAAACAACCAGGTGTTGGTGAAGAAACGGCAATTTTTTTGAATATGTTGCCCGATGTGTTTGAAATGTACAAGCAGGAAAAAATAGAGTCTGGTAAAGTGTATTTGAAAACCACTCGCCAATGCGTCGATTATTTCCGCTCTAATTTTGAGATTAAAGGGCATGAATATTTGTATGTTGTGTGCCTAAACAAGGCGTGCAAAATTGTTAACAAATTTGAAATTAAGGGTATAGACGATTGCACAATCAACATAGATTTAAAAGGTCTTGCTGAGCAAATAGCATTAGGTTCGGTCGCGTCAATAGTGCTTTTCCACACTCACCCAAATGGCGAAGCGTACCCTAGTGAGCAAGACATTGAAACCACTCAATCAATTTTAAATATGTGTGCCATGTTAAATATTGGCATTTGTGACCATATTATACTAAATGAAGTGACGCATTATTCGTTTGGTAGAGAAGGTAAATTAAAGGAAATGTATGATAAATTTTTCCAAATTTTCACACGCGGAAAGCCAAGCCCATTTTTACGTCAAGTTACAAATTTTTCTTACAATTAAAATTAAAAGGCAAAATTATGAAAATTGTTGTTGATTTAGACCAGACGTTGCTTGATTGTACGTCTAAAATATATCAGATATCAAACAGATTTTTATCTGGTAGGTACAAAAAGAAATTAAATTTTAATGTTATTGACCCAAACGAAAAACCTAAAAAGTTTTTACGTATAAGTTCTATGCAGAATGCAGACAATTACTTCGAAGTTGAGAACTCAGTTGAAGTAATAAAAAATTGGTTTAATGAAGGAGACGAAATTATATTGCTTTCAAGTAGACCAAACTTTTCTTCCTTAAACTCAACGATTCTCGATTGGCTTGGCAGATTTGAAATGCCATATCATAGATTAATTGTGCATTGTTCAAATAAAACGCTGTTTTGCCAAAAAGAAAATGTGGACGTTTTAATAGATAACACGTATAACGTGTGCAAACATGCGGCAAAACATAATGTTAATGTGATTTTCTATAACCCATACACAAATAGAGATATAGAAGAAGCCACAACGGTAAAAAGTTGGAATGAAATTGCGGAATGTGTTAATAACTTAAAGCAAAATAAGTCGTTAAATTAATATGTTTTTTAAAAAATATGTGTCGAAATTTAAAAATTATCAGAATTGTGATAATTTTTATTTTTTATTATCAGTATAATGATAATTATGTTGACATTTCTAGTATTATGTGTTAAACTACTCACAAATTAATGATTATAAAGTTGTGGGAGAGTGTTATGGATAACTATTTTCAAACAAACTTAAAGAAGTTAACAAAACTATATAGCCAACGTTATTTAGCGGATAAAACTGGTTGTTCACAGTCTAGCATAAATAACTATTTAACCAAAACCAACGAACCTTCTATGCAATTTTTGATTGCACTTAACCGAGAATTTGGTATTTCTATTGACGATTTTTTGTTTAAAGAATTAGATTTTAGTCCAAAGAGCAGTTTGGATAGCTTTGTTGGTAACTATATTGTTTACTATTATAATAATAACTCATACAAAGGTGAAGTGCACAACAATTTGCAAAACACTTTAAACTACGGTGTGATTAGTGTTTACAAAGAAAAAGACTACAAATATTTAACCGCTGCAACCTTTTTTAAGAATAAAGAAGAAGCAATTAGGCTTTTAAAAGCGGTAAACAAATGCGAAAATTCGGACGAATTAATTAAAAAACATAAAGAATTGAATAACTTTTACACAGGCACAATTCATACATCTAACCAAAACATTTTTATATACTTAGACAACGTTGAGTCAGAAGACGAAAGTTTTATCATTTTTAATAATCCGCCAGCAAGCGGAAATTATATTGGCGGGCTTGGAACGGTAAACACAGTTGCGCGCGGAAGAGAACACAACCCATGTGTGCAGTTTTTGATAATGTCTAGAAAACTCATTGATAAAGTGGACGGCGAGATTTATAACTGCTTGCAACTTGATTATTCGGTTATAAACCTTGAAAACCAAGTTGTTGACTTAATAGATTTGTTTAAGAGAATGTATATTGAAGAAAATGAACTTAGCAAAAATTTAAATGAGTCGCAAAAGCAAGCGGTTATTGAAAATAACATTAAATTTTTCTTTTCTGAAATAGTTGAAGCGAATATGTTTAGATTTGCCAAGGTTTCCAATAGGGAAGACGACTCACTTTATAGAATTTTAAAGGAGGGCATTGATGTATAAGCAGGTTGACGCTAGATTTAACACTTTAAAATCAATATTAAAGCGCAACAATGTGGACACATCAATGGTGGAGCGTGCATATAATTTTGCTGATACTTGCCATAACGGACAATTAAGACAAGATGGAATGCCTTATATCTCTCACCCTGTTGAAGTTGCAATAATTTTAGCAGAACTTAATATGGACGCAGATGTCATTTGTGCTGCACTTCTTCACGATGTTGTGGAAGATTGTGGAGTGAGTGTAAAAGAGATAGAAGCAAAATTTAATTCAAATATTGCGTCTTTGGTTGATGTTGTTAGCGCGGTTGACTTTAAAAATTATGTTTTTGACGAGTCCGATTTATACGAAGATGTAAATTTTGTTAAGTTTTCTAAGGACGAACAAAGTTTTAAAAAACTTTTGTCTATTGGTAAGAAAAACCCGCTTGGTCTTTGCATAAAATTTGCCGACCGTCTTCACAATTTGCGCACTATTGGAGTTTTCGAAAAGAGTAAGCAACTTGAAAAAGTGAAAGAAACTGAGCGTTGGATATTACCACTTGCAAAACTACTTAAAGCCGAATATTTTTACCGCGAAATTAAAAACGAATGTTTCAAAATTAGCAATCAAAACGATTATGGTTATTTAACACAGTATAATTTTTATCACAACGCAAACAAAGAGAATTTTCAAAACATTTTAACCATGTTTAAAGAACATTTGGCAACCACATCATTTAAAATTGTTGAAGGTAACGAAATTAAAGAATATAAGGTGTTTGGGCAACTCAAGGAAAAGGTTAAAAATATTAAATTTGACCAAATCTCTCAAGGGCAAATAATGAAAGTTTCAAATTACAATATATATCTTTTGTATGAAAATGTAAATTTGAAAACGGCTGTAAATGAGTTTTTTACCGCGTACAACAATGGAATAAATGAGTATTTAACAATTATCAACGCAAGAATTGGTAGATTTAATAATAAATTTTATTTTGTTATGCAGGATAAACTCAAAAATATCTATTATGTTATGCTAATGGAGCGCACGTTTTATATTGGTCAAACAATTGGAACGCTTGAAGGTCAAGTTGATTTTATTGACGAAGATGCACACAACATCGTAACCGATTATCTAAGGGTTCGCACGCGTTCAGGTGAAATTAGATACATGCCAAAAAATAGCACAGTGCTCGACTTTGCGTTTAAAATTCACCGTGATATTGGTATGGGCTTTAAATATGCCATAATCAATAATGGCAAAACACATTTCCCACCATACACAAAACTAAATGAAAATGATATGGTTGAAATTGTTGTAAAGCGTAACGAATTTGGTGATATTTTACCAACTGCTGAATTAAAATGGCTTGCCTACGTTCAAACCGATTTGTCAAAACAGGTGCTAATTAAATATTTTGAAAAAAAGCAAAACGCTAAAAAATAAAATATATATCCAAACAATGTGATTAAAGTTACTTAATTGTTTGGATTTTTTTATTCTTATAAAGCAGTTTTAACATAGAGATTGTGTTCTATTTGTACAGGCTAAATAATAAACTAAAATATGTATTATTTAAACAGTGAAAATGCAGTTAAAGAAATGAATTCTTCACTCAATGGAATTAGCGAAGAAGAAGCACGTAACAGGCTAAAAAAGAATGGTAAAAATGAGATAGAGCGCGAGAAAAAACAGTCTATTATTAAAAGTTTTTTCAAACAATTTTTAAATATAATGGTGGCTATACTTCTATTTTCTGCTTGTGTTAGCATAACTGTTGCAATTGTCACAAAAGAGTATTCCGACCTTTTTGAAGGTTTTGTTATCCTTTTTATTGTGATTTTAAATGCAATCATTGGCGTATATCAAGAGAGCAAAGCACAAGCCTGTTTGGATGATTTGCAAAAATATGAAAAAACTTCTGTGAAAGTACTCCGCGCGGGTGCGACGGTTAACATTGATAGCGCCGAACTTGTTCCAGGGGATATAGTGTTCATGGAAGCAGGAAATGTTGTTATGGCTGATATTAGGCTTATTGAAACGAACAATTTTTCGTGTGACGAAAGCAGCCTAACAGGGGAGAGTGTGCCAAGTGATAAACATGCAGAACTTGTATTAAATAAGTCCACTCCACTTGCAGAACGAAAAAACATGGCATTTTCAGGCTGTATGGTAACAAGCGGAAAGGCAACAGGCGTGGTTGTGGGCACTGGTAAAAACACAGAACTTGGAAAAATTGCAAACATTCTATTTAATTCTAAAAAAGAAATCACGCCACTTCAAAAATCAATAGATAAAATTGGCAAATTTATCACCTGGACGGTGCTCGCTGTGTCCTTCATAATTTTAATTGTTGAACTAATCGCTGGTCATGGTGCTATGAATGCGATTATGACGGCGGTAAGCCTTGCCGTTGCGGCAATTCCAGAAAGTTTACCAGCGGTTATAACAATCATACTCGCGCTTGGCGTTCAGCAACTTGCGAAGCGAAGGTGTATTATAAAACGCCTTCATGCAGTGGAAACGTTGGGTAGTTGCGAAATAATTTGCACGGATAAAACAGGCACATTAACTTTAAATAAAATGCAAGTTGTTGAAACGTATTTGGACGATAGTTATTCGCTCACATCTGGTAGCACGTTTTATGAAATGTTAGATTGTATGCGCCTATGTAATAACGCTCACTTTGAAAATTCAAAAATAGTGGGAGAGCCCACTGAAACAGCACTTTTGGAGTACACAACTAAATTTGAACTTAAAGTTAAACCAAAAATAATTCACGAAATACCTTTTAATTCAACTAGAAAAATTATGACTGTTATAACCAACGATAAAGGTATAAAAAGTTACACAAAAGGCGCAAGTGAAATTATCATAAATAGATGTAAATACATAAAAATTGGCGATAAAGTTTATCCATTTACAGATAACAAAAAAGCCGAAATTAAATCGGTTATTGATAAAATGACCGACCGCGCACTTCGTGTTATGGGGTTTTGTTATAAAACGTTTGATAACCTTAATGTGTCCGACGATTTAGAACAAGATATGGTGTTTTTAGGGTTGGTAGGTCTTATGGATAACCCACGCCCAGAAGTGAAAGCTAGCATTGAAAAATGTTTTAAAGCAGGTCTTAAACCAGTTATGATAACAGGCGACCATAAACGCACCGCTTATGCAATAGCAAGTGAATTAAAAATTGCCACAAGCTCAAAACAAGTGATAACAGGCGAAGAAATTGATAAATTATCTGATAGGGAGTTAAGAAACATATGCTATAACTACACTGTTTATGCGCGCGTGAGCCCTGAACATAAGGTGAGAATTGTTAAAGCGTATAAAGGGCTAAATAAAATTGTTGCCATGACTGGTGACGGTGTGAACGACGCTCCAAGTTTAAAAATCGCAGATATTGGCGTTGGAATGGGTAAGTCAGGCACAGATGTAGTTAAAAATGTTGCGGATATGGTGATAACGGACGACAACTTTTCTTCCATTGTAGTGGCAGTTGAAGAAGGCAGAAAAGTGTATAGCAACATTCAAAAAGCACTCCAATTTTTAATTTCAACTAACTGTGTTGAAGTGTTTGGAATGTTGATTGCGCTGTTTTGTTTTCCTAAATACACATTTTTGTTGCCTGCACAAATGTTATTTATAAATTTGGTAACGGATAGCCTTCCAGCGTTTGCGCTCGGTATGGAAAAAGTGGAAACGCAAGTTATGAACTCGCCACCTAGAAATAGTAAAGCAGGGTTGTTTTCAGGGGCGGTTGGAATAGGAATAATTTACCAATCTATTGTGCAAACCTTGATTGTTATTGTTGTGTTCATTGTTGGAATAAAATTTTATAGTCCAGAGTCCGCCACAACTATGGTGTTCTTCACAATTATATTTATGCAACTACTCCATAGCATAAATTGTAAAACCAATGATAGTATTTTCAAAAAGAATTTGTTTGATAACAAAACATTTAACATTTGCTTTTTAATAACACTAGCAATCAATCTGCTCGTCGCGTGCGTTCCAGCGATGTACACCTTGTTTGGACTAACCTTTTTAAATTTAAGCGAGTGGATAATTGTTATTATTGCGTCAATTTTAATTATTCCTATTTGCGAACTAATTAAAGCAATTCTTGCAACAAAGAAATATAATTTTAAACATTTAAAAAAGAAAGAAAAAAATTCATAAAATTATAATTTTATTTAAAAATTCAATAAAAAACAAAAAAATATTAAAAAATTAAATAAAAAAGTTAAAATTTAATAAAAAATTGTTAAAAATCAAAAAATAATTAAAATTATTATTTAATTTCATTTTATAAAAATTTCAATAATAAAAAATAAAATTTAAATAATTAGTTTTTTAAAATAATGAATAAAACATATTTGTTTTGGCAATACTTACATCAAGGGGGAGTTATGAGCGTTCAAAACAAAAAGATGTTATCAACCATAGTATATTACACCTTAGTGGTGCTTGCACTTGCATCGGCTGGTTTCTTCATTTATTGCTTGGTAATTCGCGACGTTGCAATGTGGGCAAAGGTTATATACTTTATTTGGTCCGGTCTTATTATTGGTGTGATAATTTTCGATATTTTATGCACATCAACGAGAGAAGCCAAAACGGTTTCAGGTTTGATTATTTACATTTTATCTGTGCTAGCAGTTATAATGAGTATAATTTTATATTTCTCTAATGCTGGTATAGACGGCCTTGCAACTGATTTCTTCAACTTGTTCTTATCAGTTTCGCTTTTATCACTTATGACCACTGGTTACATGATTGCAACTTGGTGCGTGGGTGAAAGTTTGGTGGAACATAAAACGGCTGAAGAAAAAATAGACGAACGTGTTAAATAAAAATAAAAAGAGCAAAACTAAATTGCTCTTTTTTAATTTAAAATTTTTATTCTTTTAAAAATATTTAAAAAAACTTAATTATTTTTAATATTTTTATTTAATTTTTTAAATTTTTTTAATAAATCAATAATTTTATAGATTTAATTCTTAATAAAATTATTTTTTTATAATACTTAACTTCTTAATGTTAAACCGATTTCAGCCATATGCGAGATTAGGCGGTTAGAGAATTTTTCGATGTCGCTTGATTCCAACGTTTTATTTTTTGGAGTTACAATTACATTGATTGTGTAACTAATTTTACCGTTTAGGGCGTCGTCGTTAGTGTAGATATCTTTTAGTGAGTGTTCAACGATATGACTTGATTTAAAGTCGTTTAATTTATTTTCAATTGTTTGATATGGCATTGATTTATCTGCTAAGAAATTGTAGTCAATCGAAACAGATTGATATTTGCTAGTTGGTTCAATTTTTACTGCGTCTTTATTAAGAGTTACTAATTTTCTAACATCTAATTCAAGCACTGCAAATTTTTTGCGTTTATCAATCTCTTTACTAATGCTTGGGTGAAGAACGCCAAACTCACCTATTATATTTTCACCTTGCGAGATGGAGCATGAATTAACAGGGTGAAAAAGCGGATTTTTAGTTGGTTTATCATAGGTTACAGTGGCACCACACAAATTTTTAGTGATAAATTCAACCACTTGTTTTAATTTAAAATACAATTCTTTTTCGCTTGCACTGCTTGACGCCAAAACGATTGCTAATTTTTTCTTTTCGTTAACTAAATTGTTTTTGTCCAACTCGTCAAACGTTCTTCCGATTTCAAAAATAGAAATATCATTAAATTTGTTTTTGTTTTCGTCCGCAATTTTAATAATTGAAGGAAGAAGATGGCTTCTTAGTCCGCCATGACCACTCTTTGATGCGTCCATTAAATGCACGATGCTTTCTTCTTTAATTCCAATCGTTTTGTTATAATTTTCAAAATTCCAAACGTAACTATGCACTTCGTTAAAATTGAAAATGCTAGCAAGTGAATATTTAATATCGTATTCAAGGGTATGTTCAGGAATTTGCTCAACAGGTTGAAGTGGCATACTCATTGTGGCACTTTTAATATTATCGTAACCATACATTCTAAAGATTTCTTCAACCAAGTCTTCTTTAATTGTAACGTCTTTTGTGCCCCTAAATGAAGGCACAACAACTTCCATGTCACCATTTTTAATATTAACCTTAAAACCAAGGCGAGTTAAAATATCTGAAATTTCATTTTCATTTAGTTTAACACCGCCACGGCGCGAGATGAAATCGGCATCTGTTTTAATAATATGAGTAGGGTAGTGATATTTGTAAACGTCGGTTAGGCTTGAACTAACCACTATGTTATTATCTATATTTTTTAGTAAATAAACAAGCCTTTCAATTGCAAGTGGGCACATCTCAGGGTCGAGCGATTTTTCATACCTTAAACTTGCATCTGTGATAAGCCCAATTTTTCTACTAGCACGCCTAATTGTTGCGCTATCAAAGCATGCGCTCTCTAATAGTAAACTGTTTGTTTTATCTGTTATTCCAGATTTTAGCCCGCCTTTAATTCCGGCAATTGCTACTGGCACTTTTTTATCGTCACAAATAACTATTGCGCCTGGTTCAATGGTGTGACTTGCGTGTTCAAGCGTTTCCATTTCAATGTTTTTGTCCGCTTCAATCACGGTTATGCCGTGAACAATTTTGCTATCAAACGCGTGCATTGGTTGACCAAGTTCTAGCATTAAATAATTTGTTATGTCGGCAAGAAGATTAATGTCACGCATACCGCAATAATTTAGTTTAATTTTCATACTTAGCGATGAAACCTTTTTAGTTACGTTATCAACAGTTAGCCCACAATATCTAAAACAATTTGGCGTTTCAACCTTAATATTTAGCGGTTTTAAATTGTTATATTTAGTTAAATCAACGCGTTCGATTGGTTTTAATTCGCGCTTAAAAATTGCCGAAAATTCGCGCGCAATGCCGTAATGACCCCAAAGGTCAGGGCGGTTGGTGAGTGACTTATTATCCACTTCAATTATCACGTCTTCAACAGGTAACACGTCTTTGATATTAGCACCAATAGGGAAACTATTATCAAGTTCAACAATGCCGGTTGTGTCCGCTTCAATTCCCAATTCGTTACCACCACAGCACATGCCAAAACTTTCAACACCTGCTAATTTTGCTGGCTTTATTTTCATTCCCTTAACTTGACCGCCAACGCGTGCAAAGAACGTACGTAGACCAACTCTCACGTTTGGTGCACCGCAGACAACTTGCACAGGTGAGCCTGTTGCGTCGTTTACTGTTAAAATGTGAAGGTGGTTGCTGTTTGGGTGGTCTTTAACTGTTAAAATTTCAGCAACAACCACATTTTCAATGTCTTTTCCAATATATTCCACACCTTCCACTTCGGCGGTGGACAAACCAAAACGTTTAACAAGTTCGTCAACCGAAATTCCGTCGAGACTTACAAATTCTTTTATCCAATTTAGAGATATTTTCATACTAACTCCTTACGCCTTCAACTTGAATTGCTTAAATAGTTTTAAATTTCCGCTGTTTAGTTCGCGAATGTCGTTTATGCCAAAACTTAACATTGTCATTCTATCAAGCCCTAGTCCAAACGCGCAACCACTATACTTTTCAGGGTCTATTCCGCCATTTTTTAACACTTCTGGGTGTATCATACCGCAAGGGCAAAGTTCAATCCAACCGCCTTGTTTGCAAGTAGAACAACCATGACCATCGCAGAACGGACACCTTACGTCCATTTCAAAACTAGGTTCAGTGAATGGGAAAAATCCAGGGCGCAAACGCACTTCAACTTCTTTTTTAAATATTTTAGACAACATTTCTTTCATAAAGTAGATAAGGTTGCCAACTGAAACGTCTTTATCAACAATCACGCCTTCAAGTTGAAAGAATGTGTTTTCGTGTCCTGCGTCTGTGTCTTCATTTCTAAAACAACGACCTGGGAAAATTGCACGGATAGGTAGCGGATATTTTTTCAAAATTCTGTTTTGTGCAGCAGATGTGTGCGTTTTTAAAACTTGACCGTTATCTAGCCAGAATGTGTCCTGCATATCACGTGCTGGGTGGTTTTCAGGAACGTTTACGGCTGTAAAGTTGTTGTATTCAGTTTCAACTTCGTTTCCGTCTTCCACAACAAAGCCCATAGATTTAAACACTTCTTCAATTTCATGTTGAATGATAGTTCTAGGGTGCAAACTACCTGTGCATTCTGTGCTTGGAATGGTGATGTCAATTTTTTCTACACTATTTATTTGCTTTTCAAGTTCTAAATCGGCTAAAAATGTTTCTTTTGCTGAAATCATTTTTTCTACGTCCGATTTTGCGTCATTTAGCATTTTTCCAACTTCGCCTTTTTTCTCATTTGGCACTTCTTTCATAAAGCGGAACAATTCAGTGATTTTTCCAGATTTTCCTAACAATTCAACTCTTAATGATTGACATTCTGCACTTGAATTGATTTTTTCTAATTTTTCACGCGCATAACTTAAAATTTCCTTAATTCTATCTTGCATAAATTCTCCTTTAATCTTAACTAATAAACTATGAAAATAAAAAAATCCTATTGAATTTCTTCAATAGGACGAATAGACTTCGTGGTACCACCTATGTTCACAATAACTTTTTGCAATAGTTATTGTCTCATTATCATTTTCACAGTTTTGTCTGGCGCGAGTTCGCCCACGCAACTCAGGCGCTGAAATTCATATGGGCGCTGAACATAGTCACCTTCCAGCCAAGGGCAACTTCTCTATATGAAACGCACACACTACTGCACACACCGTCATAGTTTTTATTACGATACCTTATTATATAACAATCAAATTAATTTGTCAAACACTATTTTAAAATTAAAATGCAATTTATCGTGTTTTATCAAATAAAAACATGAATAAACTATGTAATGTTAAAATTTTACTAACATAAAATTTTATAAATGTTGACACATTTACCACAATAAATTGTGGCATTACGTTTGAATTAACATCGGATTTGCTTTTAACCACTCGCGCTTTGCTTGAGCGCTTCTAGACAAATCCTTCCGATAATATAGACTATGTTAGAATAAAAACGCAATAAAAAAGTATAACCTAAGTTACACTTTAAAAAATATTATAAATTAATGTTTGCATCTATTAAATTTTCCACGCTTGCTCTAAGTTCTTTTTTAAGATAATCGCGGGCTGCAATATAGTTGCCGCAACAAGGGCAAATGTATGCTTTTTTATCTGAATTATATTCCATAACATTATAATGACCATCATCAGTTCTGCAATTGGTGTTAGGGCAAAATATGGATTTAGGGATTTCATAAACATCTTCAGTGATTTTACACACACCGCCGTAATATTTTCTGTGTTCAATAGTGATTTTTGGCATAGTCATAGGTTCCTCCTTTTGTTTGCGTCAAGATTATCATAAAAAATAATAGTTGTCAATAGGTAATATTAAAATAATAAAAAATAAAAAGACAAAACAAAATTAAAAATTCGAAAAAATTATTAAAAAGTCGTTGAAAATTGTTAAAAATCGTGATTATTCGTGAATTTTTTTAATATTTTCAAAAATTTTTGTGTGTTATATTGTTCTAGGGTATAAATATGCAAAAAACAAAAAAGATTAGTTATAAATTTATTTTAAAGTATTTAGTGTTGTTTTTAATTTGTATACTACTTGCAAATGCTCGCGTTAGTTCGGTTAGTCCGTTTTTGTTTGCTTTTTTCTTCGCTGGAATTTATGTTGGAATGGAAGAAAAGTTGCTCGCTATCTTCACGCTTTGTGCGTCAATGTTAATCAACATGAGCCTAAATAATTTATATGTTTCTATCACATCTGTTGCGGTTGGGTTAATTATGTTTTATATTTTCAAGTTTGCCAAAAAGAAAATAAATTTAATAACTGTTTTTTGTTTTTATTTGTTATCACTTGTAACTTACATATATTATAACTACAAAAACACAAAAGACCTTTTAATTTATATAATTTTAGGGCTTATATGTTTGTATGTTTTTATTGTGGTGTTTCAAAGTGTTGATTTAAAGAAAAATTGTTTTAAACTTACGCTTGACGAAAGCATATGTTTTTTATTTTTCATAGCGATTTTAGGGTTGGGGTTAGCACCTGTCAACATCGTTAATTTTTCTGTTTATAGGCTAGTGTTAATGACTTTGATTTTTTTAATGCTTGCCGTTAATAACCCAACACTTGTTCTTGCCGTGACTATTTCATTTTCGCTTGGAGTGGCGTTATATGATATGTCCTTAATAGTGGTGGCGGAGTTTGCAATTTTAACGTTACTGTCTAGTTTGTTTGCGCTTCCACATAAATGGAAAATTTGTTTGGTTGTAATTTTAACAGACGTTTTTATTCAATATTTCTTTATGGATATGAGTTGGAACTGTTTGTATGCGCTTCTTCCGATTGTTGTGAGCGCTTTGATATTTTTGTGTATTCCTAAAAAACTATTAAATAACATTGCAGATTTTGTTTATGTTAAAAAAAGTGAGATTTCAACTAGAAATTTAATAAATCAATCGAGAAAAAATATACGCAAGCGAATGAGTGAACTTAGCAATGTATTTTTAGATATGAAACAAATACATCTCAACATGGTTAAAAAAGAGTTAAACAAAGAAGAATTAGTTGCTATTTTAGAGCGTGAAGTTATGAATAATTGTTGCAAAGATTGTTTAGATAAAAATAGGTGTGCGCGTTCGCTTGGCACAATGAATAAATCCAATCTCGAAATGCTAATTGAACTTGCTGTTACAAAGGGAAAAATTACCTTACTTGATATTCCAAGTTCACTTTCAAATAGATGCGCAAAAGTTAACAATTTGATTACACTTATCAATCGCCTGGTAGACGAATATAGGCAATATAAGTCTATGCTTGCAGACGTAAATAATGTTAAAATTTTACTTGCCGACCAAATGGGTGCGGTTAGTAGGTTACTACTCGATATGGGTGAAGAAATAGACGCAAACATAAGTTTTGACATCGCAAAAGAAAATAAAATAATATCTAAACTTTTGTCTTCAAACATTGAGTGCAAAGAAGTGTTATTATATAATGAGAAGGACAAAGATGTGTCCGTCATAGTGGTTGTTAAAGGTGGGGCTGAGATTTATCCTATTTTAGAGCGTGTTGTTGGTGAATGCTTAAGAGTAAATATGCAAATTGAAAAAGCTGAGCCACTTGAAGACGGCAATTTTATTTCAGTTTCAATGAAAGCAAGACCTAAATATGATTGTGTGTTTGGGTTAAGCAGTGTTAACAAAGCAGGTAACATTGAGTGTGGAGATTGCCATAGCATTATTAGGTTAAATAAAAATAGATTTTTGCTTGCACTGTGCGACGGTATGGGAAGTGGGAAATCTGCACATATGATGAGCGCAATGACGCTTGGACTAATTGAAAATTTTTACAAAGCTGGTTTTGATAATGCAACAATTTTAGAAAGCGTGAATAAACTGCTTGCGATTAACAATCAAGAAAATTATTCCACTTTGGACGTGTGCATATTAGACCTTGATAGAGAGATTGGTGACTTTATAAAAGTTGGTGCTCCGTTTGGGCTTATTAAACGCGAAAATGGAGTAGAGATAGTTGAAGGTGGAGCACTTCCAATAGGCGCATTAGATAATATTAAGCCAAGTACGAAAAACTGTGCAATCACCACAAAAGATATAGTTATTTTAGCAACTGATGGAATAACAGACGCGTTTGTAAGTCAAGAAAATATGATTGAATATGTTAGTAAACTTGCATCAAACAATCCGCAGACAATTGCTGAAAGTATATTAAATGAAGCACTAAGGCTAAACGAAATGCAAGCGCGTGATGATATGACCGTGCTTGTGGCTAGAACATATTTAAAGTAAATTTTGTTAAAAAATTAAAAAAAACTTAAAAATCTGAACATTTTTTAATAAAAAACTTAAAAATATATCAAATTTTTACAAATTTTAAAAAATTTTTTCAAATATTAAATTGTTTTTATGAAAATTTTTTAGTTAAATTTAAAAATTGGTATTGCAATTATTTAGATTGTATTGTATAATTAAGTTAACTTAGGAGAAAGATTATGGATAATGTTTTAGAGTTTATAAAAAGCAACAATATGATTAAACCAGGTGAGATTGTTGGTGTTGCTTGTTCAGGCGGAAGAGATAGCATGTGCCTATTGCACTATTTAAACTCAATTAAGGCTGATAACGATTTTGAAGTGGTTGCTGTAAACATTGACCACGGTATAAGACCAAATAGCGCGTTAGACACTGAATTCGTTATGGACTATTGCAAGAAAAACAATATTCGAGCATACAAATTTAAAGGTGAAGCATTAAAGGTTGCAAAGGAAGAAGGTTTGACAGTTGAACAGGCTGCAAGAAAAGTTCGTTACGGTGTGTTTGAAACACTTGTTAACAAAGGTTTAGTTGACAAAATTGCGCTTGCACATCACCTAAATGACCAAGCAGAAACTGTAATTTTAAACATTTTGCGCGGTGCTGGAATTCATGGTGCACGTGGAATGGAACCTGTTAGAAATGGAATTTATATTCGTCCACTTTTAAACACTCCAAGAGAAGAAATTATGGCCTACCTTGATGAAAATAATTTGGAATACGTGGAAGATGAAACTAATCAGGACACTACATATTCACGCAACTACATTCGCAACATCATTATGCCTGCATTTAGAAAGCATTTTAAATCAGTTGATAAAAACATTGTGAATTTTGCATCCCTTTGCGCAAAGGACGACGATTTTATCACTTCACAAGTTAATATGGACGGAGTGTTAACCGGAAAAGATATTATTAGAATACCACTTAGTTACTTTTATCAAAATGAGTCAATAGTGGTTAGAATGTTAATGAAGGTGTTTAGTAAGTTTGTTAAACAAGATATTGAGTCTAAACACATAAAAATGGTACAGCAATTTGCCTTGGAAGCAAGAAATGGAAATGTTATTAGCCTTCCAAACAAATTAAAAGTTATGAAGGAATATGATTACATTGCAATCGGTAAAATAAAGAAAAAAGATGTTTCTTCAAATTATCCATTTAGAAGTGGGAAACTTAGAATTGAAGGTTACGGAACAATTCGTTCAACATCTAGCAAGGTGTTAACTGAACCTAAACCACATCAACATATTGTAGATTCAGATAGAATACCAACCACAGCAGAGTGGAGATTTAGACGTGATGGCGATGTGTTCTCACCACTTGGCTTAAATGGCACAAAGAAATTAAACGATTATTTCATTGATAAAAAAGTTCCAAAACGTTTACGTGATACCATTCCAGTTTTGGCTGTTGACAACAATATATTGATTGTTGCAGACATTGAAATTGCCGACGAAATCAAAGTTACGGACGACACAATTCACTTCTACAAAATCAATTACGAAAAAGACCTAATTTAGTTAAATTAGAGATTATAAGTTATTTAGTGAGCGCATTGGCTTTAATTATAAGGTTTTAAGTTTTAAAAAAAATAGGAAGCAAAATTCCTATTTTTTAAACGCCTAAACTAGCGTCTGCATTATGATTAGATAAAAACGATTTAAGCACGTTACTAGCGAGCATACTATCAAAGTTTGGATATTCATCTGAAAATTCACAACCATGATTGCCAATTTTTAAAATTGCTATTGGGTGAAAATCGCGCGGGTTTGAATAGAAACAAATAACTTTATGGTAATTATCGTCAATAGTGTTAAAAACCTTATAATTTGTGCCTAATGGGATTTCTTCATTCAGCGCTTCAACAAACATGCAAAAGTCCGAATTCATCATCTCTTCAACAACCATATTCACCTCGCTATACCATTATAGCATATTGGATAAAATTGTCAAGTTAAGTAGATAGTTTTTCGTAAATTTAATATTTTGTTGTTTTTGTGTATATTTTGTGGATAAACTATAAATTTTTTTTTTAGTTTCAGATACAAGCAAATAAAAAAACGCTAAATTCATGGCGTTTGTATAATCAATAAAAAATAGTGGTAAAAATTGTGTTCACTATCTTTTTATATGAAAATATTTCTAATTTTCATATTTAATTTTCTTTTTTATATAACTTTAAACCACCTTCAACAACTCTAACGTTTAACTCTTCTAGGTTTTGAAGAGTGCCGTCCACAATTGCTTTAATGTGATTTTCTTCATTCGTTATTTTTATTTGATTTAGCCAAAATTGTTTGGTTTTGTTATCATAAATTTGTTTGCCAGATTTAAAGAGATTTAAGTATTTTTTTCTCTCATTTTTTTGAAGCACTGTTGCATAGTTTAAATTAAACAGGCCGTCTTTCACATTTGCAAGTGGGTTTATGTGGTTTTTCCTTGAAATTCCACCATTTGCTATTGACAATTCAAATATATTTTCATTTTTTGCTTTGCTTGATTTATAGTCCAAATTTAAACTGATACCTTCAAATTTATCTCCGTATTGCATGGTGGCAAGTTTTTGAGTGAAGGCGTTTTTCATTTTGTACTGGTTATACACTTCAAAAATTTCTGCACTTGCACCAACTAAAATGTTATTTAAAACTATTTGGTCGTTTAAAATTAGATAGTCGATATTTTCGATGTGCTTTGTTAGAATGTCTTTTATTGCTTGAATTGGGTTAGAAGATACACCCAAAAACTCAGAAAAATCGTCATGCCTGCTTGTTGGAACAATTCCGAGTTTTATTTTTGAAACATCTTTCACAGCATTAAGGAATTTATTTAGCACAATGTCATTTCCAACAACAACAAATTCAGTTTCACCCAAAGCCAACACTTCCTGTACGCTTGTAACAACATCGTCCAAAGTTTTTGAAAAATAAACTGAAAATTCAACCTTTTCAGATTTTAAGTAAGATACTATCTTTTTTGTGTAACTTTCGCCTTTATCACAAACATCGTACGGAGCAACAATAATGTTTAACATATAATTATTATAACCAAATATTAAAAAATTGCAAATAAATTGTTAATTTTTACAAATTTTAATTGCCTATTAAATAGATTTAATAGTATTTTCATTAAATATTTTAATTAAAGCACTAAAATTACAATTTTATTCTATTTTATTTGACAAAATTTTTTTAATTCTTTAATCTATATATAGCGAAGAAAATAATTTATTCGCATTAGGTGGCGGTTTGAAAAAATATAACTCTATAAACTTAAAATCATTTTTAGCGTTGGTGGGGGTTATCGTTGCCACATTTTTGCTATCAATGGGTTGTGCATATGCATATTTTACGGCAACCACAAATCAACAGCAAGATAGTGTTAATACTGCTATTATTCGCGTTGGTTTTACAAGTAACACCACCATTCAAAATGTTTCAAGTCCGTACATAATTTCAGAGCGAGTTTATCCTGGAAGCACTATAACAGTTAGTGGAGCAGTGCAAAACACAGGCACATATATCATTTGGGCAATTTTAGAGTTGAGAGTGTCGGTTGGTGGTAACATTGTTGAACAATCTTATTACACAGCAACTGGCGCGGTCCTTGAACGAAATGATGGAGCGTACACAACAAGTGCCACACAAATAAATGAAAGCAGTAACTCTCCGTTTACATTGACGTACACTTTAAACCAAAATTATGATAATACATATATGAACCAACCTATAACAGTTAGTGTAGTCGCTCATGCAATACAATATGCTAATATTACAGGTGTTGAAGCCGTTAATATAATGGTAGGAATTAATTAAAATATAAAAAATTCGCCGAGTGCGAATTTTTAAAACTATAAAAGGAAAAAATATGGATTTAATTATTATTTCGTGCGTGTTTGGCGCGATTTGGCTCATTACAACTATAACTTTTGTTGTGATGTATAAAAAGAAGTCAACCGGCGCAGGTTCAACAGATATAAAACCGATTTTAGATAACCAAAAAGAGCAAAACATACTATTAAACAACATGTTAATGAATGCACTTAAAAATAACGAAGTTGCAACTCAAAATACTATCAACAATTTAACAGTTTTGCAAAAGCAGGAATTTGAGTCCATTTCAAAGCGTGTGGACGAACTTACCACTAGAAACGAACAACGTATTGAAAAGTTGACTTTTGACGTGAATTTATCACTAAACAACATGCGTCAAGAAAACGATAAAGCCATTGAAAAGATGCGTGAAACGGTGGACGAAAAACTAAGCAATTCACTATCTCAAAGGTTAAATGATAGTTTTTCAAAAATTCAGCAAAGTTTGGAAAGCGTCAATCTTGGTATTGGTGAAATGCGCTCGCTTGCACACGGCGTTGGAGATATTAAAAAGGTGTTAAGCAACGTTAAAGTGCGCGGTGGTTGGGGCGAAGTTATGTTGTCCACCTTGCTTGAACAAATGCTTGCACCAAATCAATATAAAGCACAAGTGCAGGTTAAGAAAAACAGCAAAGAACGTGTTGACTTTGTGATTAGTATGCCTGGTAAAGACGGCCATGAAGTTATGCTTCCAATAGATAGCAAATTTCCGCTTGAAGATTACAACAAACTCGTTGAAGCGAGTGAAACGCTTGATAAAGAATTGATAGATAAATGCCAAAAACAACTTGTAAAGCGCATAAAAGAAGAAGCAAAATCTATTCATGAAAAGTATATAAACGTGCCTGAAACCACCGATTTTGCCGTGATGTTTTTACCAGTTGAAGGGCTGTATGCAGAAGTGGTTAGAGATGTTGAACTTATGGATACACTTCAAAGTCAATATAAAGTTGTTGTTTGTGGTCCAACCACTTTAACGGCGCTTCTTAATAGCCTGCAACTTGGATTTAAAACCTTATATATTGAAAAACGAAGCAGTGAACTTTGGCAAGTGTTATCCACCTTTAAGCAAGAGTTTGAAAAGTTTGTTCAACTCCTTTTAAAAACTCAAAATAAACTCGGCGAAGCCAATTCAACCATTGAACTTGCCACTAAATCAAGCAAAAAAATTGCTAAAAAACTTGGCGATGTTTCGCAAGTGGTTGGTATTGAATACGACGAAGATGAAGATAATGGCGCAGGAGCGGGTCAAATTGGCGACAGTTCATACATTGAAGATAGCGACAATTCAGAAGAAACAGAATAAAATACTAAAATTATCTGTGTTTTTAAGATTTAAATGTAGATTTTTTGTTATTACAAAATTCTACATTTTTTTTAACTTTTAGCACATAATAAGAAAGGTTTAGTTAAATGGTAAATAAAAGTATTCATAACAAAATTTTCCTTTTAAACAATGGTAAAAATAAACTTAAAGTTTTGGTCATTTTTTGTTTTTTGGTTGCGGTAATGCTAAGTTTTCTGTGTGTAAGTGTTGGAAAAGTTTATTGCCTAGATAATGAAAAAGTGGAATTTACATATAATGGGCGCGTGTTTGGTTATGAACTAATAGATAACATTAAATCTAGCCCGCAGTTTGATTTAAATTATGAAATAAACAAATATAATAGATTTTCAAGTAAAGAAGAAAGAAAAAAGTTATTTAAACATATGCTAGGCGCTGGTTTTGATAAAAGCGTTGCACTAAACTATATTTATCCAAATTTAGATGCGGTGATAAAAAAACTTGAAAAAAATATCCAAGTAAAACCGCGCAATGCTAGTTTAAAAATAAACGAAAACACAAATAAAGTGTTTATTATTCAAAACGAAGTGGTTGGAATTGAACTTGATAGAGTTGAATTGTATTCGCGTTTATCCAACAGATTTTTAAATGGCGAAGACTTGAAAATTGAAGTGCCTATTAAAAAGTTGTTGCCAAGTGTGATTGGTGCAGACTTAAAAAAATTCACAAATTTGCGTGCCGATTTTTCAACAGATATATCAAACTCGTCCGCGGATAGAAAACACAACATAAAAAACGCGCTTAATTCGCTAAATAGGGTGGAAATAGCACCAAATCAAGTTTTTTCATTTAATAAAACGGTTGGAAGAAGAACAAAAAGCAATGGTTATAGAACGGCAAAAATTATAGTGAACAATGAATTTGTTGATGGTATTGGTGGCGGAGTTTGCCAAGTTTCAACTACACTTTATAACAGCGCGCTACTTTCAGGGCTTGAAATAATCGAAGCAAACAAACATTCAAAGCAAATAGGTTATGTTAAATATGGGTTTGATGCCATGGTCAATTTTGGAAGCAGTGATTTAAAGTTTAGAAATAACACAAACGAAAAAATCACAATTATAACAAATTATTCGTCAAAGTCGGCACGTATTCGAATTTTTGGAGAAAGTTTAGGCGGAGTGAACTATAAACTTACCAATGAAATTGTTTCAATAACCGAACCAAAAGTTGAAATAAAGTACGATAATGCGCAAGAATACCTAGACAAAGTGGAGTACGACGACGAATATTTTTATCTTCGCCGTGGTGGTCGTGGCATGGAAGTAAAATCATATCGTGAAAAGTATGACGGTGGAAAACTCGTTTCGCGTGAACTTCTTCGCGACGATAAATTTAAAGTGCAAAACGCAATTAAAGTTTATGGCACTAAAAAAAGAACGGACAATTCCGCTCTTTTAGGGGATTTATTGGGTTTAAATGAAAATGTGGCTTAACTATTTACAATATTTGAAGAAAACACAGTGCTTTGATTTTCTATTGTGATTGGTTCTAACTCAACCGTTTCGCCACTATCTGGAATTAAATTTTCATTTGTTTCATTTATAGAAATTTCGCTTAAATTTTGGGTTATATTTTGTTTATTTTCGTCTGTTAAATTTTCAGTTGTTTCAAGGGATTGGTCTGTTTTAGTATCAAGCGTTTTGCCACTTTCAATATATTCACTAATGTTTGAAGAGTTATCTGTTGATAAATTAGTTGATGTTGTGGAAAAGTCCAAATTTTGGGTATAATTTTGATTTTGAGAAGTGGTTGAAGCAACTGTGACGCTTGGTCCACTTGAACTGGTTGATGTTGTCGGTATTGTTTTAATTCCTGCTGTGATTTCTGCTGGGCTTGGGTAGGTGTTTGCAACAATCACTGTTCCGCCTTTATCCTCTATTGCATTTTTTTGATTGATAAGTTCCTGTTTTAATTCTTCTAATGCTGTCATTTTTTATTCTCCTTCTAAAATGTTTTCAATATCACTCTCTAATATGTATGTGCCTTTTAAGATAAAACCTAGTTCGTTTTCAACGTTTAATAACTGGTAATATTTTTCCAACTTTTGTTCAAGCGTTGCAATTCTTTGCAGGGCAAGGTCTAACATCTCTTCATTCATACTTACTCCTAATGGTTATATTTTTCGTTAAATATACAATATTTAGGTTTAAATTCGTCTAAAACGTGCCAAAATCTTAAAAATTAGGTTGCAAAATGTGATTTGTAATGATATAATAAAATATACGAGTTTATAAGTTTCGAAAGAGACGTTTATTTGATTAGGAGTGAATATGTCTAAAAATTTAAAATTGTCCTACATTCTTTTGCTTATCTTTTCTGCAATAGTTGTAAGTTTTAGAACCTTGCTTAATTTCTTTGGCGGGGTTGGAATTAGTTTTGTTGCAATGCTCACTATTTTTGCAGTACTTTTGTTTTTCCTTTTAACAGACGAATTTGTAAAAAACAGAATTAAAGATATGTTTTGCGTAGTTTGTTTCTTTGTGTTATTTGAATTTATGATTTACATTGTGTTTGAATTTGGCGTTTCAAACGTTCGCGTGTTAAATGCATTTTTGATTTTGCAAAATGTTTTAACTGCACTTGGCTTAATTTTCTTATGCTATGTGTTTATGCGCTTGTTCACCGATTTAAAAGGCATCAAAATTGGTTTTATAGAAGTAATGCTTGGTAACGAAAAACGTAACAAAACACCTAAAAAAGCAAAAGAATTAACCAATGGAAGCCTAGAAGAAAAACCAAACAAAAAGCAAGAAGAAAAAATCGAAGAAAAATCTGAAAAAGACTTAAACCAATCTGAAAGCGAAGAAGTTAAAGAAACCGAAGTCTTAGACGAAAGCGAAATAACAGAAGAGTAGTCCACCTACTCTTTTTTATTATTTATAATAAATATTTAAAAAATATTTGAATTTGTGTTGACAATTTGAGTTTTTTGTGTTAACCTAAACATAACACCAGGTTCGGGGTGTTTTTTAAATCTGTTTTTTGGGTTTAAAAGCACTTTTAAAACAAATTTAAATTTGTTTTTGTTAAAAGGAGAGAAAAATGGCTAAAAAGGCAAAAACTAAAAGAGAAAATATCATTTTAGAATGTACTGAATGCAAGAATAGAAATTACAACACATCTAAAAATAAAGCTAACAATCCTGAAAGATTAGAAGTTAAGAAATTTTGTCCTACTTGCAGAAAAACAACCGCACACAAAGAAACTAAATAATAGGGGTGAATATGTCTAAAAAGAAGAAAAATTCACAAAAGAAAGTTAATAAAAACGTAGCAAAGGTTGAAGAAAGCGTTGTTGAAAATAACGTGGACGTTCTAGAAAATGAAAATGTGGTTGAAAATGTGAGCGAAACACAATCAACCGAAACAGAAAAGAAAGATACAAAAAAAGAAAAGGTTGTTGAAGTAAAGGCTAAGGACGTTAAAAAGAAAAAAGATAAAGACAAACCTAAAAAACCAAACAAGGTTGCTAAAGCTATGAAGGACACTGGTAACGAATTAAAACGTGTTGAATGGCCGTCATTTAAGCAAGTTGTAAAGCAAACTAGTGTGGTATTGGTTTTTGTTATTGTGTTTGCATTAGTGTTGTTCGGTTTCGATAGGCTTTGCTCATGGTTAACAAGTCTTTTGGTGTAGTAAGGAGAGAAAATGGCAATAGTTGATAAAAATATTGATACAGAACCAAAGTGGTACGCTTTAAAAGTGTATTCAGGTTATGAAAACGTGGCTAAACAAAATTTGGAAAACACTATTGAAAAATATGGTTTGGAAAACCGCATTTTGCAAATTGTTATCCCTATGGAAGACGAATTGGTTGAAAAACGTGGCAAAAAAGTGCTTGTTCCAAAGAAGATTATGCCAGGTTACATGCTTGTTAAAATGATTTATGGCGACGATATTTGGCACGCCGTTACTCGTACTATGTACATCACTGGTTTTGTTGGACCAAAAGGTCGCCCTATTAATATCACAGACGAAGAAGCAAGGCGCCTTAGTGTGGACACAAGCGCTAACACGGAAGCCAAACTTGACCTTGACGTTAAAGTTGGTGATATGATTGAAATCATTGAAGGCTCACTTTCAAGTTTCGTTGGAACAGTTAAAGCGGTTGATAATGAAAATAAAAAAGTTACCGCCGTTGTTGAAATGTTTGGTAGAGAGAGCGACGTTGAACTTGGTTTCAACCAAATTAGAGTTAAAAAGTAATTAAATTAACCTAAAATTAAGAAACGATTAAATTTAAATAAAATTAAATTTTAAGATAAATTAAATTTTAAATAAGTAATAAATTATAAATTCAGTTTGAGTGTAGTTAAAAAAATTAGGAAATTCATCAGCCTTAAAGAGAGAAAGATTTTACGTGGGAGAGTATAGTCGAACTCAATTTAACCACGCCGTAAGAAAAGGAGAATTTATGGCAAAGAAAATCAAAGCCGTTGTTAAAATTCAACTTCCAGCCGGCAAGGCAACTCCAGGACCACCAGTAGGTTCTTCACTTGGTCCACATGGTATTAACCTTCCAGGTTTCGTGAAAGAATTTAACGACAGAACTGCTAACCAAGTGGGTTACATGATCCCTTGTGTTATCACAATTTTTGAGGATAGGTCTTTCACATTTATCCTTAAAGCGCCACCTGCAGCGGACCTTATTATGAAGGAAGCAGGAATTGAAAAGGGAAGCGATAAATCCCGCAATAAAGTTGGAAAAATAACAGTCGAACAACTTAGAAAGATTGCTGAAACAAAGATGCAAGATTTAAACGCAAGCAGTATTGAAACTGCTATGAGCATGATTGCTGGAACTTGCAGAAGCATGGGTGTAACAGTGGAGGGCTACAATGAAAAGAAGTAAGAATTATATTGAGAGCGCAAAACTAGTTGATAAAACCAAAATGTATGATGCAAAAGAAGCCATGGAAACAGTTGTGGCTACCAGCAAAGCAAAGTTTGACGAAACAGTTGAATTGCACGTTAAACTTGGCGTTGACGGTCGTAACGCAGACCAACAAGTGCGTGGTGTGGTTGTTCTTCCAGAAGGAACAGGTAAAACCGTGCGCGTTTTGGTAATTGCAAAAGGCGACAAAGCAGAAGAAGCAAAAAAAGCAGGTGCGGATATTGTTGGTGACGACGATATTATTGCAAAAATTATGTCTGGTAACTGGTTAGACTTTGACGTCTGTATCACAACACCTGATATGATGGGTGCACTTGGTCGTTGCGCACGTATCCTTGGACCAAAAGGTTTAATGCCAAATCCAAAGAGCGGTACTGTTACTATGGACGTTACTAAGGCTGTTAATGATGTTAAAGCAGGTAAAGTTGAATATCGTCTTGATAAACAAAACATTATTCACGTTCGTATTGGTAAAGTAAGTTTCGGAGCAGATAGATTGTTTAATAACTTAACCACTGTTATGGGTGCTATTATTAAAGCTAAACCAGCAGCAGCAAAAGGTACTTATATCAAATCTGTTTACACTTCAACCACTATGGGACCAAGCATAAAAATAAATTACAGCGAAAACAAATAATAAAATAAAAAGTCCTAATATTTAATTAGGGCTTTTTTAATTCAAAGAAAAAACATATTAAAAATTTTTAATAAACAATTTTATTACAATTTAAGAAATAAAAATAACAAAAATAAAAAAAGAAGTGAATTTGAAGTGGATACCTTTGGGGTTCACTTCTATTTAGCTCACTTCTTTTTATTTTATTATTCTTGTGGTGCTACAACAACTTCATAAACATCACTAGTGTTGACTTTTAATTGAGTTGTGTAACCTTCTGGTACGAAACTAGTGTTAGGACCTTCAGCTAAATTGTTTGCTGGGTCAAAGTTATGGAATGTTCCACCAGTTACTGTTATCTTTGAATTTTCAAGATTTGAACCTCGGATATTTAAAGTAAATCTATAATCACTATTTCCGTCATCGCTAAGTTGTTGAATGGAATATTCTCCGCCTTTAATTTCAGCAGTTCCTTCGTAAACATACACAGCACTAATATTACCAATAAATCTTCCGTTTTCTATAACTAGTTTGCCACCGTCAATTACGTCACAAGCATAGCAGTCATTTTCAAGCGCATGGATAGTTCCGTTACCTGTAACAGTTAAGTTACCATTTGCTCTAACAGAAATTATAGACCAAGAATTTGTATCTAAATTGTAAATGTTTGTTTCGTTTGAGATAGTTTTGCCATTTAAGTCAAGTGTAAAAGTTCTTGATACTTGAAGAGTGTTTTCAACAACAATATTATCTGTAAGTTTAACTATATCAGCATCACCTGAAATAGCGCTTACTAATTGTTCTTCAGTTGAAACTTCAATTGTTTTAGGTTTTGGTTCGTCATTTCCACAAGCGGATAAAACGAACACAGAAGCAAGTAACATAACAGCAGTAATTAAAGTGATAATAATGTTTTTAGTTTTTGTTAATTTCATTTTTTCCTCCTAATTTGATTTATATAAAAAATAATTTTTATATATGAATAGTTTAACCTTTTTTGACAGATTTAGTCAAACGATTTATAAAAGTTTTTTATTAAATTATGTTTAAAGATTTTTTCAATACAATAATATCATAATATCAATAAATTTTTATAATAAAATCATTTAATCTAGTTTCGCACTCATTTACGCCCAATATTTTCATTATTTCGAATAGATTTGGGCTATCAGTTCTACCGGTTATTGCAAGTCGGACAAGTTTTGATGCGTCTGTTATATTTCCGGCAAACATTTCAGGATTTTGCTTGTAAGTTTTATTATCCACAAAATTAAATTTACTTGCAACTTGCTTTAAATTTTCAAACCATTCGCTGTTATCTGCAAATTGTGTAAATTGTTTTGAGTATTCATTTATAAAGTTTTTTACATTGTCTTTATCTAAATTATCAATATTTGCTTCGGCTAATTTAAAATTAGGTAAAACATAATCGTATAAGGATAATATTTCACTAAAATATGTTATGTCTTTTCTCGGTCTGTCTCCACCGCGGTCAATTGATAAAACTTTTAGTAAAACATCTTTGTTTTCTTCCAAAACTTTTAAATCTTCTTTGTTCCATTCGTGCGCCCAATTAATTGCGCTATCATATACATCTCCAGCGGTGTAACGTGAAATTATTGTTTTTGAGATGTTGTCCAACTTCATAAAATCAAACAATGGGTTAGTTACACCTATTTTTTTAAGGCTAAATGGGAACTTGGTGTAAGGTAAATCTGGATTATTTTTTCGCCACAACTCAAAATCGCTATTAAGTAAGGTTAATAAATATTCAATAATTGCATTAATAGGGTAACCTTTGTTTAAGAAGAAACGAACGTCTGCGAAACTATCTTTACGTTTACTAATTTTTCGTTTGTTTCCATTTTCGTCTAACACGCAAATGTTTGGAGTGTGTGCATATTTGAATGGTTTAAAACCAAACGCACGTGACAATTCAATGTGAACAGGTAAAGACTGGTACCATTCTTGACCGCGAACTATGATTGTAGTGTGCATAAGTGTGTCGTCCACAACATGGGCAAAAGCATAAACTGGAATACCGTTTGATTTTATAAGCACGTCGTCGCGAGCATTTTCTCTCAACTCTTTTTTGCCTTTAATTGCGTCCACAAACTCGTGTGTTTTAGTGCTATCACCTATTGAAAGCAAGCGAAGCGCAAACTTTTTTCCTTGCTTTAAATTTTCTTTTATCTCTTCAAGGGTTAAGGTCCTGCACGGGTCATAATCAGTTAAACTATCATTTTCATTTAATTCTTCTTCGCGTTTTCGTTTGATTTCTTCTAAATTTTCACTATCTTTGCAAAAACATGGAAAAGCGCGCCCGCGTTTAACTAATTCTCGCGCAAAAGCATTGTAAATTTCAATACGTTCAGATTGCTTGTATGGTCCGTAATTGCCAATTTCAGGAAGTTTTCCGCGGTAACCTTCATCTGGCGTTAATCCTAGATTAACCAACATATCATAGGCGATAACGCCCGCGTTTTCAACTTCACGTTTATTATCTGTATCTTCTAAGCGCAAATAAAAAATTCCATTAGTTGAATTTGCAAGCATTCTATGAATTAAAGATTGATAAACTTGACCAATATGCAAATATCCAGTTGGGCTAGGGCCAAGGCGTGTTACTTCTCCTGCAACATGTCTGTTAGGATATTTGTTTAAATAAAAACTTATATCCTGAGTGCCAGGATATAAGAGATTTGCAAGTTCAGTGAATTCTTTTTCAGTCATTAAATGTTCTCCGTTAAAATTGCTAGTGCGTTTTGTAATGCTGTTGTGTTTTGGTCTATTAGAGAAGAGTAGTCCGAAATAATTTTTGCACATGTTTTTTGATAATCGGTTGCGTTGCTATCTGAAATAATACTTGTGTACACAATTTCATTGCAGGCAACTCGGTATGCGTCTAATAAATTATTTAAACTTTCTTGTATGTTGTATAATTCAATTGAAACATGATAAAATTTTTCTCTTTTAGTTGGATTTGTGTTTATAGTTTGACCAAGGCTCGAACTAAATTCTACGTCTATTGATTGAATATCAGATAGATACGAACTAAAAGATGTTGGGATACTTGTATAACTACCATTTTCTTTAGTTGTAAAACTTGAATATAGTTTAAGCCCTCTAACGTTTTGTTCAATATAAGACTGCGTTAAATTCACAATCTGGTTTTCGATCCTGCTTCTTAAATTTACCACAACACGCGATGCGTCAAATTGTTCAAGTGTTTGTTCTGAATAGTTAGGGTTAGCATCTGTTATGGCATAGTTAAAGTAGATGTTAGATAATTCATGGCTTAAATTGAATGCTTTAACATACAAATTTTCATATGATTCAAATAAATTGCTTAGCCTTATCATGTGTACGTTAGATTCAATATCTGTGCCTGTTCTGAGCAGGTCCGCCATATTGATTGTTTGGTTATATGTTGTTGTTAGTGCGCTATCAAACTCGTCAAGTGCAGTTTTTAGCGAATTTCTATCTTCTGCTGGAACAATTAACCTATCCGTTGAACAATTTTCCACATAACTTGAAAAGAATGAAAGAGAATTGTTCAATAGTGGGTTATAAAACCTTGTTAGGTTGATATATGGTTCAGTTAGTAGAGCATTTGAGAAATACTGGTTGTTTTGATATGTTATTTCGTCGTAATTAAACACAATTTCATTGTCTTCATTAGTTGACAAGTATTGATGTTTATTAACTAGGTTTGAATATTCTGTGTATAGGTTTGAGAGAGAATAACTTTCGTCGTCACCACAGGCGGCAAAAACGAACAATCCCGGCACTAGGACTAAACACAATATTATACTCAAAACAACTCTCTTTATTTTCATAATTAAATCCTATATATCATTTTAAAATAATAACTTGTTTTTTGAACTTCACTTAAATTGTCGTTATAATCACTAACTTGATTTAAGTTGAATGCTAAGTTTTCTGCGTAATTTGCTTTATCAACATTAGCATAGTGAAGAATAAAATTATTGTTGTAACTTGTAAAGTATGTTGTGTCGCTAGGTACTACCAACATTGAATTTTCCAATCTAAAATGGTTGTTGATTAGATTTATACTATCTGTATTGCTTATTTCACGAACACCACTTGAATTTATTTCTGTGTTATCAAATGTGGTGACAACAACATTTAGATATAAGTCTATCATGCTAAATTTTACGTCCGCATTTTTAACAATTTCCATTTTATCTAATTCGCCGTCTATATACATCAATGCGTCTGCAAACGCAACATTCATATTGCTAAATTGAAGAAGAATTTCATTTGCACCTGTAACAGGGTTGAAACTAGGGCTAGACAATCTGTTCATATATGATGTTATCATGCCACTAACTTCGTTTTGAAGGTTTAGGTAATTATCCATTCTTTCAATTATAGAATTTTCTTCAACGTCATAATTTTTTGCATTTATTAAATAACTATTGAAGGTGGATAAAATTTCGTCTAAATTGCTTTTGGTTGTGTTTAAACTAACAAATCTATCCCCAGTTGCAGATATTAAATCTTCAACTTGTGCGTTAAATTCAACACGTGAACTTGAATATAAATAATTGGAGATGTACGCTTGGCTATCTTGCCTTCTGGTTAAATGCCTATAAAAGAAATAACAAGTTCCGCCAACACTTGCGAACACTAGCAAAATAATCACAAGGTATTTAAAAAATTTCTTCATATTTAGATTATATAATCTACAAATAATTTTGTCAAGGCAAAACCGCTTTGATTGTTCAATTTTTATTTATTGTGTTTTTTTTAGTTATTATAAATATTTGTTGTTTTATAAAGCAGTAAAATAATTTATAAAACATAAAAGTTAAGAAGTGCTAGAAAATAATTTATTAAATATTTGTTATTAAACACAAAATCATGGCAATTTAGTAAAAAAATGATTTATTATTCATTGTTTTTAGTTATATGTGTTAAATTTATTTTATTTTTTTTATTTTTTTGTTAGAATACTAAATATGAAAACAATTATCATTGCAGGAGCGTCTGGTGAAATTGGCTCTATGATAGCACGCGTATTAGATAAGGCAAATAACAGGTTAATTTTACTAGGCTATAAAAATGAAAAAGGGTTAAGTGATTTGCAGGCAAAAATTAAATGCGAGTCGCACACTTTTTTGTGTGATTTGTCAAATTTTAGTAGCGTTAAAAAACTTTTTGACGAAATTATTTCAAAATTTAACAAAATTGATGTGTTAATTTCAGCCGTTGGGGTTAGTAAAATTAACCTTGTTCAAGACGTCAGCGAAAAAGAATTTGACTATATTATGAATTCAAATTTTAAATCAAATTTCAACATTACAAAATGCGCCATTAAAAATATGATTACAAATAAATATGGTAAAATTGCGTACATCTCTTCAATGTGGGGGAAAGTGGGTGCAAGTTGCGAGAGTGTGTATTCAGCAAGCAAAGGAGCGTTAAACACTTTTGCATTGTCCCTTGCAAAAGAGTTGGGTCCGTCAAACATAAATGTAAATGTTGTGTGTCCAGGGCTCATTGACACAAAAATGAATAACAACCTATCACCTGATGCAGTTAAAGAAGTTGTTTCGTCAACACCACTAAATAGAATTGGAAAACCGGTTGATTGTGCAAATTTGGTGGAATTTTTAATTAGTGAGAAAGCGAGTTTTATAACCGGTCAAATTATAACAATTGACGGCGGTTTTAGTTTGTAAATTTATTTTAAATATTCAAATTTTACAAATTATTAAAAATAAAAAAACGAACTAAAAAATATTATTAAAAATAAAAAAAATTTAATAAAAATACGAAAAAATAGATAAATTTATTAAAAATATTATAATTTTTTAATTATTTTATAAAAATTTTATGAAATAAATAATGATTAATTATAATTTGTAAATTTTACCTTACTTGACAAATTTGTGGTAAAATGATAATATATTATTGTACGAAGGCGCAGTATTCTAGTCAACTAGAACAAACGAGGGTGCCGAAATAAGCATCGCTGGCAAAACTGTGAAGTTCGTGGTGCTGGCCTTGGTTGCCCAAACTGGGGCTGGTGCTGGGAGTTAAGATTTTTGGGAGATACGTAACGGCATATGTGTTCGCCCCCAATTATCGTGGAGACCTTATCTGGTAGAAATGTTGCTATTTAGAGATGTTCTATCACTAAGGATTGAACCTGCATATGGCGAAAGTTATGTGCAGTGTAGCCTGCTTTGAGTGTGAGTGTTGGGATTAAGCGACAACTTAATTCGTTTCAAAGTACACGAGCGTTTTAAGTTGCTTTTGAAATCACGAGCGCAAAATAAAGATAAGTTTGTTTGATGTTGTTAAGGAAAACTTCTAGGCTGTTCGATAGAGATTTTCAGGGGATTATAGTGTGGTCTAAGTGGCGATTCGGTGCAAGTTTTGCGTAAAGGGAAACCGCTTGGCTGGTAACGGACAAGTGCAAAATTGGGAAATCCAACCGAACCTATGCCGCAAGGTTTACCTTGAAAATTGCCTTCGTTATTTTAAAATTTATCACATAACGTGTGTTTATATATAATTATAAGGAAAAGAAATTGAAAGAAGATATTGATAGTAACAAACAAATTGAAGATTTAAATAAAAAAGAACCTGATTTAGAGCAATCAGACGAAAGTTTAAACGATAAAACAACAAGCGAAAATGAAACGAAAAATGGTGAAGGTGTCAAACGAGTAAAGGACGCGAAGCAAAACGCCGAGCAAAAATCAAAAAACAGACCTAAAAAGCAGTCCGCTTGGGTTTGGCCGGTTAAAGTGCTAATCATGGCGTTAGTGCTATCTTTTTCGTTTAGCGTTATTAGTGAATTAACATTATCCAATGCAAATATTGTTTTGGCTGTGATTGTAATTTTAGTGTTTATTTCAATAGCAGTTTTAACGGATATGATTGGCTTAGCCGTTGCAACAAGTAATTTAGAAACGTTTACGGCAATGGCGTCAAGAAAAGTGAAGGGTAGCAAACAGGCGATTGCGCTTGTTAAAAATGCAGATAGAGTGAGTTCCATTTGTTCGGACGTGTTAGGTGATGTGTGCGGAATTCTATCGGGTTCAGCAGGAGCAAGTATACTTGCAAAAATTGTGATTGAAAGTGCGGGTGATTTTACCGTGGTTTTAATATCTGCTGTTGTTTCCGCTGTAATTGCAGGACTAACAATCTTTGGTAAAGCAGCGCTAAAAAGATACGCAATCGTTCACGCGGACGGCATAACTTTAACCCTTGCAAAATTTCTAAACATTTTCACTCGTAAAGATAAAAAAGATTAAAAATTTTACTAAATTTTGTATATTTTGCTAAAAAATTATAAATTTTCACTAAATTTTAATGATTTTTTATAAAATTTTAATAAATTTTTTAAAACAAAAAAATAAGGCGGTAAATTTTTGCCTTATTTTTTTATTTATATTTCAATATTTAATTGCTTTCATAATTTATTATCAAGTGGTCGCACTATTCCAAACGCGGTTATTTTTGAACCATTCTGAGTCTTTTAAAATTGTGTTGTTATTTGAACAATTTATTCCAAATTTTATTTCAGCGGTTGAACTTGCTGGAAGTGATATAACAACAATGTTTCCATTGAATGAAGTGAATTCATTATTTTTATAATCCACACATAATGTTGTAACATATACGTTTTCAATATTTCTTATTGCCATGCGGTCGATAAATTCTTGGGTAGGGAATTGATTTAGTGGGTTATCGGTGTACTCACTGCTTCCAGCACAACAACAAATGCAAACAGTTTTTGGTTGAATAACATCTAGTAAAACATCGGTTGAAGAAGTTTTGCTTCCGTGGTGACCTGCTTTGTATAAATCAACTTGCGGAAGGTCGTTTAATTTAACTAAATATTCTTCACCGTCTGCTTCTAAGTCGCCTGTAAATAGGAAATGTTTTGCATCGTCTCTCGTCCCTTGGTTTACCATAACGCAAACTGAATGGTCATTTTCACTGCTTGCTCTGTTTTCATAATAATAACTATCTAAAATTTCAAGTGTAACATCATATTCTTCATTTAGCGGCCACATTTTTTGTGCTTTCACACCATTTTCATTTTCTGTTTCGTTAATACATTCAAGCGCTGTAAAGTGCTCTGCACCTGCTACAATTTCTGCATTTAATTCGCGAAGGTAGTTTTTATAGGTTGCAGTGTCTTCTTTACCGCTTGTGGTTTGCGAAAATGTGATTATTGTTTCACAATCATATAAATCAAATATGCTTTCAACTTTTTCGCTTGTTGCAAACCCTGCATAGTGGTCGGTGTGGGCGTGAGTGATAATAACGTATTCAAGCGTGTTGTCTGTAACATATTGATTTAGATATTCGCTAACCGTTGCAACGCTGTTAGATTTTGAACCACAGTCTATTAAAATGTCCACATCTCCAACTTTTATGTATGTGCAATCGCCTGTGTATTTGTTTCCAAGTTCTAGAAAATGCACACTAACTTCGCCTGGTTCGTTGGTTAGTGGTATTGCTGACAATTCTTCGTTATCATTGTACGAATAAAACACATCTTCTGTAATTATAAGTTCTTCACTTAGTGGAAGAGTGAAATATGTGTATCCAACAAAACCTGCTAGCGCGCCAATCACTAAAACCAAAATAGAAACAACTATATTTAATGCAACATTAGATTTATTTTTCTTACTAGCCATTTATTTCCCCCTTATTAGTGCAAATAATAGACAAACTATCAATTGTATTTTTGCTTTTTTCTAAATCGAATAACTGTGTGCTTAGTTTAGCATTTTCAAAATTTGTTGTTTCATTTTGGTTGTTGTTGGTTGTGTTATCCTGCGCACTTTCAAACTCTTCGCTTTCACTTTCTTCAACAAAAGTGATAAGCCTAATTTTTGTAACAGTGAAAATTTTACCGTACTTTATGTCGTTTGATTTATACAATATGTAATAAGTTTTTGTTTCGTCGCCTGTTAAACTTCCGTCCTGATTTATAGTCAAATCGGTTTCAATTTCAATATCACTTGATATATCTTTTCCAAGTGAAATAACCTTACAACCTTCGTCGTAATAATTTTCGCCAATTGTGAGAGTGAGTTCGTCCGCGCCAACAATTTCAAAACAATCATTCCTACAAACATAAAACCCTGCGCCAATTCCTAACCCTATACCTATTATTAAGAATAGTACAATGATAATCGCCATATTTTTGCCTAAACTTTTAGTGGCTGATTTTGCTTTTTTACTACTTTTCTTTATAGTGCTTTCGTCTAAATCAAGATTGATTTTGGCACGTGTTGTTCTTTTACTTGCGTTCTTTCGTGTTGCCATATATCCTCCTTTAAATGATTATAACAAAAAAATAAAAATTTCAAAAGAATAAATTTAACTTTTTAAAAAAATAAATTTTAAAATTTTTTTAAAAAATAAAAAAATTATAAGAAAAATTAAAAAATATCAAAAAATTGTTAAAAAATCATAATTTTTGTTAAATTTTCACATATTTATAAAGTTTTTTCAATTAAAACCAAAAAAATTTTCACATATTTAAAAATATTAAACAAAAAATAAGTATAGTGGGTTTTTTCGTGTTTTCTTTCGTTTTTATTTGATTTTTAATTTTTGAATTGGTATAATAAGAATACTTAAAAGGGGGGTTTTAATGAGAAAATTAAAAATTGGTATTTGTGCTTTAGTTTTAATCTGCTCTGGTTTATTATTTGCAGGTTGCAATAACGAACCTGAATTGCTTTCATTTAATGCAAATCAAATAGTTGTGGGTGCGCAATCTTTTACATATGATGGTAGTAGCCATATTTTTAATGTAAGTTATCCAGGTGTTTCAACCACTGTTACATATTCGTTAGATAAGCAAAATTTTGTTTCTGGCACTGAGTTAAATATTAAAAATGCTGGTAGATATAATGTTTATTATAAGATATCGGCGGACGGATATAATGATTACATCTCTTCTAGAGCCGTGAGTATGACTATTAATAAGAAATCAATAACACTTATTTTAAATGATGTTGACCTTTATAAATCACAAGAATTTAGCGGTTTTAGTTATGAATTTAGTGAAGATGTTGTTGACGGCGACGTTTTAAGTTTAAATTATATTGTGTTAGATAATTCTAATATAGATAGTCCTGTTACAATCACGCAAGAAAATGCAGTTGTTGGCAAAACTTATACGTTGACGGCTGAACCAGATTTGTTTGACGAAACCACTCAAAACTACAACATACACTTTATCAACGCAACTGCAACAATGAAAGATGTGGTTGAAGTTGAGTCGCAAGGCCAAAGCGTGTCTTACTATTCAAATATTAAGGACGCGGTTGAAAATGCACAGAGTGGGGACACTATTTATTTAAACAATTATGTGTTCACAAACGAAACAATAGATATCAGTAAATCATTAACAATCGACGGTCGCGGACAATATTATATTGTTGCGGATACTGCTTTTACACAAAATACTTTCAACGACGTTAATGTAAAATCAATTTTTCATGTGGTTGATGGTGCGAGTACAATAACTTTAACTTTAAAAGACTTAATTTTAGACGGCAACGATGTTGCTCGTGGCGTTAGTGCAATGTCTGGAAAACTTGTGCTTGACAATGCAACAATCTCAAAAGGTAATTGCACAGACGGTTTAAAAGCAGGAGGTGTGTACATTGGTGGAAATGCTGAAATTGAAATGAATGGTGGAAGCATTACCAATTCGCAAGCAGCCACTCAATCTACATCTGAAAATTATTCAAAAGATTTGTGTATTGACACAACTAGTGACGCATCTATAATCAATGGTGGTAGTGTTAGAAATTTATATGTAGCATCTGGAAAATTAACCGTTTCTGGTGGCGATATAGTTAGAGCATATGTTGCACATGTTTTGGATACAACTGCAAGTTTGTATTATAGGGCTGGTAACATAAGCAACTTAATGGTTTCAATGGTAAACAACAAATTAGGTGAAGGTAACCCTAGTTACGACGAATTATACACATTAATTTCACCTGTTCAAGGTAAAGAGTATGTTGGTGGAAGAATTGTTTATGCCACCGAATCTACCACTGAATTTTACAACCAAACTTTTAACACAAATATTGATAGCTTGTTAGTTGATGGAAGTAATTATGTGTTTGATAACTGCACATTTACTACTGCAATTTCTTCAACTAAAAAAGTTGGTTTAACATTTAATAATTGTACCTTCACTACTGGAGACACTGGTATTGGTGGATATAAATGCATATATTTAACTTCTATCACATATCTAGTTGTTAATGGTTGCACTTTCTCAGGAACTACAACAGCCGGCACTGCCTCAACTGCTGGTTATGCACTAGATTTAAACCTTTATTCAACAACTTGTGAAAATATTGTTATAACAAATAATGTGTTTAACACAATAAGTAGCGACGCAGATGTTGCAATTTCAATTAAAACTCGTTTAGGCGAAACAGATAATCCAAGCGATAGTTGGAACAATGGGGAAAACACAGAAGGTATAGTTTTTGGAACAATCACGATAAACGCCAACGCTTTTGAAGGTGGTTGCAACAATGTTTATTTAGGAACAGGCCCGAAAGGTTCAGATGTAACTAACACATCAAGCGGTAATTTTAAATGTGAAATTGCAAACAATGCAGACGCGTTGAATGTATATTTAAGATACACGTCAAATTCAGATGTTGAACCTGTGGTCGTGGAGGCTGAAGGGTCAGGAAACTTTGGAAACTTTGCAGAAATTGAATAATTTTAAAAAGCACGCGCTAACGTGTGCTTTTTTATTTTGGTGCAATGTTTTTTAAAAAATTTTGAAAATTAGTATTGAAATTATGTTTTTTGTGGTATAATTAGTGCGTTTATAAGGAGAAAAAAATGAAAGAATTTAAAACTGTGCCTATTACTTTGGTAACAGGTTATTTAGGAAGTGGTAAAACCACACTTTTAAATCATATTTTAACTAACACAAAAGGTTATAAGGTGGCGGTAATTGTAAACGACATCGGTGAAGTGAATATCGACGCTGAACTTATTGAAAAGGGCGGTATTGTTGGCAAACGCGACGAAAGCCTGGTTGCACTTCAAAATGGCTGTATTTGTTGCACTCTTAGAAAAGATTTGATTGAGCAAATTCATGATATAATCAAGCAAAGAAAATTCGACCATATAATAATTGAAGCAAGTGGAATATGTGAACCTATTCCAATTGCACAAACAATCAATTTCTTAACCGAAAGTTTCAAACAAAAGAAAATGCCGATTTATTGCAAACTTGATGCTATTATTTCAGTGGTTGATGCTCTTAGAATGGTGCAAGAATTTGGCTGTGGCGACGAACTTATAAAACAAGATATTGGAGAAGAGGATATTGAAAATTTAGTTATTCAGCAAATTGAATTTTGTGATGTGTTAATACTAAATAAAGTTAGTGAAGTGAGCAAAGAAGAATTAAATAGGCTTAAAAAGATAATTAAAAATCTTCAACCAAAAGCAAAGATAATTGAAACCGATTATTCTAACGTTGATATAAGCGAAGTGCTAGATACCAACTTATTTGATATGGAAAATCTAATTACATCGGCTGGTTGGTTCCAAGAAATTGAAAAAGATATTGAAGAAGATAGTAATTCAAAAAATCACACAGAAGAAGATGAAGACGAGAAAGAACATCACCATGACGATGATGAAGTCGAAGACAACGAAGACGACGACGATGACGATGATGAAGACGATGATGACGAAGACGACGATGACGACGAAGACGACGAAGAACATCACCACCACGAAGACCATGAGAAAAAAGAAAAACATCACAAACATTCACACCATCACCACCACGACCATAAAGGTGGAGAAGTTGAAGAGTATGGTATTGGCACGTATGTTTATTTTAGGCGCGAACCATTTGATAGATTGAAGTTTGAAGATTGGGCAAATTTAGATTTCGGCAAGAGCATAATTAGAACAAAAGGTTTAGTGTATTTTAAAGGTGACAATCGAATGAGTTACGTCTACGAACAAGCCGGCAAACAAAAGATTTTAACTGAAAATGGTCCTTGGTATGCAACACTTCCAAGATATCAAATTGAGCAAATGCTATTACACGACGAAAAATTCCGTCACGATTGGGACGAAAAGTACGGCGATAGAATGATTAAACTTGTTTTCATTGGCCAACACCTAGATAAAGATAAAATAAAAAAAGAATTAGATAAAATTTAGGAATTGAAATTCTAAAAATATGAATAAAAATAAACTAGAACTTAAAACGTAAATTTTAAGTTCTTTTTTAATGCAAATTTAATTTGTATATATTGAAATTGTTTTTGTTTTATGCTATAATCGTTAAGTTAAAAATAAATACTTTTTTATTATATAAAGTTCAAATGCTACTAATTGTTTTATTTAAATACGTTAATTGGAGATTGGAGAAATATATGAAATTAATTGTAGGGTTAGGCAATCCTGATGGAAAGTATAAAAATACGTACCACAACGTTGGTTTTTCGGTTGTGGATATGTTTGCTAAGAAAAATGGGTTAAAGTTTAGCAAAAATAAATGCAAAGCACTTATTGCAATGGGTGAAGATTATATTTTAGCAAAACCGCAAACCTATATGAATTTGTCTGGTGATAGTGTGTATGAATTGAAAAAATATTTTAAAGTGCCACTCAGTGATATTTTAATTGTGCTTGACGATATTGACATGCCAAAAGGTAGAATTCGTTTTAGGTTCACAGGCTCTGCAGGAACACACAATGGGCTTAGAGATATTGTAAACAAGGTTGGAATAACTCCAAGACTTAGAGTTGGAATTGATAAAGATACAAGTATGAAACTAGCAGACTATGTGTTAAGTGAAATTGATTTATCAAGTAAAGAAATTATGAACGAAAGTTACAATACCGCTTGCGATATAATTGAAAAATTTATAACTGGTGAAATTAAAGAAGATATCACAATAAATATTAAAAATTAAATTACATTATAAATTTTAAATAAAATAAAAAATTAAAAAATAGTTAATTTTATTGATAAAAATAAAAAATAAAAATAAAATTTTTAAATAATTTAAAAAATAAATATTATGAAAAATACAGAACAACTATTAGACAACATTAATAAAACCACAATATTTTGTTCAAACTTGGGGCTAGGTGAGCAGGGTGCAGTGCTATCTCAAATTCCAAGTGGTATTTTTATTTGCCCGAATGTTGAGTATGCTAGAAAAATGAAATTGCAATTAGACGCATTGAATAAAAAATGTGTTATTGTGGACGATTTTGATAAACCTTACACTATATCAAAATTTTCAAGTAAGGATAATTTATACGATTTAATTTGCGCAGAATATGCTCTAACTCAAAATGACACAATACTAATTTCCACACCACGAATTTTGTTTTCACACATTCAAAAATTTGATGTGTTCAATGAAAATATAAAGTCAATTAAAGTCGGTGAAAATTTAGATATAACCGAACTTGAAAAGTACCTAATTAAAGTTAAATATAGGAAAGTTGAAAGCGTTACAAATAAAGGCGAATTTTCTCGTCGTGGAGACGTTTTAGATATTTTTAATATAAAGGACGAAACTGCAACTCGTATTGATTTTTTTGACGATTTAATTGAAGAAATTCACACTTTTGACACATTGTCTTACACAAAATTATCTAAGTTGAATGAATTTACAATTCTTCCAGCAGATTGGATATATTTGCCGTCTAGTTTAAATGCAGTAACGCATGAATTTAATAAGTATTTAAACATTAATACAACCGCATTAAATGTTGTTGAAACTATTGAGCGTGGCGATTTTATTCCAAGCGAATTTATTGCACCTTTCACAAGCGATTTAATTCAAGTTTTAAATTCTGGGAAAACTATAATTATTGCGGACGAACTTTCTTTTGAAACAATTTCAAATAATTATATAGAGTCTATTTTTAGCAAAATTGAGTTAGTGTTTAAGGACGAAAATTTAATAAATATTTATAAAAATAATCAAAAAATTAAAAATATAGACGAATTTTTAACAAATTTTAGTAAAAATTTAATATTTTTTGAAAATTTTGATATAAATACGCTCGATTTAAAAAATAAATTAAATTCTAAAATTTTGTCACTAAATTATGACACAATAAATTTTTCTTCCTATCTTTTCAATTTAAATTTACTTCCAAAAGAAACCAGCAAGTATTTAGACAAGCAAATTTATATATGTTTAGAAAATGCGGACACGATAAATTCAATAAAGAAAATTTTTTCTGATAATGGCATTGCATATTCATTAAATAAAAATGCACATGGTTTAATTTTGACCGACTTAAAAATTCCATACAATATTTGTTTTGAAAGTGAAGAAAAGTTATATATTGGTTCAGCCAATTTTGCACATAAAAAAGAAGCGGAAGCGGTTGAAAATAAAAAGATAAAATATTTGCCAAAAGCGGGCGAGTATGTGGTTCACTCAACTCATGGTATTGGAAAATGTATGGGCGTTGTGAACATGACGGTTGGCGGAGTGGAAAAAGAATTTTTTAAACTCGTCTACCGCGGTGGAGATAGTTTATACGTCCCAACTGAAAATGCAGACTGTTTGTCCTTATACATGGCAAGTGGTGATAATGTTACACTAAACAAACTTGGCGGAAAAGAGTTTGCACGTGAGAAAGTTAAGGCAATGCAGTCCATAGAAGATATGTCAAAGGACTTACTAGAAATCTATGCAAAGCGCAAGGCGACAAAAGGCTTTAAGTATAGTGAAGACGACTATTTATACACCGAATTTGAAAACGCCTTCCCATACACCGAAACAAACGACCAACTTCAAGCAATTCAAGATGTTAAGCGTGATATGATAAGCGGAAAAGTTATGGATAGGCTAATTTGTGGAGATGTGGGCTTTGGTAAAACCGAAGTGGCAATGCGCGCCCTATTTAAAGCGGTTGAAAATGGAAAACAGGTGGCAATACTTGCGCCTACCACAATTTTATCCCTTCAACATTATATGACGGCAAAATCTAGAACAGGTGATTTTGGCGTGACTGTTGAAATGTTAAATAGGTTTAGGTCAAGTAAAGAACAAAAGAAGATTTTAGAAGATTTAGCGTCAAACAAACTTAACGTAATTTGTGGCACGCATAGGTTACTATCTAGCGACGTTAAATTCCACGATTTAGGTTTATTGATACTCGACGAAGAGCAACGTTTTGGAGTTAAAGCAAAAGAACAAATTAAGAAAATGAAGGCAAATGTTGATGTGTTAACCTTATCTGCAACTCCAATTCCTAGAACGCTTAGCATGTCGCTTATGAACATTCGTGATATCAGTATTATAAACACACCGCCTGTTGATAGATTGCCTGTTAAAACTTATGTTTTAGCGTACAATGAAGATATTGTTGTTAACACAATAAATGAAGAGTTAAATAGGGGCGGACAAGTGCTAATTGTCTATAACAACGTTATGAAACTTCCTGAATTATCTAATAGATTGCAGGCAAAAGTGAAATCAGGGGCTAGGTTTGACACGGCGCATGGTCAAATGAGCGAAATTGCACTAGAAAATGCCATAAAGCGATTGTATGATAGGGAAACAGACGTTTTTGTTTCGACCACACTTATTGAAAATGGCGTGGACCTACCAAAAGCCAACACATTGATTGTTATTGATAGCGATAAATTGGGTTTAAGCCAAATGTATCAACTTCGTGGGCGCGTTGGGCGAAATACTGAGCAAGCGTATGCGTATTTTACCTATGCAAGTGAAAAGACGCTAACCGAAGAAGCGTCCAACAGGCTTCAAGCAATCGCGGAAAACACAAACCTTGGTAGTGGTTTTAAAATTGCCATGCGCGACCTGCAAATTCGTGGTGCTGGTGAGTTACTTGGAAAAGTACAACATGGTCATATGCAAAAAATAGGTTACGACTTATACACCAAACTTCTAGACGAAACCATGAGAAAACTGAAAGGTGAAAAAGTAACTATTGAGCGCGAAGTTAAGTTAGATATAGCAATAAGTTCTAAAATACCACAAGATTTTGTGGACAACGAAAGCGAAAGACTACAAATTATCGCACGTATTTCAAATATAACTACAAAAGAGAGTGCGCGCAGTGTTATAAATGACCTACTAAAAAAATACAACCGACTTCCAAAAGAAGTTTATCAATTGGCGCAAGTTGGTTTAATGCGTTCGCTTGCAATTAGCCAAAAAGTAAAGTTGATTACAATCAACAAAACGCGAATGGCTATCACTTTCTATGAAGATGTGGACGTTAAAGAATTGTTGGAGAGAGTGAGAAAGTATGACCACTTTAAGTTTGAAAATGTTAGCCTTCCAACGATAACACTTAGCCCAAGCGAATTTAGTGTGGTTACAGCGCAAACGTATATGATTGAGTTTTTGTCTAATTACAAAAAATAATGTTACAAAAAATTTTGTAATTAAATGTGAGATCTCAACATTAATTTTACTTGTCTGTGGATAACTAAAATTTTGATTGTCTAAACTCTAAAAAAATCAAACTGGACCATAAATCTCTTGCCTTTTATTATAAAATATATTATAATAGTCAATAATTTTACTGATTTTAGGAGAGCAAAGTGAAAAAATTTTCAGCATTAGTTTTGTGTTTACTTATGATGGTTACCTTCACACTTTCAGGTTGTGCAGGTTTTTCTATAAATTACGTTAGGTATTATAACGAAGTGGTGGCAACAGTTGGAAGCACTGAAATCACCCGTTATGAACTGCTAAACGCATATTCTAGTTATGGTCAAAGTTATTATGTTCAGCAATTAGGTCAGGAAGCAAACGAAGCATTAAAAAGCACACTTGATTTGTTAATTGATAGGGAACTTTTATATCAATACGCACTGAGTGACGAAAAATACGCGCTTACTGATAAGCAAGTTAATGATGCAGTGCAAGCGATATTTGATAGTTTTGATAGCCAAATGGAAACTTATGTCAATGACGCAAAATCTATTTTAAATATAGACATTGTTGAAGAAGACGACACAACCGCAGACGAAGAAGAAATTTTACCTTATTCTGATTATGTCTACACTCCACGTGCAGTGGTTGTGGACGAAATAGTGTACTACACTGATGCGGATATGACCGAAATATCTGAAACACCAACCGACTATTCACGAGTTGTTTCAAAGATTAGATATGTTGCAAACAATGAAGATAGTGACATGTTTGACGCATTAATTGACCAAAATTTTTTAGCGGACTACACTTTAACTGGCATTGAAGAAGAAATTTTAACTAAGTATATGGCACACTTTGAGTCTAGCCTAGTTAATGAAGATAGAAGTGAAGAAATTAAAAATAAAGCAATTTCACTTTTGGCGGAAGACTTAATAAATTATGAATATTATTTGCGTGACGAAAACGGCAATAAATATAACACTAACACTCACGATTTACTAATTAGATTTATACAAAGAAATTTTGAGTCTCAAATAGAATCTCAATATTTAGAAAATATCCGAGTTGACTATTTAATCAATGAAGATTTAAGCATAAATGAATTGCTTGAAGAATTCAAAGCAATGGCACAAATTAGTTACGTTAAATATAGAAATCATGAAGACACCTACAAAACAGACATGCAAGACATAGGCACAAGTGGTGACACGATTTTATGGCATAACACTAATTTGTCAGACGGCACACAGTTTGGTTACTTCACACACACATTACTAAGTTTTTCAACAACTCAACAAAACATGAAAACCGCACTTGACAAAGAAGTTGGTTTAACTGACAAACAATACAATGCTCGACTTCTTGAAATAATAAGCGCAGGAGAATATGCTGTTCGTGACCCTGAAACAGGAGAGTTGACTGGTGACACAGTGCCATTTAGTGATATTATGGCTGAATATAAGTCAATAACGCAAATTTCTAATTATCAAGACCGTTTATCCGCGTTTACTCAGTTTATGTTCAAATACACTGGTGACACTGCAACATTAAGCGCTGGTATGCCATATGTGGTTGGCACAAATGGAAATAGTGCAATGGAAGAAGCATTCACAGACGAAGCAGTAAGGCTTATTGAAGAAGGCGTTAGTGGCGGAATGTCTAAGGTTGTGGACGAAAGCACTGGTAGTGCAGACGATTTATGTGTTACAAGTTATGGCGTTCACTTACTATTCTATGTAGGCAATGTTGATGCGTACGATGTTCCTATCACAAACATTGACGGTGTGTATATAAGTGAAAATGATAGAGTAGGTGCTGAAAGTAGTAACTTATATTACAAAGTAATAAACCCACTCACTGGTGAAACCTATTTTGATATGTTGTTTGACGAAGTTTATCCAGCGTCTAGCGACGAAGAAAATTACACTTCAAACACTGGTTACACAGATTATGAACAAAGCATAATCACAAATTATAAAAACGTGGTTCAAGTTACTAAAAACACATCAAAAATTGAAGGCACACGAATTTAATAAATAAAAAAGTACGTTTAGATAAACGTATTTTTTTGTTTTAATTTTAAGGTTTTAGTGGGTTTATAATATTTTACTCTTATTGCTAGATAAATGATTTATTTATATACATTAAAAAAATAGAATTTGAAAAATCTTTGAAAAGTGAATAATATTTTTTTCTTTTCACAAAATACGAATGTGTAAAAAGGAGAAAATATGCAAAATACAAAAACAAGGCGTAGAGTTTCCACATCTACCATTGCAATTATTGTTTTGTCAATCTTGTTAATTGCATCTATTGCGATTGGAGTTACCATTGCATACTTCACATCGAGTGCAACTGTTGCAGGTGATATAACTTTGGGCGACCCTGTTACAATTTCTATTACACAGGGCGGAGCATCTGCTAGCACTTTAACTTTTGCAGGGGATGCACTTCCTGGTACAGTTTATGACCAAGCGATAGGTGTTTCAGCACCAGCAGAAATGACAGAAGCATTAATGCGTGCAAAACTTACCATCACTAACACAGATGGTGCAACTTCGAATGTAGATGCAACAACAACCGGTGACTGGGTGGAAGGTGACGACGATTACTACTATTACAATGGTACAGTTAGTGCAAATGATAACATAGATTTCATTACAAACATAACTATACCAACAAGCCTTACCAATGCGGATGCAAACAAAACATATTCAATTGAAGTTATAGTGGAAACAATTCAACAAGCAAATAATGCTGCAAATGCAGTTTGGACAACTGCACCGTCTGAATGGCTTCAAACTTATTCGCCAGTGGCTGGCGGTTAAAAAAAGGCGTTACGCCTTTTTTTAATACCCCTAAAATCTAGGGGTGTTATTTTATTTAAAAAATTTATTATATTTCGACAAATTTTTTAGAGTATATATTGTTTATATTCGTAAACTATGTTAAAATAAAAATGTAAAACTTAAATAAAAAATCAAGACCCTTCAGCCTTGACCTTATGTGCACACTGCACAATGATTAGAAAAACATTTATTTGAACTCGTTATGTTATTCTGTTTTTATTATATGCCCCTGTTTGAGAGTTATGTTATTCTAGATACTACTAAAACACCGTTTGCAAAAGTTAAGACTGGAAATTAGTTTGAGAGTTATGTTATTCTAGGTAGTACTAAAACTTATTTATTTTCATTATCTGCTTTTTCAGAGTTTGAGTTATGTTATTGAGTTTGGTGGTTTTGGGGTTAGGGTGTAAAGGCTAAGGAGAATGAGATTGGTAGTGAATTAAGCATATAGGCAAATATGCTTTTTTGTTTGTGCGTTTAAATTGTTTTAATTTTTGTATATGGTGATTTATAATTTGTAAATTGATTTGCAAAGTGATATTATATAAGCATGTGGATATTGTTTGCAACTATCTATGCGCTTTTAATTGGATTTTATACTGTACTTAGAAAAAAGGCTTCACAAAAAACAAATTTATTATTTGTGTTGGCGGTGTCTAGTAGTATTGGTTTTTTGCTTGTTTCTTGGAGTGCAGCAGAAGCGGTTACACTTAGTTGGCAATATATTTTATTTATCTTTGGAAAATCAATTATTGTTTCACAAGCATGGGTGTTTGAACTTATAGCGCTTAAAAATTATTACATTTCATCATTGCAACCAATAAGTGCGATTAAAGTTGTTATAGCGTTTATAGCAAATATGTTGATATTCAACGAGCAGGTTGTGTGGTGGAAATTTATTGGGGTTGTTATAATCTTTGCGGGTTTGATAACGCTTAATCAATATGATAGAAAAACATTAAAAAACGCGAATAATTTTAATTTAAATAAAATTGATTTAAATAAAAACATTGTTAAATTTGAAAATATTGGAAACGAAAATGTATACATAGAAAAAAGTAATAAAGTTTCAGAAAATGTAATTGTTGAAACAGATATGCAAACCTTAAAAAAACGACGAATAAAAGCGATAATATTTTTCATTTTTTCGTGTATTTTTAATGAAACATCTGGAATTTTAGATAAGATAATTTTAAATCATGTGTCAACAAATCAAATGCAATTTTGGTTCATGCTGTTTGTGGCGATTATAATTTGGATATATTTCTTTGTTCTTTGCGCTAAAAAAAGAAAAATGCAAGTGCAAAAAAGCGATTGGAAAAATTATCTTATGTATATAATTCCTTTTATATTGATAATAGCAGACAGATTTTTATTTACAGCACTATCACAGCCAAACGTTTTAGTTACGGGCGTTTCTATTATTAAGCAGTTATCAACTATTGTTGCGGTAATATTTGGTGGCTTATTATATAAAGAGCCTAACTTAAAATATAAACTTATTTATTTAGCAATAATATTAGTTGGAATAATCATTGTGCTTGTTTAAAATTTCTGGTAACAAATAAATTTATAAATTTGACGATATTTTTATTGATAAAAACTAAAAAAATGAGAAGTTTTCTCATTTTTTTAGTTAAATGTGCAAATAATGAAAAAATTTAAATTTATTTTAGGAAGCACTCAATAATTTTATCTTCGGCTTGTTTTTCTGTTAAACCAAGGGTCATAAGTTTAACAATTTGTTCGCTTGCGATTTTTCCTATTGCTGCTTCATGAGAAAGAGAAGCAAGGTTAGATTTTGCATCCACTCTTGGAATTGAACTAATTTGCGCTTTGTCTAGCACAATGCCGTCACATTCCACATGCCCAAAGCATTCATTTTTACCTATTAAATTAGATTTGAACACTTGCTCACTTTCACCACGTGCAACGCTTCTTGAAACAATATTGCATTTTGAGTTTTTTCCTGTTAGATTTACTTTAAAATCTGTTTTAGCGGTGTTGAAGCGGTCGGTTAAAATTTTTTCAGTGATATTTAATGTGGCATTTTCTTTTAAAGTTGCTTTTGTTATTCTGTTTGAATAATCAACTCCGCCTAACTGATTTGTTTCCATGTTCATCATGCTATTTTCGCCGACTGTTATGTTTGTTGTTGGGTTTAAAATTTTGTGTGAACCATTGCCAAGAGCAATGTGGTTTTCAATATAATTTACTGTTGCGTTTTTACCTATGTGGAAGGTGTGAATTCCGTCATGACCGCCTGAACCGTTTGAGTGAACGCCACAGCCTGCAACTATTGTAACAAATGCACCGTCTTCAATATAAAAATCATTGTAAACTAAATCAAAAAGCCCTTCTTCACTCACAACAACCGGAATGTGACACGCTTCATTTTGGCAAGTTGAGTGAATAAAAATATCAATTCCAGAGCCGTCTTCTTTTTTGAATATTTCTATGCTAGGGGTAGAGCGAACAATTTCGCCCTTTCCATTTCTTCTAAAAGATACAGCGCCATTTGGAATTTCATGAATTTTTGCTATTTGTTCAAGTAAATTTTGCGATATTTTATCTAGTTTCATTTATTCTTCCACCTTTTTGCAAGTTATTCTTTTTAAATTTTTCAAAATATCTTTGGCTGGACCATATTGTGTAACTCTTCCATTTTCCATAACAATAATTTTATCAGCAGACGACAAAAATTTAGTTTGGTGACTTACTACGATGTATGATTTATTTTTTTCGAAAATTTTGCTAAGTCGCTCAAAACTCCAAATGTCTATTCCTGCCTCTGGTTCGTCAAAAATAACAGTGTTGCCGTTTTGCGCAAGGGCAATGGCAAGTTCAATGCGTTTTTGCTCACCACCTGAAAGTGTTTTATCAAAATCACGCTCAATATAATCTTTGGCGCATATTCCAACACGTGATAAATATTCGCACGCTTTTGGTATACTGTTGTTTTGATTTGATGCAATGTCTATCAACTCTTTTACTGTCATGCCTTTAAACGTGATTGGTTGTTGGAATGCGTAATTTATGCCAAGTTTTACGCGCTCGTCTATTGTGTAATTTGTGATATCTACACCATTGTATAAAATTTGTCCACTTGTAGGTTTAATTATGCCAATTATAATTTTTGTAAGCGTTGATTTTCCACTTCCGTTTTGACCGGTAATTGCAGTGACGCAATTATCTTCAAATTTTATTGAAATATTATCAAGGATTGTTTTTTTAATTCCTTTATCTTCAACTATGTAAGTTATGTTATTTAATTCTATCATTTTTACTCCGAATATAATTTAACATAGCAATTTGAATTTGTCAAATTATTTTTAGAATGGGCAAAATACGAATTGATAGAAATAAAAAGCATCATAAAAAATATAAATATAAAAAAATAAAAAATATTTAAAAATTCATTAAAAATCAATAAAAAATGCTAAAAATAAGATAAATTTTAAATTTTCTTTTAATTTTTTAGCATTTTTAAAGTTATTTAGTTTATAAGATATTCGATGTTTTCATTTGATTTATTTTCCATTTTTAATAATTCATATTTATGTTTTGTTGATTCTCCGCCATGTATGTGTTTAATTTTAAAATTTTCTTCTAGTAATTTTTTAACTTTTAAATATAGTGCATAGTCTATATATTTTAGTTTGTATGACAAATCGTGGTGCACTGTGCTTTTAGGCAAACTAAAGGCTTTTGCTGTTGCTCGTATTGTGGTTTGATTATCAAGTATATAATAGGCTAGATTTACTGCTCGGTTATCAAGGTCATAATAATTCATATTTTCACTCCTTGATATAACCTATTATTTGGCTTGTTGAATTATGTCAAAAATTGTAAAATTCTATTAGTTTTAGTAGAAAAATGGGTTGAATTTCATTTAATTTCTTTGCTTAAAAAATTAACTTTATTAAAATTAAATTTAATAAAAAAATAAAAAACCTTTAAAAAATTATAAAAAAATCACAAAAAAGTGCAAATTTTTGTGATTTTTTATAGATTAAATACAATTTTTATTTCCATTCTTTCATTTTATCTAATAGATTGTAAGACTCATCAGATAGTATTGCGTGTTCAATACGCTTTTTAACTCCCGGAATATTTTTTTCTAAATTGTTAACAAACTCTTTTACGTCTTTACGTTTGCTATTGTCGTTTGCGGGGCATACGCTTTTTAGTATTGGATAGTTTCTGCTTGCGTGAATTATTCTCTCTTCATGTGTTAGATAGAGTGGGCGAATTAAGGTTATCTCTGAATTAGACATATATGATTTTGGTTGCATGGTTGACAATCTTCCTTCGTATAAAAGAGATAAAAAGAACGTGGTTACAACGTCTTGAAGGTGGTGAGCGAGTGCTAGTTTATTACAGCCCAATCTTTTGCATACAGAATTTAACGCGCCCCTTCGCATTTTTGCACACAATGAACACGGATTTTTTTCTTTTCTTTCTTCAAAAACAATTTGATTTATATCTGTTTTTTCAATGTGTAATTCCACATTTATATCTTTGCAGAACTTTTTTAGGTTTGAGTAGTCCACTTTGCCTGAGTATATGTCAATAGTAACGGCGACTATTTCAAAATTGTAAAGGTTAAACTTTTTAAAATCGGACAAGGCTTTTAATAAAACCAAACTATCCTTTCCTCCACTTACACCTATTGCAATTTTATCTCCGTTTTCAATTAAATTATATTTTTCTATTGCTTTTCGCATTGTACTTAAAACTTTTTGCATGTTTCAATTATAACATACTTTTTAAAATTTTCAATAGTTTATACAAATCAAAATAACAAAATATTATTTAGAAAATTTACTTAAAAAAAATAAAAATTTTTAAAAAATTAATAAAACTAATCAAAAAAAACTTAAAAAATAATTAAATTTTAATAAATTTTTAAATTTTTTTAATTTTTGTTTTAAAATTACTACAAAATAGTGATTTTTAATTTTTTCGGTATTTTTTATTTTAATTTTATGCGTCTATTTATAAATCAATTAATTTACAAATTTCGCCAAATTTTTTTGACTTTTTTAACTGTTTTATATATAATAAAATTATAAATAAATTCGAGCAAGTTACACAAGTTAAAGTGAGGGGTTATGAAAAAGAGAATATTTAGCGTATTTGTAAGTATTATGTTGCTTCTATGTCCGTTTGTTTTAAGTGCGTGCGGGGATAGATATGAAAACATGGAATTCCGTATTTCATACGCTTTCAGTGAAGATTCTTCGAATTGGTTGGATGCAACCAATGGTATTTCAGTTACATATGGTGGAGAAAATGATTCCCTTCAAATTGATGAGAGTTTAGGTTACGGTGTAATTTATGTTCGCGTTGAAATTGCAAACGTTAGAGAAAGGTATATTGATGATATTATCGTTACAACTTCAGGTATAAGTAGTGGCTTAAATTTCTCAACCGCCACTGTTGAACAAAATCAAGTGTTTGCGTTGCGCATCACAGACAATGTTAAATCAAATTTAAGATTTTATGAAACCAATTCACAAAAAACAACAAATATAGGTTTAAGTGTTTCGCGTAGTATCACTGGCATTGAAGTGGACACATCTATTAAACCAGCAGTTGTTATTGGTGATAATGTTGGACTTGCATTGATGCAAGTGAACAATCTAACATATTTACCTGCAAATAAAACTGACCAAACAGGCGTTAGATATTCAATAGATTCAGTGGGTGCATACAATTATGACGGTGCGTCTAATCAAAATGTGTATGTTGCAACTTCGTCAACCGCTGGCGTTAACATAACTGCTGGTGGAGTGTTGACAGTCTCTAATGATTTCGTGCTTACTGACAGTAGATATATCGTTAGAATTAAGGCGACTTCACTATACAATGAAGAAATTTCCGCATATTTTGACGTGTATATAGTGGATAGAATTGTAAACACTGACCAATCTTTATATGTGCCGGACGTTAAATATAGTAGAACGGCTAATGATGTTGGCGATAATATGACACTTTATGTTGGCAATTCAAATTACAACACTAGCCAAATAACAATAGAGTATAATGATTTTTCTTCTTTCTACAATAGCGAAAGATTGACAATAGACGATGCTATTTCATATGGGATTGCTGTTTATGTTGATGGTAGACTTATTGATTTTGACGAAACTGAAACAATAAACGGTTTAATAGTTGAAAATAGAGATGGCGTGATATTTATAACCGCCATTGATGCTGAAATAAGAACCAATACAATTAGATTTGCTTTAACACTTAATGGCGTAGAGTATTTCACGTCAACTGAACCGCGTTATGAAAAACAAGTAACCCTAACTAAGGAAATTTTGCCAACTTCAATTCGTATTAATGGTGAAACTATAGCAAATGGAGGCACTGCTAACGGAATAGTTTATGGCACAAGGGCTGACTACGCTGGTTTAGAGTTAACTTTGTCTGCTTTCCCAGAAAATTCTTCAAATGATTATTTGTTAATTGAAAGTATAAACGGAAGTTTAAACAACTTGAATATTACAGGTAATTCATTAGAACATGTTGGAAGTGCTTTACGTTTGCGCAGTGGTGAAACAATTAGGATATTATTTAATGACAACGTTTCAACAGAGCAAAGAATTTCAATTAAAGTTCTCGCTTCACCAAGCAATTTTGAAGGTGAAACTGTTAACGAAACTTACGTTAGTGCAACTTATATATTGAACAAAGTTATTACTGCTGATAGTATTAATGTGTATTCTGGTTATTCAAATGAGGTGTTAACAAATCCTATTCAAAATGCAAATTTGTTGATAAATGCGCGTGAAACAAGCGGTTTTTATGTGCAAGTGTACTATACAGGTACAGTTTTAGATGCAAGCACAATAACTTTACATAGCAACAATGACGCGATTTTATTTAGCAATCGTTCTAACACTATATCGCTTAATGATCCGAATGTAGTGCTTGAAGCAAGCAGCGTTAGAGATGCACAGGGAAATGTTTACAATATTTACAGAGTGGAAATTCTTCCTGTTGCATCAATGGAAAATTCTCAAATTAACATCAGCGCAGGGGACGAAAACATAACTGTTGGCGCGGAATTTGCTGTAAGTAGTGTGTATTTATTAGATGAAAGTAGCATTACAATGAGTTTATCTAACAATAATGGCATGGAAATTATTCCTGAAGATAATGGACTTGCCGAAACTAACGGACAAAATGAAGATATAAAATACTTTGCAGTTGTTAAAGATGGTTACCTTGAAGTGAGTGTGCTAGGTAGGGCGGTTGGTTCTATAGTTGATATTGCACAAGTTATTAGTGATATTTCTCTTAGCACCAACACAAATTATTCAACAGGCAATTTCAGCACACGTGCAATTACTTATAATGTGGTGTCAGGAAATGTGTTCTCACTTACTGCGAACATCGGTGGTAGAACGCAAGTTTTAACATTGACCATTCATTATTACACAACTAATTCTGTTACTGGTTTAATTGAAGAAGCAACAAAAAATATACAGTTGGAGTTTGCGGTCTACGACCCAATTCAATCAATCAGTTTAACTGCTGACCAAACAAATATAACTTATATCAATTCACAATTTGAAGATGCAAGTAGTGCACAAATCAGTGTGGCATCTTCTGCAAGCAGTGCAATTCCTTCAAGCGGTGTCAACTTCACTAGCGGTAGCGTTGAACATGCATCACAGTTAAGATTGTCATTTAATAGGCAATTGAATGCTTACGATAACATAAGTGTTTTAATAAATAGGAATGGTGAGCTTGAAGAATTAGATTTATCTAATAGCCAAAATGGTTACATTTTAACCGACGGAAACGAACAAGATATATTAAATGGTAATATTGTTGTAAGATTAAATGGAACTCCAACCTATAATAGTTTAACACTCGTTGTTGAAGCGTTAAGGTTTGGCGAGAGTTCAAATGTTGCGCAAACTATCACTATAAACTTTGCAGATTATGAATATGTTGAAGGTGTGGTAGTTTCAGGAAATAGTATAGTAAATGAAGGTGTGGATAGTAACTACATCTATATGTCTTTCATTGACGTTGCAGACGGAGACTACGACCAAGAAACATTTACCGCAAGGGCTAGATATAACACAACTGAACCACAAGACGGACGCCTTCGTTTTGGTGATTTAACTTATGTGTTGTATCAAGTTGACCTAGATAATAACGGTCAAATTATAATGGAAAATGGTGAAATCAAATTAGACCTTGTTCAAACCGAGAGATTAGATGTTATATTTAATGAAGAGGGAACGGTTAGAATTCGTGCTGATAAACTTTTAGGTGGCGGACTATTTAAACTTGTAATAGTGCCACAAGATGCGTACAACGACGAAACTCACACATACAGCGAAGATAGGGGAACAAGTTTGTTCATTATGATTAGCGATGGAACAAGGCAAAACCCTTACATTATATCAAGTGAAGAAGAATTAAATTACATAAATAATGACCTAAATGCTAGTTATGTGTTAGGTGATAATATAGTTTTAAGTGGTAGTTTCACACCTATCGGAACAACTGATAATAACGGACAAATTTTAGCATCTCAATTTAACGGAACATTGTCTGGAACACGCCAAACAGTTGGCTCAAATAATCAAATTGTTTCAAGCGTAAGATATTCAATTAGTTTAACCTTACCTTCACCTGTTTTAGACGGAGATGGCCATGCTTACGCTGGATTATTTACAATTCTTGGTGCAGATGCTGAAATTTCTAATTTAGACCTTATAACATCATATGCAACCGAGTATTCTCACACGAATAATGGCACAAATTTATATGTTGGTTCGCTTGCTGGTGTAAATAGTGGTACAATCAGTGGCGTTTCACTAGTTACTAATGGCACAACCACCATCACATCAACAACTGCAACATATTTTGGCGGACTAGTTGGTAGCAATAATGGCGTTATTAGTTTAGATGCAGAGTGCGTTAAATTTGATAATGTTGTGTTAACAACTTCTAATTCTAATGCTGATGGCTTAAATGTTGGCTTAGTTGCAGGTCTAAATGCTGGTGAAATAAGTGGAAATTATGTGGATAAAGATGGTTTAAATAACATTGTGTTTAATGTTATTTCTAACTTAACCATTTATAGTAATACAAATAATGCTGTTATCAACGTTGGTGGCGTTGCTGGTGAAAACTATAACGGTATTATTAAAAACCTACTTATTGGCGGTTCAATAGAAGTTCAAAACAATGCAAACTATTCGTCAACTGGTTACGTTGGTGGTGTGGTTGGTGTAAATATATTTGAAGCGGGTGAAAATGTTAACGTTAAATACATTGATAGTTGCACAGTTATAGGTTTAGATTTAATATCTTCGTCAACAGGAATTAGCCTTGCAGGTATTGTGGGAAGTTCAAGTGGTTACACTATCACAAACGTTAGATTTATAAGTGCAAACACAACATTTACTAGCGCGCGTACAACTGTTGGTAAAATTGAAGGTGCAGGAGTTGTTGCGGGTATTGTTGCAAATTCTTCTAACGACACGATTGAATACGCAAGTTTGCAAAACTTTGTTTCTGGTGAAGAAAATAATGGCGTTGTGTCCGATTTCTACACATTATCTAGTGGCATTGACCAAGTTTATGGCTTAGTAAATGGTGCAACAAGCACAATTTCTAACTCATTTGTGCAAGTAAACATCGCAGTTAATAACAACACTAGCACAATTTACTTAACTTCAAACGCAACTGAAACAAGCACATATTTCTTAGGTAAAGTGCAAAACTATGAAGGCGCAACTATAAATTCGAACGCTAATAGTGATTTTAATATTGTTTACACTGATATTGCAATGTATTCAATTGCAAATTACACAGCAACTGAAATTGATTTAACAAATGGTGTGTTTGATGAAACAAGTGTTAACGTTTTATCAGAAGTAACTGTTGATAGTTTGTTAAGTGAAGTCATAGTTACCGCTGAAACTTTTGAAGAGTTAAAGAGTAGTCTTTATATTCTTAATGACACAGTTTTCACAAAATTAGACGAAACAAGTGTGTTCGAAGAAGGCACAACTTACTATTCATTAAATGAAGACGCAATTTTAGCCGAAATTAGCGAAGGGCTTATTGGTGTTGATGCAGATAGTAATGCATATCTAATAACCGATGCTCAGCAATTTAACGCTACGTATACCTATTATAATATAAATGCTGATTACATTTCGGTTGTGGATAATAGCCTAGTTGTAAATCAAAATTTTGAAAATTTATATGTAGAAGAAAATAATAGATATATTAAGGCGAGTGAAAATATTGGCGAAAATCTTTTAACCTATCTTCAAAGCACCTTTATAACCTTAACATTCAATGAAGAAGAGTGGATAAATATAATTAAAGATAACACTAATGTTTATGAAGGTGACGCTTTAAAATCTAATTACGCTTACGAAAGTGCAGGTGTGATTGTTAGAAATAATTTCATTCAAATTCAAGGTTTGAATTATTATTTCCCATATTTGCTAAATGAACAAAATGTTCCTGTAATGATTATTAGACCAAGTGAAATTAGTGCAAACATAAATGAAAGTTATGTTATTACTATTAATTCAATTTATGTGGATAAGGAAATTGACACAAACGAAATCACATTTGCTCATTCTGCTATCATAAACTATCACAATTCAACTAATCCACTTAACAATGCTAGGTTAAACACTTATAATTTGGTTAACACTGGTAGTGCAGGGGACGAAAACGGATTAATTGATGTTTCAGTTCTTCCAATTGATGCAAGTTCAGGATTATATTATGAAATTGTTTCGGGCATGAGTTATGCTTATATTGTTAATAATGAACAAATCGTGTTCACAGGTGTTAGTGGTGGCACACCAATAATTGTTCGTGCATATTCAGTGTTTGACGACACGGTTGAAGCGTACATTGCGTTCTACACTTACCTTGGTATAACCGATTTAAATATTTCTGCAAACAATATTGAAGAAATAAACGACGCAAACGACACAGCAGACTATGAATTGACAACATTTATTGGAAGCAATCCATATTTAATTTCAATAGAGCCTGAAAATATCTATCAAGGTCAAGAATGTTCAACTCTATTTGACTTAGATAGAGTGGACGAATTTGTTAGCGTAGAATTTGAACAAGTTTCAAATAGCGTAGTAGATATTCAATCAACACTTGCCATTGACACTGTTCGTTTGGGTATTCAAGAAAATGCTCAATTTGACGGCAACAGATGGGACGAAAACATTACAATCAAATTAATATTTAATCTAACTAGATATTTTGGTGAAAATGTTTATCCACAAATTGGTGGGGTTGACCAAACAATTGAAATAGATAGTGTTGTTTTAAGGGTGATTGTGTTTAAATCTGCAACGGCTGTTGAAATTAATGAAAGCGGATTTATTATAAACACAGAAGGCAACTTAAATTTCAATGCAAGTTTGTACACTGGTTATGTGTTAGATGCAGAAGATGCACCAAAAAATAGATATGATATTGGATGCTCTATTTCACAAGGCGTTGTTTCACTAAATAACGATACCGATAATAAAGATAGCATAACATTAAGTTTTGATATTACGAGTGGTGAAAGTGAAGCAAATAGATTGATGTCTATAACTGAAGTCGACCATTTTGCAGAGTTATTCGACTATAATTTTGCTTGGCAGGTGATAGAGTCTGGCGGTTTAGTTGTTGGATATAATTACACAATTTCAATGTCGCTTGAAGACGAGTTTAATTATAGATACATCACAAGTGAAATTGAATTTACCTTAACTGTTAGTGCGTGGAGCAATAGCGGAGTGAGTGATAGTTTACTTATAACGCTCACCCCAACCACTTTAAGTTCAGCACGTATTGAAAATTACACAGCAACAGATATTAGTTCAAATAATAGTTACATCAACTTAATAACAAGCAGTAGCACCGAAACATCAATTATCGCTCCTGGCGGATTGGGTGGTGTGATGTTAATATACTTAGAGCCAGCATACTCTAATATTATTTCTGCAACCTTAACGAGTTCAACATTATTTGTTCCAAGCCTAAATAGAGATGTTAGAATTAACTTTGAGCAGTTGGTTTACAACACAGACACAAAGAGTTATCAAACCATTTTATCCGGTGCTGAACCAGTTGAAGGAGGTATTCAGTTGAGATTGGTTTCAACCATAGACAATAGCGGTAGAGAAGCATATAATGGTGTGATTTATATTCACACACAACTTGATAGATTTAGCGGTTTATCTAGCACAATTTCCGCCACCTTAACAGTTGAAACAGGAAGCACTGCAAATCCTACTGTAAGTGTAACCAAACAACTATTAACTCGTTATCTTCCAGGTGCAAGCCTAAGTTACGACGGCATTGAAATAAGAGACAATGAGTACATCATTCAAGAAGACACATACTCAAACACAATGGATATTAGTGTTTATGGTTATCAATTCAACAGCCAACCAAATGTTAACCTTGAATGGTATTTAAATGACACAACTAAATTTACTTATGGAAGTGGGGATGCTTATTATTCTCTTGCTTCGTCTAATACCTACACAGGTGGTAAGTTAACAGAAGAAGAATTTAATGATAAATTTGATTATTTGTTCATTTTAAGTAATGGCAATTACGTAAAATTAAGTGCAGATGCCACTTACAATTCAGAAACCGAATATTATGAACCAGTTAATCGCGGAATAATATATGATGTTTCAGACACGACTTATAGCGACCCTTATTATATAAGTAATTATGTAACAGCAAGAGTTGATGGAAATTATGCCGACTTATTGCCAAATACAGACGGCTCATACACTATGCAAGTGTTATTCAATGTTCAACCTGACACTCCAACAAGTTTTAAAATAACTGCCAGTCAATCTCTAACAACTGACGAGTCGGTTATTGTAACTGAAAGAAGTGAAAGTTTAATTTTCCACCCAGTAAGAGCGGTGTTAAATGAATTGTATTTTGCAAATCTCAATAACAACACTATGAATTTGGTTATTAACCATTCAAACACTATTGACTTTGCATTTAACACAAGCAATGACATAATAGACTTAAATGATTACATATATAATAGATTATTAGCAGGTTTTACAACTAAAGATGAGTTAAACAATGATGTGCTAAACGTTGAAGCATTTGTTAATCAATTCCGGTTTGTGAATTCTGCAGGTAGTGTTGTTAATTTAACAACCAACGAAGAAGATGCAAGCACAAATCACCCACAATTTAGTGTTAGGGTTGTGAATAATCAGTTGGTGTTCACAGGTTTAGAAACATTCAACAACACTATTGAATTTGGCGTTCACTATGGTTATGTGTATAATGCAGAAGATGGCAAATATCAATTGACATTTGGTGCAATGAATACAAATTCGCTCGCATATTCAATTGATGCAAGTTTCAATTTGATTATTGTTCCAAGCACAAGCGAAACAAATGCAATTCCTATCTATTCAGCGTCTGATATGGTGGACGAAGAAGGTAACACAAGGCTCGTTGAAGGCACAGATTATATTCTTATGAATGATATAACTCTCGACCTTGTTCAACCAATTGATGTGGCTATTGCAAGTTTTGACGGTAACAATAGAGTTATAAAAATAAATAGTTTTGCCGTTTCAAGTGAACAAACAAATTATGGTTTATTTGCTCGCATTGGAACGTACACTCGTAATGACCAAGAAGAAAAAACCATTCTAAAAAATATCATTGTAGATTACAGCGGTTTCAATTCAGATAACAATGGAATATTGTCGCTTGTAGGCTTAAATAATGTAACATTTGGTGGTTTGGTGGCGGTTAACGATGGCGGTCTAATTTATAACTGCGACGTTATGAATTTATCTAACACCACAAAAACTATCAATTTAGTTACAGATGCTAGCATGCAAAATTTAACCTTTGGTGGATTGGTTGGTGAAAACAACGGAACAATCACAAATTCACGTGTTGGTAGAATGAATTACACCCGAATTGAAGCAGACGCAAACACTCAAACCGAACGCACAGTTTCTGGTGAAGCATTGATGTTTGTGGTTGGTGATAACACTTCAACTGACACTCAAACGGCTAACGGCTTTGTTGGTGTAACTGGTGGTTTCGTTGGAAATAACTCAGGCGTGATTGCAAGTTCATACATGGCAAACACAAGCCTAATCAACTTATCAACAGCCAATAGTTTGGCACGCACAGCAGGTTTTGTTGGCACAAACAGTGGCACAATCAATTATAGTTACGTTAAAGCGCGTGAAGATACAATTTCATACAATTCTCCAAGCGCAACAGGTGCATATATTAGAGCAGCAACAAATGGTAATGTTGCAGGATTTGTACACGTAAATTCAGGCACAATCACGAATTCATTTGCTAACACCGAACTTATCACAACCAGTGCGTTTATGGCTGGATTTGTATATCAAAATAGTTCGGCAGGTATAATTAGTGAATGTTACGCAGCGTGCACATTAAATGGTTCTAATAATTCACTTGATGTGAGCGAACAACCATTTGTGGGTGTTGATGAAGCAGGAACACTTTTATCCGACGGTCAAATAGAAAATTCTTACTTCTTAATTTCAGATAATTATTCTGAAATTGTGGAACAAGACGGCAAAGCACAAGCAATTGCACTTAATACTGAGAATTTCATAGACTCAGATAAGTTAACCGGTTTTGTGTTCATAAATTCAACGTCTCAAACAGAAAGAAACCAAGGTGTGTGGACATATTATTCTGGTAACGTAAGTGTTGTTTTGCCAGAACTTACAAACACAAACATTGTTGCACACAGTTATAGATATTTAGTTGATGTTACTGATAATGAAGATTATGTGACATACAATTATACAAATGCTATTAATTACGCCGAAGGTAGCGCTAATAACCCATATATTATTAGAAATGTTGACGAATTCAACGAAATAATGACACGTAATTCAACCGAAACAAATAGAAGTATGACTGGTTACGTGAGATTTATCGACGACATTGACTTTGCTTCTAACTCGCGTGCAATTCAAACGAGAGTAAACTTCACACTCGGTGACGAAAACAACAGAGCCGTTACAAGTATTGATGGTAACGGAATGAACATAAGCGGAATTTACCTAGACGTTTTAGACGCAACAAGCGCAACAGACATTGGTCTATTCTCACGTGTTGAAAACGCATATATTAAGAACTTGAATTTGAATTTTGTTTCAACAACTTTAACAGACGACCAATTCAGTTCGGTAAGCGTGCAATATTCGGGTGGTTTGGCTGGTAGAATAAACAATAGTGCTATAATCAACATAAGTTTGAATGGTTCTAGCACAACCATCGCAGGTAGAAACTTTGCTGGTGGTTTGGCTGGTGTTATAACCGGTAGTAGCATGATTTACGGTATAGACACAAATCTTAGCGTTAAAGCGGTTAACACTGATTATAACTACTATATGTATTATAACGAAGCCGACTTCAACACAATGAGAGCCGCAGGAATTTTACCATATGGTAATTATTCAGATTATCTAACAAACTTATCATACGCTGGTGGTGTTGCTGGTGTTATTGATATTGTTGAACGCAGTAACATTGATTTCAACTTATCATATGTTAACGTTTTGGGTACCGAAATGTATGATAGGTCGCAAGCAAACGGAAACATTCAAGCAGACTATGCTGGTGGTGTTGCCGGTTATATGAACAATCAAACTAATGCACTTCGAGTTAAGTTTATTGTTGGAACAAATAACCTAATTTTAGGTCAACGTGCAACTGGTGGACTATTTGCTGTTGCAAGGGGAAGCATAACCGCTTCACAAGTTAGCGCCCCAGAAGACACTCAATACGATTACGACACAGCATTCGGTAAATATGTTACCGACCTACGAAATGGTAGCGAAGCCGTTTTAGACGGAGATTACGGAAACTTAAATTTACTTGAAGGTTACGGCTATGTTGGTGGACTTGTTGGTATAAGCATTGGCACCACAATCAACTCTTCATATAGCAAAGCAAGCATTAGAACAGGTGAAGTTGTTGGTGGTTTAATTGGTACAAGTTATGCAAGTTCAGTTGTATATTCATATGCGGTGCCTTACATAAACCTTGATTATAATGCTGATATTTATGAAAGTGTTGGCGGTTTAATTGGTTCTGCTTATGGTGTAAGGCAAATCGGCACTGTAATTTCAAGAAACAATCCAGAATATGAAGCAATTGCTTTAAGATTAAATAATATTGTTTCGCAAGATACAGATTTACAATTCACATTCTCAACAATTCTTTTAGATAACGACGAAATAATTCCGTTAGATGCAACGTTTGATTATATTTCAGCCGATTACAGAGATGGAACACAATATATAACAAGTAATGAAAGTGAAACACTTGCATATGTCTTTGCTGGGCTTGTAAATTATAAATTTTCAAGTGAAAGTTCATCGGTTATTAATAGTATGACCAGCATAGCAAGCAATATCAATTTAGATGATTTGTTTGATATTTATGGCACAAACATTCAACAAGAAACTATATTCTATGAAGTGTTCTCAGGTTGGAGTGAAGAGTATTGGACATTAGATAGCACGAAATATTATCCATTACTATTGAATAAACGCGTTAGCAACTATATAGAAATTGCAACTGCTGATGATTTTTATAAAATAATAAATAATGAAACTGGTAACTTTAAAATTGTAAATAATATTGATATGACCGATTGGTGTAATCAACAATCAGGTAACTTCATTTTAGATATTAACTTCCAAGGCGTTTTAATTGGTGAAATGGCAGATGGCTCAGGCACTCCAATATTATCTGGGTTAACAATTGATGCAAGAAATACAGGTAATGCAGGTTTCTTTAATCAAACCACAAATGCAACAATAAGAAATATTAAGTTTGAGTGGAATAATTCTAATAACAATGGTGCAATAGTTATTAATAACACAGTTGATATGGTTGGTATGATTTCATCATCGGATAACGGCTCATTATTTAGCAATCTAAGTGTTACAACGAAAACAGGCGAGTCAAACATGATTGCAACAACAAATAATGAAAGGTCATCTATATCTGGTTTTGGTGGAATTATTGGAAATGCCTCTAACAGTAACGTGTTGAATTGTTCATATGTTGGAAATCTAAATGTTAAGCTCAACGTTAATTCAAAAGATGATGTAATGGTTGGTGGTTTGGTCGGTAGTGCAACAAGAGATATAAATTCTGATAATCAGAACGAAGAAAACACAACCAATATGACGATTTCTTCTTCATACGTTGGAAGAACAAACAGCAAGACAACATTTACGTTTAGAATTCCAGAGAGTGTAAACAGTGGAAATGTATATATTGGCGGTTTGGTAGGTGAAGCAATTCAAACATCTATATCATCTGTTCGTTTGGGTTCACTTGATAATGAAAATATTGATAATCAAAATGTGGATATCAATGTGGAAATGTCTGGAACTTGCAACACTATTGTTTCTGGTGGTATTGCTAGGTCTGAAGATTCGATTTTATCTTCTGCAACAATTTTAACTAATATAACAGTTTCAGGAACTCAATCAAATGAAACAGGCACAACCACAGTCAACACTTTTGTTGCTGGTGCAATTGGTGAAATGCAACAATCTGGTGCGAGTGAAAATGCTCAAATTAGGTCAACAGGAGTAACGGCTAACATTGATTTAACGGGGCTAAGTGTCAACTACTTAAACACTTCATTAGGTGTTGCTTATATTGGTGGTAACAGTGCAAGGATAGAAAGCAGTTTATTCACAGGATATGTAAATTCAACCACAATAACTAATGACGAAACTGGCGAAACAACTGATAGTTTAAATACAATTACAAGTGTGCATTATGGTGGTATTGTTGCACAATCTGAAAGCGCTGTATTGACAATTTCTGAAAGCATGGCATATGTTCAAGAAGTAAACATTGGTTCTGGTGGCACTTCTAGTCTGTTTGCAGGCGGTTTAGTTGGTGAAGCAAGTTCATTGAGCATAAATGATGCTTTAACTGCTGGAAGAATTTATCCAATAACAAATAGTTATAATGATAATTCAGTGTTGATGCTTGGAGGTTTAGTTGGTGAAGCAGATGGACTAACAATAACTCGCGCTATATCACTTGAAAGCATTTTCTTAAATGAAATTGCAAATGATATGTTGCCACATGCTCAAACTGGCGCATTGTATGCAAGTGCCGGTAGAGGAGATGCAGAAGGTAACGTAACAGGTGTTAATATAGTTGATGTTTATTATTCATCAGACTTGGCACTTGTAACACAAAGTGAAGATGTTGGCACAAACCTTTCAGCAAACCTTTTAATCAATCAACCAAGCATTTATATGCCAAATTTCAACACGGATAACACAACAATTTGGGGCACAGTTCCTGCTGGTAATGGTGACCTTGGAAGCGTTCCATATATTGCAAGTATAGAAGAGTTATTAATTAGTCATTCAATTCTTAACATTACTTCAACAGGCTATAGTTACACACAAGGAACAGTGTTTGAACCTTATGTTGTAGATAGCGTCAATGAGTATATAATGCAAGAAAATTACGCTTACTACTTATTGAGTTCAAACTTAACAACACTTCCTAAATTCACAGCGCATGAAAATAATTTAGATGTAATTAAAGGTTTCATTATTGGTGGAGAAAAAAGTTACAGCGTAAATACAACTAATAATTTATCAAGTGTTAATAATAACCAATATAGTGGTGTGTTTGCATCAACTGATAATAAATCAGCAGTTTCAAATATTCACTTAAATTTAGCAAGCATGGAAGATAACACGGAAGTTGAAATTCCAAACAACGTTGTAGGTTTGGTTGTTGGCTTAAATAGGGGTGTGATGTATAACATCTCTGTTCAAGGCACAGGTCTTACACTTTCTTCAACTGGCAACAGCATAGATATTGGTTTGATTGCTGGTCGAAATGAAGGTTTAGTTTATAACGCATATTCAACAGCAGAAATCTTAAATGTAACTGTTAGTGGAAATAGTAATTTATCTGGTATAGTTTCACAAAATGCAGGTAAAATTGTAAATAGTTACTTCACTGGTTATATCAACAATGTTTTAACTGATAGTACGGTTGTTCCAAGTGCAGGTATTATTGGTACTGTCAGTGAAAATAGTTATGTTTACAACTCTTATATGGCAGGGGTCATTGAAGGTTTAAGCGCTAATGGCAATAGTTTCTACTCTCAAAGTGAAAATGGAGCACCATTCAATGGTAATAATAACTTTATTGATAGTTTGGCAAATATTGAAACTGGTAATATCACAGGCGTTAGTTTTGCCACCACCCTTGAAATTATGAATGGAACAGGGTTGGTTGGCAATTGGAATATTATATTCAAATCGCCAAGTAGTGAAGCCGAAGTTTACTATGTTAATCCAACATCTCCAAGTTATGGATATAACTATGGCTATCCTGTATATAACGACTACAAACAAATAACATCAACTGGCAACGCAGAAGATTTGCAATACAGCCCAGTTGCTTATCAGTTGTATACGGGCACAGGTTCAACAACATCTGATATTACAGACCTTTCACAAGTAAATATTGAACCAAATATTGATAATTTAAATAATTCTAGCTACGAACATGCATATAAAATTCCACATTTGGGAGTTTTATCAAGTATTCAAGGATTATCATATATTGATTCGGCAGATTTTAATGTACCAGATGTTACCGGATTTATCAACACAAGTTTAAATTATATGCTTATTTATGACATTGATGCACAAGAAACACAATGGGAGCCTGTTGGTAGAACAAGCAATTCAAATATCACAATTTCAGATGATTATTATAAAATGCTTGGTGGAAATGAATTTAATGGCTTGTTCATATCTAATAGGAATTATGCATATTCACCATTAGAAATAGATAATTTAGACAACTTATGCACAATAACAAATCTCTCTAATAATGGTTTGTTTGCAAATATAGATAATGCCTACTTTGGTTACTTAAAACTTGGTAATTTCACTTATTTACAAAATAGTGGAGCGTTAGGTACAGTCATAGATTCAGATGTTGAAGGACAATCAACTGAGATAACTGTTACCGTTCAAAATATTTATTTTGCAACTGAAAACCGAGATCAACTAAATACCATTACTGGTGGAACAAGGACAGGAGAAACTGAAGTTACAACATATATTGGTGGCTTGTTTGGTAACATTATTTCAGGGAATATAGAAATTGATAACCTTCAAACCACATCAACTGATGCTATTAACACTAACAATACTTATGTTTCAATAGCATTAGAAGACGCAAATTATGCTGGACTAATTGCTGGTAGCATGAGTGGTGGTTCGTTGCAATTTGTCACTGCTAATGATAATGCGGCTGGAAATTTATCAGTACAATTTGCTGATGTGAATTATGCCGGTGGTTTAATTGGTCAACTTTCAGGTGGAACCATCTATGGAAATGATACTATAATAAATCTATATGCATTTGACGCCGATAGAGGGGTTGACATTTTAGGTGGTATTGTAGGTTTAAGTTCAACAAACTCAACATCAATAGTGAATAATGTAGTTGTTGTCCCATCTACTTCAAACACTAGCATATCATACATAAACAGTTTTGGCGGTTTAGTTGGTGAAATTGCTGGTAATGTTACATTAGATAATTGTGCTATTCACACAAATAACTTTGCACAAATTCAAGCAGTTAATCTTGATAGTTATTTTGGTTTGATTACGGCTAAACTCACGGGTGGTGCATCAGTAGTAAGCGGATTTACACATGCTAGTAGCCAAGATGCTTTCTCAATACAAATAACAGCGTCTGTTAATTCAGAAGAAGAACAAACTGCTTTCGGTGTACTAATTGGCAAAACTGAATCTAATTCAAGCATTGAAATAACACTTGGTAATTCAATTTCAACAAACCTTACTGTTGTAAATGGTAAAAATGTTGGTGGAATCATAGGTTGGTATAATGGTGGAACTGTAAACATAGATAGACCAAATGGCGTTGCTTACAACGTAAATGTTGCAGGTATAACAAATGTTGGTGGCGCGGTTGGTTTAGTAACATCGGACGTTAACGAAATGGTTGATATTTATAATACAGAGCACAATTATTGGAATTTCTTAAATTCTAATAGTTCGTATGCAACTTTATCAACACCAAATAATGCAACAACACTTGAAAACTGGGGCGGATTATTTGGTAAAGTTGAAACAGATGATTTGTATTTGTATACCACACAATCGGAAAATGAACAAAATGGTCCACGCAACATTCAAGAGATTGTTAACTACAATACTATTAATATAAACGGTGCAGAGACTTTTGCAGATAGTGGAAATATTAAAATCGTAAATGTTGGAGGTGTTGTAGGTCTATTTGAAGGTCAAACTGCTATAAAATTAACTAATAATGGTGATATTACACACGACATGTCAAATTCTAGGATATATGGTTATAATAATTATGATTCTAGTACAGATATGTATGCTTATTCAAATGGTGGTGAACAAAAAATAGGATTTAAGGCAATAAATGTCGGTGGCGTAATTGGTAATGTGGGTGAAAATGTAAGCTATATGTTTGCACTGAGAAATAATGCGGACATTACAGGTTATCAAAATGTTGGTGGTTTAATTGGCTATATGAGCACTGGATTATTACATAGTGATATCCCAGAAACCATAACAATAGATACCGATTCAATTTCTCTTGTTTATAATTTGGGAGATGATAACATTTATACTCCATTAGTAGAACAAATTTCCAATTACAAATTTACTGAACACCAAGTTGAAGAGGGTGATGAAATAGTAAATTATTACGAATTGACAAATAGCAACGATGTTAATAATAATTACTTTACGCTTAATGATTATGCTGTTTCCGTTTCGAGAACTGCTCAAATCACTGGTGTGATAAACGTTGGTGGTGCAGTAGGACTAGTAACAGGCGGAACAATTGATTCAATTTGGACAAAAGCAAACGTTTATGGTAACACAAGCGTTGGTGGTTTAGTTGGTTATAACACAAACACAACCAATCTATCTATTATAAGAAATAATATTGTAGGTGCATTGTCGGATGCTGAATTACCTGGAACAAGTGAAGACGAAAGCAGTGCAAATAGCTCGACAGGTTTAGAAATAAAAGGTGTATATTTAGCAAGTTACGAAACCGAAGACAATGGTAGAACAACCGTTTGGGAATATGTAATCCCAACAAGTGTTGGCGGATTCATTGGTTCGTCAACCGCTGGTGAAATAACTTATAACAATGTTATAAACGGATACATTACATCTACCTCAGAAGGTGCTATGGCCTATAATAGTGATGATGCTTCTACTATTTCAACCATAGAAAACTATATGGCCGATTTATCATTTACTTCCAACAGCGATAACAGTGTATATTTTAGTGCTGAAAATCCATATTTAGATTTAACCAGTGAAAGAAAAGAGTTTAATGAAATTACAAGTGGATTTGGTGGATTCATTGGTTCAGTGAATATGAGTTCACTAATAAAATACACAGAAGCAGAAAACGGAACAGAGATTGAAAATTTAGCCAGCACAAATAATATACAAGTTAATATTAATGCAAGTTTAGGCGTGAATGTCGGAACATTCTATGGTTATTATTACAATGTAACAACAGGTGATGACGAATTACCTATGGTATTATTGCCAAAACTGTTAGACGATGTTAATGTTAGCGGAGCTTATAATATTGGTGGTATAGTAGGCTATTTTGATGGTCCGTCAGGTCAGGATAATTTATCTTTATCCAACGCTGATATAGTGGTTAACGACGCTCTTGTAAATAATTCTAATGATACTGTAGTAATTAATGTTCAAAGTGATACAAGTTTATCAGGTATGTATGTTGGTGGATTGGTAGGAAAGCTTACAATGAATGGACAAGGAATGCAAATTGTGCCAACATCAGGAATTAATCGTGCGGTCATAAGTATCAATACTGTATCTTCATATTATATAGGTGGTTTGATAGGAAGATTAGAGGGAAATTTAACTATATTAAGAAATGATGATAACACAGTTGCTTCTAATTCAAACAACATGGTTTCAGGATTGATAGTTTTTGGAGATGATGACATTAATTTTGGCGGACTTGTTGGTATGCTAAAAGTGGCAAAAGGCGGTAATTTAAATAGAGTAGTTGAAGGAACTAATAATGCATACTATGGTACGTCAGTGACCGTTGAAGGAGAACATAATTATCCATTTACGGTTAACACTATTGAAAACTCTAACTATGCGGATGGTCAATCGTCTTACACTGCGGACACAAGTAATAGTTATATAAACTTAATTGCTCAGGCTTATTATGTTAACTTAGACACATTCAATATTTCAGCGAGCCAAACAGTTCCATATTCAAATCCATTAAATAAAACAGCAATAAATGGAACCGAATATACAGTGGAAAATCAACCAAATGCTTCAAAACAAAATTTGGCAAATTGGATGCGAAACGGTAATATTTCAGGTTGGGCAAAAGAGTACACAACATTTAGAACCTTACAAAGAAATATTCCACGTGAAGATAATCCAGGCAATGAATGGGATTCAATAGCGGTAATTTACGATGCCGCAAACATAACCAAAGTAGGAACTATTGGCAATTTAAATTTAAATGCGAATAATTTATTACTTCAACCTGGTAAAAGTGCGGATAGTTATACAGATGATTATATCTGTTACACAATCTATGAAGACATGGAAGGTTCTCCTACCCTTTATTCAGCGATTGGTATGGCATCACCAATGTATGATAATAAAGGATTATATTCAATACCTAGCGATGACAAAACAACTTTTATTGATTTTGTATGGGCGACTATTGGATTTGGTGATATAAGTGAAGTTTATTATATCTCTATAAACAACAATTCTAGCCTTGCAGGTTTAACTTATTATAACTGGACAACAGCGTATAATACAGTAGGTGGGGATTGGAAGAGTTTACTGGGCGATAATGGTCAAAATGAAGAAACACTAGTATTTCTTGTGTATAATGTAGGTTATTATGATTCTACTGGAAATGTTTATTTTGATTTTGATACAATATACCACAACACGACAATCAGTGGTGTTACATCTGATAACTTACCTAGTGATGGCTCAATATTTAATGTTAGTGGTGCAAACTCAACTAAAGCAAATGAAATAATTTCAGAGCAATCTAATGGCCATTCTTGGGTGTATTGGCTTGCTTTCGGTGGAAGCATAGTTGTGGATCTTGCAATAACTGTGTTTACAGGCGGTTTCGGTGCAATAGTAAGACAGGGAGCCAAAAAACTACTTAAATATGTTTTCAAACAGATTGGTAAAACTGTATTAAAACACGGATTAGTATATGCTCTCGGAGGTATGTTAATTGCTAGCATAAATTCAAATCAAATAGCAAAATCAACATATTATTCTAAACTAGATCAAAGTTTTGGATTCTTCTCATCAACTTATAATAGACAAATTCTTTATGATGATGATAAATTAAGTGTACAAGATAGTCATATAATAGCAGATGATAAAAATCAGGCATATTATATTTACTATTCAACAGAAAGGCCGGCAGATTATTACAATAAATATTACCAATATACAGATCCTCTTAACCCAGCAAATGATCCAATAGTGCTAAATAATGCGGGTGTTAACACTAATGGAGATGATGGTCGAATTGTAAATATAAATGAAAACTCTTCACCTATGGTGATTGATAGTATTGTAATAGGAGATACAGAATATACTAGGGGTAGTTCTGGGGCTTCGGATAATAGTGCAGATTGGGAAATTTATCGTTACTATATTTATAAGAATGGTGTGTACTATAAATTGGCTGATGCCTGTGATGTTATAAACAGACCAGCACAAGCACACGTAGATACATCAAACTTTACACAAGGTGATTATACAACAATTAACGGTTACATCTATGTTAGAGGTCAATACGAAGAATCTGACAACACATATAATAATTATGATAACGATGTAGATAATAATTTGACACAAGATAGAACTACCGGTGAATTTTCAATAAATGGCGTGCCATGGGGAACTGGTGTAACAAATAACTTGGAAGCATCAGTCGTTCAAAGTGTATCCTATAACTACAATTCATTATTTACTAATATTAGACCAATAACTAGCGAAACACAAATAAATGGTAGCGGAGTTTATCAGTTAGCAGACACTCTAATAGAAGTTACTGAATATATAGAAGGAAATAGACAATCAGTTTATTATCACTTAGGCTACTCATATATGAAAAATGCATATTACACTGCGAATGGTATCCAAAATGAAGAAGATGACACTAGAAAAATTGCTAGATTTACGTGGACAACTAGCCAACCAGAAGGAGAAGAAGGAATAGATTATATTCAAGTTAATTACACAGAAACAGTAACTGGTGAAGATGGTGTGCAAACAGTTGAACCGAGAACAGGTTATTATGTTATAGCAGAAGTCGTTTTAAATAGTGCTGGCAATCAGATTTATATCTATGGGCAAGATCAATTACCTCATGGAACAAGTGAAGGTGATCCAATTTATCTATATATTTATCCACATTCATTCACTAACCCATATTATAACAATAGCGAGATACCTAATATTCAAGATAGCAATTATTACACAGCAAACGCCACTTCGGATATATCAATTGCACATGAAGTAACTTACTATTACTATGATGGCGGATACGTAACAAATGAATTTATCGAAGGTGTTACATCAGTTTACGAACCAATAGAAGGTAATTATGAAGAGCTTTCTATAACAATCTATACTAGAAATGGATCTGAACTGAATATAACTTTCGGAGATTTAATAAACCGATATGATTATTATAAAGATAATTATTATATAGAAAATATTTCTTCTACTGATTACCAAGGAATAACAAATTTAGATTATTACACAGTAGGATATAATTACTACGTTGAAAATGGAAGATTATACACTTTATCAACAACTTATTCTGTTCAAGATGGAGTTTGTGTAGTATCACAAATAATTTCAAACCAAGATGACGATAAACAAATAATGTATAATTACAATAAATATTTAACAAATTCGTCTATCGGTTTATATACAAGATACATGTATAGCAATAGAGCGTTTACTCGTCAGGATATAACGGCGGATAATCTTTTCGAATCAAATTCTTATTCTGAGTCTGAATCGTCTACTGCGTATACTTTCCCAACAGGAAATAATGGAAGATTATATTATTTAACAGAATCAGTTTGTGTTTCTCTTGGAGGAAATGTAAACTTACGTTTCAAAGAAGGTGACGAAGGAACGGATATAGAAGACCAAGTTATAGTGACAGCAGGTGGAATAAATGTCTTGTAATAAAAAATGGTACAAAAAAGGTGAACCGATTCGGTTCACCCAAGTACCATTTTTTGTTTGTTATAAATTGTTATTATTAGTTAAATTACTTTCTAATTCAAAATTAAATGAATATTTAATTTGTGTGTCATAATATGTAACTGTGTCATAATTGTTTTTATATTCATTGCGTTTGTCATCAGATTCGAAAGCATAGCGTGATTCAGGACCTGATAACACCATTCCATTATTTATGGCTGTAATAGGAACAGTTGGACCGCCAGGTATTATTTCAGCAAATCTAATTTCAACATCACCAGTAAAGTTTCTTATAGAAGCCGGTCTAACAGATATATTGACTGTTTGATTTTTAACTGAAAAATCTAATAAATCAACAGTGATATTGTTTGTACCGAATAAACCTGTTGAAAGTGATTCAGCATCTTTAAACATATCAACTATACCATTTAATGCTGAAACTGTTATGTTGGCTTCTGAAACGACTATGGGAGTTTTTTGATAAGATAATTCTTGAATAAATAAAGGAGCCTCAAAATATCCATTTCTATGCAACATAATTAAATCATTAAGTTCGTCGTCAGATAAAGAATATTTCAGTGTATAACAAGTGTAATAAGGAGTATCTCCTTCGTTTTCAATTCTTGTTGCGATATAGAGATTTCTATTTTCACCTTCTTTTATGTAAGCAACAGAATCGCATTCAAGCGTATTGTTTTTAATAGTTTCAATGTTATAACCATTGTCTTCTAAAAAACCATAAGGAATTGGGTCATATAATTGTGAATCAGATCTAGGATTGTCTTGCATAAAGCAATCTTTTACTGTACTGTAATAACTATTACTGATAATGTCATAAAGGAGTTCACTGTGGTTAGTTGATGGGTTGTCTGGATCCACTGGAGTGGTGATGCCTGGTTGGTCTGGGTCTATTGGAGTGTTTGGTGATGGGGTGTAAGTGCAAGCAGTAAATGCCACCACAGACGCAAGCACTAAGCTTGCAATCGCAGTCTTTGATAGCCTGCGTTTGATTTTAGATTTCTTTTCAACGTCCATATTATTTGTTTTAATTTTTTCTGATAACTTTTTTAGTAGGTTCATAATGTTCTCCTTTGGTTAAACATTTAATCTCCAAACATTATAACAACATAATTACTATTTGTCAATAGAAGAAAAATAAAAATTTGTCGAGAATTCTTGCGTGCGTCAAGCAAAAATTGGCATTTATTATTTACTTATTATTGTGCTTTATAGCATTTGCTATTAATTATTGTAATATTTCAAAACATTTTAATACTTATTTCTAATCATTACAGTATTTTAATGTTTACTGATAATAGTTATGGTTATTGCGGTGTTATCATAGTATGTTAATATGTATGAGAAGTGATTATTATTAAAAGCGGTTATAAAATTTAAAAAATTAAATAAATTTTTATGAAACACTTGACTATTTAAAAATTATGGTATATACTTTCGCTAGTTAAATAAGAATTCGAAGCCTTAGACCACAAGTTTAAACGTAAAAATGTTGAATATTTTAGCATTTTCTTGTGTAGGAAAGAGAAAAGATAAGAAATTTAGTAGATTTTGATTCCTTTTGTCTTGGGCAAAAGGAATTTTTATTTAATAAAAAGCATAAAGGAGGAAACAAAGTGTCAGCAAATCTTGAAATCAAAAAGAATGCGGTGGAAGAGATTAAGAAATTAATAACTGAAAGCAAGTCTGTTGTTTTAGTTGACTATCGCGGTATCACAGTTGCTGGTGACACGGCTCTTAGAAAGAATTTTAGAAATAATAACATTGTTTACAAAGTTATTAAAAACACACTTTTTAAGAAGGCATGTGAACAACTTGGCATCACTGGGTTAGACGACGCTCTTAACGGCACAACTGCTTTTGCATTCGGAATGGAAGACGAAACAAGTGCTCCAAGATTAGTTAAATCTGCAATGAAAGATTACAGTAACTTATCAATCAAAGCGGGTTTAGTTAATGGTCAAGCAGCAACTGATAAAGAAATTATCACTCTTGCAAGCATACCATCAAAAGAACAACTTGTTGCTCAACTATTGTATGTCCTCAATGCACCAGTATCTGGTCTTGCTCGTGCATTCAAAGCCATCGCGGAGAAAAAAGCCGAATAATTTTAGACCAAGTTTTATGTTTATTGAACACACTTATTGTATCTAATTTAATAAACATAAAAAATAATGTTTGTTCTTAATAGGGCAAAACAAAAATTCAATTAAAAATTAAAAGGAGAATTATTATGACAACACAAGAAATCGTAGAAGAAATCAAAACTAAAACTGCCGTTGAATTAAACGAGTTAGTTAAAGCATTAGAAGAAGAATTTGGTGTTAGCGCAGCAGCTGCAGTTGTTGCAGGTCCAGCAGTTGCAGGTGAAGCAGCTCCAGCAGCTGAAGAAAAAACTGAATTCAATGTTGTGCTTAAAGAAATTGGCGCAAACAAAATCGCTGTTATCAAGGCTGTTCGTGAAGCAACAGGTCTTGGTCTTATGGAAGCTAAGGCTATGGTTGAAGGTGCTCCAGCAACAGTTAAAGAAAATGCTCCAAAAGCAGACGCAGAAGCACTTAAAAAGTCTTTGGAAGACGCTGGTGCTACAGTTGAACTTAAATAATCTTTTATGCTTAAATTCGCCACTTTATAGTGGCGTTTTTTTTATAAAATTAAACATAAATAATCAACTTTCATATAATTCAATAAAATTTTAAACCAAATAAATTATAAAACTATAAGCAATGAATCAATTTATAAAAAATAACCAAACATACACTGATTATGTTAAATATTGACAAAAGCGTGCTATTAGTTTAAAATATACGATATGGATATAAGTTTATATAGTCATCTTCACGATAATTTATATAAAGATAGAGCGAAGGATATGAATGCTATTTCACGCCCTGGTTTGCTTTCTATTAATGTTGCTTATGAAGAATTTAGTTCAAAAGTTGGCTTAACTGCAAGTAAATTTATCATTATCGATGGCAAACGATATTTTGTTAAATATCCAACTCTCGGAGCGGACAAAGCTCGCCATAGCTTTTTTGCCGAACTTTTAACATCTTTTATCGCTAAAAAGGTGGGAGTTGATTGTGTGGACCAACGTCTTCTTATTGATAATAGCCAAAGAGCAATCGGTATAATTTCTCCCGACTTTGGTGAGCATTTTATGTGTCCTAAAAAAATTTCATATGACGCACAACCAACAACAGTTATTGAAGTGATTGATAAAACGCTTGAAAAATTCCAATTTAAAGGAATTGAAATAGAACGTGAAAAATTGATTGAAAAATTAAATAAAATATGTTGTTTTGATTATTTAATTTTTCAAAAAGATAGGCATTCTGAAAATTTGGCCTTCATAATTAGAGAAGAAAATGGTGAAAAAATGTTAGATATTGCGCCAATTTATGATAATGCAAATGCTTTTTTAGGTTATATTAATAGATTTTATAGGCTTAACCCAAATGATTGTGAGATTTATGGTTTAGAACAGCAAAAATTGTTAAATACAACTTATAAAGACATGTTGACAAAATTTCAAGAACTTTTTGGTGATAAGTTTGAAGAAACTATGCAAGAATTCAAAGAATACTATGGACTTGATAAATTATTTGCAGGGTATGAATTTGATACATGGCAAGAAAGAACGTTACAAAATGTAAGAAATAAAATTTCTCAATGCCGATTAAGGCGAGAAGGTGCTAAATGTATACCATTAGAAGTGGTTTATGCTGTATTTTTGCGCCATAAAAATGAAATACCTGATGAAGAATTTACAAAACGAACAGACAACTTAGCGTTGGCGCTCAGCAGTTATTATAGCAATGAACAATATGAAGATAGTTACAAAAATTATGCAAAAGGAACCAGGGGTGAATTGCTAACTTGGGAGTGGTATGACGAGTGTGAAGAATTGAGTAAGTTACCGAATTCAGAAGAAGTTGTCCACGCAAAGCAATTACTAGAAGAAAAGCAAAGAAAATACGAATATAATGTTTTAAACCTTGCAACTCAAAGAAGGTATTTTAGTGATAGTTTGTATGATAAAATTGAGTATATATTAAAAGAAAAAGAAGATGTTTTTATGATTGAAAAAGAAGATAGATTTTTTGCTAAACTTAACTCATTATATCGTTTTAGAAATTATTTTCCTTATTATAAACATTTGCGAGAATGGTGTGAAGAGTTGGAAAGAAAAGCGTCGCTAACTGAACAAGAAAAGCAAGAATATGAAAAAGTGAAGAGAATATTAAGTAAATTTATCAAACGTTTTAATGCAATAGCAAGAAGAAATAATGACGAGCATAAAAAAGAAATATTAGAACATGCTGGTTTAAGATTTGATAAAAAATTAGGAATAGTAGGGGTTGAGAATGAAGATAAAAGTTTGTTATAAAAATTTTCTATTAGGCGAGATAGAAAAAAATGATAATTCATACACTTATTCTTCACTAAAAGATGTTGATAAATTTAAAGAGCAATATAATTTTTTAGATTTTGAATTGATAGATTTAAAAAATAAAACTTATAAAAAATTGCCTTACTTTTTCACAGAATTTGTGGATAGGTTAATATTTAATCCACTTATGAGTGATAAATTGAATATAGATTTAGAAAAAGATAGTTATTTTGATATTCTTTATCGATACGCAAAATTACCACAAGATAAAAATTCATTTTATTTTATTGCCAAATAATTTTTGGCAATTTTTTATTTTGATTTACAACAACTTAAATAATTGCTATAATACCTAATAAAATAAATATTAAATTAAAATAAATTTTAATAAAAATTATTAAAAAATAAAATAATTTAATAAAAAACACGAAAAAATATTAAAAAATAGTTAATTTTATATAATTTTTTAAATTTACAAAAGAAAAAATGAAAAAGATTGATTGGAAAAAATTAAAAGAGAATATACTTGATGTGATTTATCCTAAACACATCAAATGTATTTTTTGCGACGAAGAGTTAAACGAAGATGCGCACAATGACACGTGTGTTGAATGTTTACATAGATTGCCGTTTATTATGCATGGTTGTCCGAAATGTGGTGGAATAATTGATGATAATAACACAGGCGTATGTGATACTTGCAAAAGAAATATGAATACGTATTATTTTGATGAAGCAAAAAGTGTGTTCGTTTATATGGACGAAGTTGTATCCTTAGTTCACAATTATAAAATAAAAAATATCCGTTATCTATCTGAACCTATTGGAAAATATTTGGCGGAAAGATTTGTAACTTGGGGAATAAATGTTGATTATATAACCGCCGTTCCTTTGCATGAAAATAGAGAAAAGCAAAGATGGTTTAATCAAGCGCGTGAAATGGCGTTAGTTGTGAGTGAACTTGTGAATGTTCCATACATTGATTGTGTTAAAAAGGTTGTGGATAATAAACGTCAAGCAAGTTTAGATATGAATGAAAGAAAAACAAATGTTATAGATGCATATAAATTTGATAGTGGATATAAAGATAGAATTAAAAACAAAAATGTATTACTAATAGACGACGTTTTCACAACTGGTGCAACAACTAATGAAGTTAGTAAGGTTTTAAAACATGCAGGTGCAAAAGCAGTTTTCATTTTAACGTTTGCACATAGTGTGCTTGGTGACTTTGAAAATGTACGCCAAAAATTAAGCAATAAAAAATTATAAAATTGTAAATAAATTTAATCTTTATTTAAATTTTTAATTATTTTTTATTAAATTTTTACATTTTTTAAAAATTTTTTTAATATTTTTAATTTTTTATAAAGTTTTGTTATTCAAAACCATGTTGGTTTTTATTTTTTAATTGAATTGATTTTAAAAATTGTTTGTAGTAAAATAATGTTATGAAAATAGTGGGCACAGTTGAAAATATAGTATTTAGAAATCCAGAAAACGGCTACACCGTTTTAGGTTTAATATACAACAACAAAAAGTTAACAGCGGTTGGCAATCTTCCAGAAGTGTATGAAGGGCAAACGTTAGAGTTAGACGGCGAATTTGTTGTTAACAAAAAGTTTGGTGAACAGTATAAGGTTACGGACGTAAAAGTGGTTGAACCGACCACACTTCCCGCTATTGAAAAGTATTTGTCTAGCGGGCTCATTTATGGCGTAGGTCCAGTTACTGCTAAAAGAATTGTTGATGAGTTTAAAGAAGACACTTTGGCGATAATGGAATTTAACCCTGTGAAACTTAGCAAAGTTAAGGGGATAAGCAAGCAAAAAGCCATTGAGATTTCTAATGCTTATAACGAAATGAAAGGAATGCAAAATGCAATTATGTTTTTGCAATCTCATTTTATATCCACAAACATGGCAATTAAGATTTTTAACATATATAAAGAGCGCACGATTGAAGTTGTTAAAAATAATCCTTATCAATTGATAGAAGATGTGGACGGAATTGGTTTTGCAACCGCAGATAAAATTGCAATAAAATTAGGTATTGACCCAATGGGTGAAAACCGCGTAAAAGCAGGGTTAATTTACACTTTGAAAACTGCTAGCGAACGCGAAGGGCACACATTCCTTCCAAAAACGATGTTGGTGCAAAATTGTATTGAAATATTGGGGTTTAGCGAAAGTGAAACGTCGCTAGTTGAACGTTCAGCAGAATTTTTGCAAATTGAAGGTATGGTTAAAAACTTTCCATATCACGGCGAAGATGTGTGCATGCTAACGAAATATTACTTTCAAGAAAAGTATATAGCAAAGAAATTATACAAATTGTCATATAACCAATTTGACGAAAGAATAAATTTTATTGATAGCATAAATCATTATCAACGTCTTCATAAAATTCAATTAAATGGCGAACAGACGGACGCAGTTTTAAACAGTTTAAATAAAGGCGTTTCAATTATCACTGGTGGACCAGGTACTGGTAAAACCACAATAGTTAGATGTATTTTGGAAATGTTTAAAGAATTGCATAAAAAGGTATTACTTTGTGCGCCAACTGGGCGTGCATCAAAAAGGCTAACAGAAAGCAGTGGTATGGAAGCAAAAACAATTCACCGTGCGCTTGAAATGAACCCAAGCGAAGGAGAAGGATATTTCCACAGAAATCAAGATAACCCTATTGATGCGGACGTTGTGGTGGTGGACGAAATGAGTATGGTTGATGCAACCCTATTTTACCATTTATTAAAAGCACTACGCGGCACAACTAGATTAGTGTTAGTTGGAGATAAGGACCAATTGCCAAGTGTGGGCGCTGGAAATGTGCTAAGAGATTTAATTGAAAGTAAGAAGATTTACACAACTCATTTAGTAAATATTTATAGGCAAGATAATGATAGTTTAATTATCACCAACGCACATTTAATAAATAGTGGTAAAATGCCTATTATTGACAATACAAGTAAAGATTTCTTCTATGAAGCGGGCAAAGACTTAGTTACAAACAGTGAAACAATAATTGATTTAGTAACCACAAGGCTACCAAAATATTTTGGATATAAACCGAATGAAATTCAGGTTTTGGCACCCATGAAAGCAGGTCCGTGTGGAATAGATAACTTAAATAAAAGGTTACAACAAACCATTAACCCATATTTCCAAGGCTTAGAAGTTGGAAGTGAATTTACAAAATTCCACATTGGCGATAAAATCATGCAAACAGTGAATAATTACGAGCAAACGTATGTAAAATACGAAGAAAACGGTATGATGCAGGAAGGTACAGGAGTATTTAACGGAGATATTGGTTATATTACTAAAATAGAACCAGATACCCACGAAACCACAATTCGTTTTGACGACGGCAAGATTTGCAAATATGCAAAAACTGACCTATATCAAATCGTGCTTGCATATGCTATAACAATACATAAAAGCCAAGGAAGTGAGTTTGATTGTGTTGTTATTCCACTCGTTCCAGGGGCTCCGATTATCATAACAAGGAATTTATTATATACAGCCATAACACGTGCTAAAAAAGCAGTTGTTTTAGTTGGTTCAAAGCAAATTTTAGCGCGAATGATACACAACAATTACACACAAAAACGTTATACTATGCTAAAAGATTTTTTAGTTGACGAATTTAGCCAAGAGAACTAAAATATAAAAAAATTTTTAAAAAAGCAAAAAAACACGCTAAAAATCACAAAATTTACGTAATAAATGCAAAAAAAATTCAAATTTAATAAAATTTTCTAGCATTGGGTAAAAAACTTTTTAAAAATAGCAATATAAAATTTAATAAAAGGGTATTGACAAATTGCGTAATTAGGGTATAATAAAAGTATCATAAACCAAAAAAGGGGAAGAGTATGAAGAAATTTTTAATTTTCCTAGTTGTTATCGTGGTTGGAGTAAGCCTTGGTCTTACTACATATTATTTCATGCGCGATGACGAAACAATAAGCATTAACACAAAAGAAATTTACTGCAATGTTGGCGATGTTATAAGCACGGAAGACTTAAACATTGTTATAACTAGACCTTATAGTTATAGAAACACCACTTTCGATTATAATGCAGGCGGACCAGCAGTTCAAAGTATGATTAATTACGATGAAACTAATGGTTACTACACAGCGCTTGCCGGTGGTGAAACAACTTTGGTTATCACAACAACCAATAAACGTTGCCCTGAATTTAGAATAAGTGTTCACATTGGTAATGGTACAGAAGAATACCCATATTACATTGACAATCAAGCAGATTTGCAAAAAATGGGTGATGTGTATGCGTTAGACGCTAATTATTCTTTAATCAATAGTTTCACACTTACACAATCATTCCAACCAATCGGTTACAATTATTCAACAGACACTTGGGTTGGTTTCTCTGGAACATTTAATGGTAACGGACACACAATCAGCGGACTTAACCTAAGTGGTACAGATTATACTAACGCAGGTTTGTTCTATTCATTAAATAATGCAAACGTAACAAACTTAAATATCAATTCAGCGAACATCAACGGAAGTTATGATTACGCTGGTGCGTTAACTGGTAACGCAACTAATTCTGTTGTCTCTAACATATTTGTAACAAATTCAAGCATTACAAACTTAAAAGATAATAGTGTTACAGGTGGTGTGCTTGGTGCAATCACTGGTGCAACTTCTAAATTATCAGTAAGTTCAACAGAAAATGTTAACATCACACTTGGTAGTGCTGTTGAAACTGGTGAAACAGAAGGTGAAACTGAAACAACTCCAGCGACTCCAATTAGCGTTACTGCTGGTGGTCTTGTTGGTATTGTTGACCAATCAACTGTTCAAGCAACCAAAGCAAATAGCACTGTAACAGTCCAAAACGCAACAGGTGATATATCTGGTTTTGTTGGTAGATTTGTGATCGGTACGGACACGGGTTCAATATTTGAATCACTTTCACTTTCAACTATAGTCGGTTCAGACAATGCTTCGTTCGTTTCAACCGTTCAAAAATCAACAAATTATAATGACAATAATTCTCAACCATTAGTCCACTTTGCTGGTAACGTGGTTGTAACAAACGGTATAGTTGCAATAAGAAATTATGACGAAACAATGTATGAAACATTCTTCAATGAACAAAATTCATTGTATTTAGTTCGCGAATTAAATTCAGCAGACGATATGGTTGCAACTCTTGCTCCAACAGACTATGTATTCTACGCAGTTAGCCAAACTTCAAAAGTTATGTGGGATAATTCTGCTTGGACACTTGCTCCTGGTGCAGTCCCTGTACTAAATATGACAAATTCAAGTTTGTCAACCTTATCTAGCCAATATCTATTAAAAGATTTAACAGAAGATTCAGTTGGTGATGTTGACGGCACAACAGACGATAACGCAACAGCATTTATTGAGTATTTACAAAACAACGCAGATAATGGTGTAATTACAGATAAGAAAATAGTTCTTGAAGCGGATATCGATTTAACTAATAGAGCATACACTCCATTTGCTCTTGTAAACTCTGTGTTTGACGGTAATAGCCACACAATCACAGGTCTTACAATCACGGATAACAATGGTTATGCAGGACTATTCACATACCTTGACAATAGTACTGTAACAAATCTAACACTTGAAGGCGTAACAATGAGCGCCAACGCAACAAATGCTGGCGCCATCGCAGGTCGTGTATATTCAAGCACTGCAAATTCAAGTTCTGAAATATCTAATGTTACAGTAAATTACCCTGCAACAACCGATGATGTAAATGGTCAAATCACTAACTTTGGTGGTATTGTGGGAGTTGTGGAAAACAATTCAGCAGTTAGAAATGTTGCAGTTAATAACCTTAACGTTGCAAGTACATCACAATTTGAAAATGCTGGTGGTATTGCTGGTGTTGTAACAAGTGGACGTGTTGAAAATTCAGAAGTTAGCAACACTGTAATCTATGGCACAACTAATGTTGGTGGTGTAGTTGGAAATAATAGCGGAACAATAAATAATATAACTAATAATCTGGACAATGGCACAGTCTCTGTACGTTATTCAGCAAATACTATTGGTGCTAATATTGGTGGTGTGGCTGGTTTAAATAATGGTTTCATTACAAATGTTACCATGGCTCCACACATCTCAATTGTAAACAGCAATGAAACTATATATGTTGGCGGTATAGCAGGTAGAAATAATTCAGAAATATCTAATGTTACACTTACAAGTGGTATTATTGAAGTTGCGTCAACCGTGTCTGCAAATAGGATTTATATTGGTGGTGCAACCGCTGAAAACAATGCACTTATTAGTGAAGTTAAAATTTACCTTTCTAGCATCGGTGAAATATTCAGTGGAAAAGATTACTATGTTGGTGGTATTGCAGCCTTGAATTCAACTGATAATTCAGTGATTGAAAGGTCTATCGTAACATCAAACATTTATGGAAATACTGTTGCAGGTATTGTTGCTCAAATGGGCGGATTTGACACTGCTAACAATAATGTAACCGCTGCAAATTGTGGTGCAGTAATTGACCAAGTTTATGTTGGTGGATACAATGAATCAACAAACGAATTATCTCGAAATAGAATTAGGGGTGATAAATTAGTTGCTGGTGCAGTTTGTATCTTAACAGGCGATGTAACAAATATTCAATTAAACAGTGTGGTTGAAGGAACGGCTAATAGCACTGTAACTTCATTGATAACTTTAATTTTCCCAGACGGAGCAAGTTTCAAATATGCAACTGTAAATAGCGTGTTGGACGGCTACGGCACATTCTATAAAGACACATGGTACAATTATGTACAAAATAGTGGTAATTTCCACTTTAACTTGTATCAACAAGATTCTGTTGCTGGTAGCATGCAACATGTTGTCGTTAACACCGAAGCTGCGTCTTCATTGGGAAATCAATATGGTGAAAGTTATATCCGCACAACCTGGCTTTTCGGCTGGCGCGCAGACTATGACAACACTGAAAACAGCAGTTTCGTTAAAAATGTAAACAGTTCAGATTTTGCTAACGCTGCTAGTTTCAAAGGTTCTTTCAATTTAACAGATACAAATAATAGAGTAAGTTACACTAAAACTTTGAATTACAACTTTGATGGTATTTGGGTTGAAGGTAATGGTATTAGATTATCAATTTTAAACTAATAAAAAAATAATAAAAAAGTCGGTTTAACGCCGACTTTTTTGTTAAAAAATATATTATTTTCAATTTAACAAGGTTTATAATTATCTTAATTTACGCTAGAGCATAAATTCTATAAATAAAAAAATCTGCCGAGTGGCAGATTTTTATTAACTGTTTTGTTCTTTTTCGTAAGCAGACAATACAGCGGAACTAATTTGTTCTCTTGTTTCAGTGTTAATTGGGTGTACGATATCCCTGTAATCACCGCTTGGTGATTGTCTTTGAGGCATTTTGATGTACAAACCGTTGTTACCTTCCAAAACCTTCACATCATGCACAACAAATGCATCATCAATAGTGAAAGAGGCGATGGCTTTTAATTTGCTATCTTCTTTGGCAACCACTTTAATTCTAACGTCTGTGATATTCAAATCTATTCACCTTTCCCTTTTAAAAATATTCTACATTTAGTAGTTACTTATATTTTAACTTAAACAAAATATAAACGCAAATGTTTTAACATGATTTTATAAATTTTTTCTATTTATTTTCTACATAAGTTTCACTAAATTTTTGTTAAATTTGTTGCAAATTTTCTTTTTTTAAACTCTAACTAATTATAAAAAATAATCATAAAGATTATTAGGTGAAATTATGAATAAAATTATTGAAAAATCTGTGTTAATTTTAGGTATTGGTGGAGTGAGCATGCACCAACTGGCGTTAGTATATAAAAAAATGGGTTGGCGAGTGTATGGCTATGATAGAAAACGTGACGAATATGTGGATATTTGTGTTTCAAATGGTATTGAATTTACAAGCGTTTTTAATAAGAAATTTTTGTCGGTCAATTTAGCAATCAAAACTGGTGCAATAAAAGACGACAATAAATACATAGTAGCCCTAAAAAATAAGGGTATTGAAATACTTGATAGGGCACAAGTTTTAGGAAAACTATGCGAAAATTTTAAATGTGTTATTGCAGTTGCTGGAACGCACGGGAAAAGCACAACTGCAAGTTTAATTTATGAAATTTTACGCACTTCTAATAAAAAAGTTTCTTCCCATATTGGAGCGGACGTTTTTGCACCAAGATTTGAAGTTAATGACGATTATTTGGTGGTTGAAGCATGCGAGTATAATAAAAGTTTTTTAGCACTTCAGCCCACAATTTCGGTTGTTACCAACATTGAAGCAGAGCATATGGATAGTTACAAATCTTTATTTAATTTAAAAAGTGCATTTTTAACGTTTTTAAAGCGTGCAAAAACGCGTTTTGTGTTTTTAGATAAGTCCACAAATTTTCTAAAACGGCATAAAAATATAAATTTTGTAACCTTAAATAATAAATTTAAAACGCGTCTTAAAGGTGTGTATAACCAAAAGAATATCGCTCTTGCATATGCTGTTTGTAAGCATTTAGGGGTAGACGAAAAAAAGATGTTAAACGCAATCTCAAACTTTAATGGAATACCAAGGCGCTATGAATTGATAGGTCAAGCGAAAAACACTAAAATTTATATTGATTATGCGCACCACCCAACTGAAATTCAATCGTTTATATCCGCATTTAACAAAGAATTTAAAAACAATTTAATAGTTTTTCAACCGCACACATATTCACGCACAAAAACCTTTTTGAAAGAGTTTGTAGAAGTGTTATCTGGGCTCAAAAATTTGTGTATTTTTAAAGAATATCCAGCAAGGGAAAAGAAAAGTGTTGGAATGAGTGCGCATGAACTATATTTGGAAATAAAAAAGGTAAATTCATCTGTAAAATACGTGGCAACAAGCAAAAAACTTAACAAAATGTTATCTAGTTTTGACGCGGTTGCGTTTGTTGGAGCGGGTGATATTTGCGAGATTGCTAAAAAGATTATTAAAAGTTATTGAAAAAAATGGTTGACAAAATAGATTTTTCAATGTATAATCATATCGCTATGAACTTTTAAGGTGAAAATTATCTTGATTGATAGTTAAACGCCTTCTTGCTTGCCTTATGCAAGCCAAAAATAGTTAAAAAGGAGTAAGAAATGAAAAAAGATATTCAACCAAACTATGTAGATGTTACATTTGTTTGCGCTTGTGGTGCTGAATTTGCAGGCAAAACTGCTAAACCAGGCGTTAAACCAGGCGATACTGTTAAACTTGAAGTTTGCGATAAATGTCACCCATTCTTTACCGGTCAACAAAAGTTGGTAGACACTAAAGGTCGTGTAGAGAGTTTTAAAAACAAATATAAATTAAAATAGGTGGATTTAAGCGTGTCCTTTTTTGCATATCTTGGGCGCGCTTTTTTCTTTTTAATTTGTAAGGCTTGTTTTAGATTTTAGGAGATTTTATGAAGTTAATAAATTTAAGAAAATCTTTGAAACAAGATTTTATATCTGTTGGTGTTGACGAAATTGATGTGGACTACATTATCTCAGAAGTTTTAGGTGTGAGTCACACCGAATTAAATCTAATTGACGATGTAACAAACGAGCAATTAAATCAAGTAAATGAAGTGGCAAGTTTAAGAATGCATGGAAAACCACTTGATAAAATATTTAATAAAAAACATTTTTACGGCTTGGAATTTATTGTGGACGAAAACGTGTTGTCCCCACGCGCGGATAGTGAAATTTTAGTTGAAAAGGCGATAAATATTATTAAAGAAAATAACTTAAAATCAGTTTTAGATTTATGCACAGGTTCAGGCTGTATTGCAATTGCAATTAAGAAAAATGTTGATGCACAAATATCAGCAAGTGACATATCCACAAAAGCGCTAAAAATTGCAAAGTTAAATGCAAAAAATTTAGGCGCGGAAATAAACTTTATTCATTCAAATATGTTTGAAAAAATTGAAAATAAATATGACTTAATTGTTTCAAACCCACCATACATTGCAACAGACGAAATTGAAGATTTAGATGTTGAAGTTAAGTCGTACGACCCACTTCTTGCACTAGACGGTGGAGAATTAGGTTTAAAGTATTACAACATTATTCATGATAACGCAAAAAAGCACCTTAATGACAACGGCTATTTACTGTTAGAAATTGGAGAAGACCAAAAAAATTTAGTGTCAAGTTTATTTACAGATTTTGATTTGTTAGAATGCATTAAAGATTATGGTGGAAATGATAGGGTGCTAGTGTTTAGAAAAAATTAAAAAGAAATTAAAAAAATAAAAAGAAAATAAAAAATTAAATAAAAATCATTAAAAAATTGAAAAAATGTTAAAAAATTAGTAAAATTATTAAAAATTTTAAAAACAAAAAAGGGAAATGTTATGATAGAAAAGTTAAAGGCAATAAAGGAAAGATTTGACACGCTCACTCGTGAAATAGCCGACCCAGATATTATTGCGGATAATAAGTTATGGCAAGCAAAAGTGAAGGAGCATGCGTCACTTCAAGAACTTATGGAAGAATATGAAAATTATTTAAAACACGAAAAAGATTATAACGACGCAAACGAAATGCTAAAAAACGAAACCGACCCAGATATGCGTGAAATGTTAAAAGAAGAGTCTGTGTCTGCAAAACAGAGAATGGACGAAAGCGTTGAAAAATTAAAAATCTTAATGCTTCCAAAAGACGAAAACGATTCTAAAAACGTTATTCTAGAAATACGTGGTGGTGCAGGTGGAGAAGAGAGTGCTTTGTTTGCACACTCACTTCTTAGAATGTATCAAATGTATTGTGATAGTCATAAATTTAAAATGGAAATTCTAAACATTGAAGAAACCGAACTTGGTGGAGTTAAAGAAGTGCAGGCTCTCATTAAAGGAAAAAATGCGTATGCTAGATTTAAGTATGAGTCTGGTGTGCATAGAGTGCAACGTGTGCCTGAAACGGAAAGCCAAGGAAGAGTTCATACTTCAACTGTAACGGTTGCAATTTTACCTGAAATGGAAGATGCGGACGTTAAAATCGACGAAAAAGATATTCGTATAGATATTTTCCGTTCAAGTGGTGCGGGTGGTCAAAAGGTCAACAAAACGGACTCTGCAATTCGTATAACTCACTTCCCAACCGGTATTGTGGTATCCTGCCAAGACGAGCGTAGCCAAACACAAAACAAAGAAAAAGCATTCAATATTTTGCGTGCAAAAGTGTTTGATTATTATCAACAACAAAAAGAAGCAGAGTATAAAGAAAATAGAAAAAGCCAAGTTGGAACAGGGGATAGAAGCGAACGCATAAGAACATACAATTTCCCACAAGGAAGAGTTACCGACCATAGAATTGGTTTATCGCTATATGATATAAACGCGTTTATGGACGGCGACCTTGACGAAATGATTGACGCTTTAACAATCACCGACCAACAAAAGAAATTAGCAGCAAGCGAAGAATAAAAATAACTATTTAAGCAAACAATAAAATATATTAAAAACATAAATTTTCAACAAGTAATATTTTGGAGTGCAAGTTTTGATTTAGGTGCGCCTAAATTAGTGGTAAGTTTTTTAATAAAAAAATTAAATTTAAATTTGTAAAGAAAATTAGATTTAAAAATATAAATAAAAAAATTTACGAATGCTAAAAATAATGTTTATAAAAAATTGAACAAACTGTTTTAATTAAATAAAAAGTTTGTTCTTTTTTGTTTGAAATTTGTCTAATTTGTGTTATAATAACGTTAATAATGTTGGTCACCTTGAATTTATCACTTTTTACACAAGGAGAAATTTATGGCAAAATATCTAAAAATTGATAGTGAATTAGGTTATGTTGAAGATGTCGCAGATATTGAATATTTAAAGTTCAATAATATGCGTCACGCAGTTTTAGGCAACATGTTGGGCGACTATGATAGCGAAGGAAATTATGTTGTTGACCCTGAAATTGTTAAAGAACTAATTGGTATAAGAAAATATATTGTTGAGTCAATCGACAATATTGATATTTGTGTGAGCGAATTAAAGTTAGATAAACAAATAAGTTTCCTTGTAACGTTTGAAGGAGAGTGTGCAACTTTAACACTGGTTGAAAAGTTAAGTTATGAAGCAAATTATAAAACAGATAGTGGAATTTATAGTAATCTTAATGAATACGTTTTAGATTCGGTTGAAACTAGTGGTGAAATTGATAAATCAATTATTTATAGGCGTTGGAATATAAGTCAAACAGAAGGCAACGTGCTAGATATTTTTAGTATGGACGAAGAAACAATTGCTAGTCTATACAAAATTGTAAACAGATTTAAAACCAATCTCATGGCAAACAAAGTTTTAATGGAAAAAGAAGAAGAGATTGAAGAAATTGAAGCGGGTTTTGCAGTAGACGTATTTGAAATTTTGGCGCGTTACCCAAAACTAAAAAAAGCGGTTGACGATAGCATAAAGCAGTCGCTAAGTGAAAATAGCGAATTTATAAGAATTGATAAACCTAATTTTGCAAAAACTTTAAACGAAGTGATAGTGCAAAAAATTGAAGAAAATTTAAACGTTCTAACCGAAGAAGAGAGAAAAGATTTCAATTCGGAATTTCAAAACGCAAAAGTTGATTACAGCAACCATATAAAAGAAGAATTGCAAGTTCACGAAGAGTATATAAAGCAAGATAAGGAAAATGTGGACGAAGTTCCAAAATCAATAATTCGCTTGGACACGGAAAACGTGGAACAACGTTCGCTTCAAGATTGTGCAAAAGAATTTGTTGAAGCCGAAAAGAAAACCAAAGCACGTGTTGAAGACGACGCTGTGGTGGTTTTAACCGGCAAAGAAAATAAAAAACAACCTGTGGTTGTGGACGGTCAACCTGCACCAAAAACAAAAAGAAGTGCACTCGCTGAAACAATAATAACCGCAGTGGCAACAGGTGCAATAACTGGTGCTGGTGTTGGTGCGCTTGGTGCATTAGCAGGTTTAGACCCTACTGTGTCAAGACGTGCGGCGCTAATCGGCGCTTTGGCTGGTGCAGGGGTGGAGATTGCTAAAAACGTTGGCAAGAAGACCAAAGAAATAGTTGATGAAGTGTTGAACGCAGGAAAAACTGCTGAAAAAGAAGAAGCAAAATCACCTGATGCTAAAAAAGAAGTGGTTGCCGATAAAAAAGCAGACGCGGCTAAAAAGCCAAGTGCGAAAAAACCTGAAAAGAAAAAAGAAGCGGCAAAGGGCCCTGCAAAGAAAAAAGCAGGCAATGGGGCAAGCGCTTCGCCTAGTTCTGGTGGAAGTTCTAGCGGTGGCGGAAGTTCTAGTGGGTCTGGTGGCAGTTCAAGCCCTAGAAGAAATCTAGTTGTTGGTGCAACAGAAAGAGAAAAAGAATTATATAAAGAACCTGCAACTGTTTTCACTGCACCTGAATCTACAAAAGTGGAACCAGAGAAAAAAACCGAAAAGAAAAAAACTAAAACAAAAGATGGTAAAATAGGTACGGCGCTATTGTCGGCTGAGAAAATGGCGGAATTGGAAGGTAAAGACTTGACACGTGAAATGATTACTGGTAGAACAGACGTTGGCGTGGGTGCAGAAACCACTCCAAGTATGACGGTTATTCCACCGCTATAATATTGAATAAAAACAAAATAATAAATAAAAAAATCGCCGTTTGGCGATTTTTTTTTAAACACCTAATTCAATTTTGTATTCTAAACCTTTATTGAGAGTTGTAAGTAAAAATTCCACAGAACCCCTTATGAAAGGATTTAATTTATTGCTTACACCTGCTTGACGAACCGCATTAGGATTTTCTTCTAAGATTGATTCAATGTCTTTTACAAGCGTGGCTGTGTTTATCTTGTAACCTTCTGGCACGAAAGGAACTATCTTTAAATGAAATTTTGAACGAACATAATTTAATACATCGCCCGCTAGCGCTGTTAAATTTTTATACACAAAAGGAGCCTTTTCGTCTTCTTCATTACGTATGTTGATAACTTCATCAAAATCGTCCCCGAAACCCACACCATCATCTTCTGTGAAATATCTATTAAATATCTGTTCATTTGAGTAACTTAAAATTCTTTGACCATTTTTAGATTCTTCTGGTACATATGGTGCGTTAGCATCTATTTTTGCCATAACTTTCTCCTAATTTATAAATATTTTCAATTCGCTTTGATTTTAACATATTATTTTTCGTTTGTAAATACCTTTTTTCAAAAATTTTAAAAAAAGTTTTATGAGATATTTAATTTTTTGGTTTAATTATAACTAGTCACGTCATCATTTTACCTTATTTATATACGCATGCGCGCGATTATTTGTTAATTATAGAACAATATCAATAATCAATATCAACGAAAAAACTAATACAAAAAATATAGTTGAGAGTGTAAAAAAGATATAAAACTAAAACAAATATAGATTTTTAATATTTAGGTAAAGTTTAAGTATTGCAAAAAAACGTTAAAAATATTTAAAAAAATTAGAAAAAAGTGTTGACAAAGATTTAGTTGTTTGCTAGAATACCATTGCTAATTGTGGGTTAAGGCACAAGGTTGCAACAGCAAAACAGGTTGCTGGTGGGAATTTGTGTTTACCATATGTTCGTAAGAACGGCTGGCAAAAATAAAGGTGTTGAGCCTTATTTATTTTTGAGAGTTAGCACTTAACACACGGCTTGGTGTAAACGCGTGCAAGTGTAATTATAGATTACAAACTACCGCCATAAATCATACCGATTGTTTTAAGGTTTTCCAGTTTTATTGCTAAGTTAAAAAAGGAGAGAAAAATGGCAACAAGAAAAATCAGAATAAAACTTGCTTCATATGATACAGGTTTAATCGACAATGTAGTTTCAAGAATTCTTGACACTGCAACAAAGTCTGGATGCAAAGTGTCTGGACCAATTCCACTTCCAACAAAGAAAGAAGTGGTAACAATCCTTCGTTCAACTCACGTTAACAAGGATTCACGCGAGCAATTCGAATCTCGCACACATTTTAGGCTTATTGATGTTTACGCACCAAACCAAAAGGCTATTGACACTGTTTTAAAAATGAACGTGCCAAGTGGTGTGGACATTAAAGTGGAATTATAGGAGGGCACTGTGGAAAAAGCAATCATAGGTAGAAAAGTTGGTATGACGCAAGTGTTCATGGACGACGGAAGGGTAGAACCTGTAACAGTTATTGAAGCTGGTCCATGTTATGTGTCACAAATCAAAACTCAGGACGTTGACGGATACAATTCAGTTCAACTAGCATTCGGCGAAGTTAAAGCAAAGAATGTAAACAAAAGTCAAGCAGGCACATTTAAAAAAGCCGGCATTGATGCAAAAAGAGTTTTAAAAGAATTTAGATATGACGATGTAACTAAATTCGCCCTTGGTCAAGAAATCAAGGCTGATATGTTTAAAGAAGGTGACCTTGTTGACGTTTCAGGAACAAGCAAAGGTCATGGTTTCTCTGGTGTTATCAAACGTTGGAATCACCACAGACTTAAAATGACACACGGTGTTGGTCCTGTTCACCGCGAAGTTGGTTCAATGGGTGCTAACTCAACACCAAGTAGAGTGTTTAAAGGTAAAAAGATGCCTGGCCAATATGGCAACGAGGCAGTTACAATACAAAATCTTAAAGTTGTGCGCGTGGACGCAGATAGAAACTTAATTTTAGTAAAAGGTGCTATCCCTGGACCTAAAAAATCAATAGTTACTATTAAGTCCGCTGTGAAGGCTTAAAGGAGTTAACTATGGCAAAACTTAAAGTTTATAATATGAATAAGGAAGAAGTTGGTTCAATCACCTTAAACGATATGGTGTTTGGTGCTGAATATAACGAACCATTAGTTCACCAAGTTGTTGTTGCTTTGCACAATAACGCTCGTCAAGGAACAAAATCAACTTTAACTCGTAGCGAAATTAACGCTAGTAAGAAGAAAATCTATCGTCAAAAAGGCACAGGTAATGCCCGTCATGACGAAAAGAGCGCACCACAATTCGTGGGCAGTGGTGTAGTGTTTGCACCAAAACCAAGAGATTTTAGTCAAAAGATAAATAAGAAAATGCGTGATATTGCATTCGCTTCAGCATTATCTGAAAAGATTAGACAAAATGAAGTTATTATCATTGACAAAATTGACTTTGAAAACGCTAAAACAAAAGAAGCAAGCAACTTCTTAAAAACATTCGGTTTAAGCAAGCGCACAATTATTGTTACTGACGGAAAGAACGATAACGTTATCCGCGCAACTGGTAACATTCAAAAAGTGTCTTGCGAAGACGCAATGCTTTTAAACGTTGCTGACCTTGTTGAAAACACATATCTAGTTTTCGATAAGAACGCAATTAAGAAATTAGAGGAGGCATACGTATAATGACAGCGCAAGAAATTATCTTGAAGCCTATTATGACTGAAAAATCATACGCAGGCTTCCCAAATAAAGTGTACACTTTCGAAGTTAACATGAAAGCAAACAAAGTTGAAATCAAAAAGGCTGTTGAAGAACTTTTTGAAGTGCAAGTTGCTCGTGTTAACACAATGATTGTGAAAGGTACAACAAAAGTTAGAAGAACAAAAAATGGTAGAGTTACTGGTAGAACAAGCGATTACAAGAAAGCAATAGTTTTCTTAAAACCTGAATCAAAGGCTATCGCATTCTTCGAGAGCTTGAACTAAAAGGAGATTGAATATGGCTATAAAAAGTTATAATCCAGTAACTCCTGGACAAAGAGGTAAGAAATCAATCCAATATAAAGGCGTTTTAACTAAAGACGCAGAAGTTCCAGCAAGTTTGATTGGAACAAAGAAAAAAACTGGCGGTCGTAATGCCCAAGGTAAAATCACCGTTAGAAATATCGGTGGCGGTAATAGAAGAAAATATCGTATTATTGACTTCAAACGTAATAAAGACGGAATTGTTGCTCGTGTTGATAGCATACAATACGACCCAAATAGAACTGCTTTCATAGCATTACTTGTTTATGCTGATGGTGAAAAGAGATACATTTTAGCACCAAAAGGCTTAAACGTTGGCGATAAAGTTATGAGCGGTGTTGGTGCTGAAATCAAACCAGGAAATGCACTTCCACTTTCTGAAATTCCACTTGGTAGCAAAATTCACAACATTGAATTGCAACCAAACCGTGGCGGTCAAATGGTTAGAAGCGCAGGTTTATCTGCTCAACTTATGGCAAAAGAAGGCGCATTCGCAACTGTTCGTTTGCCTTCTGGCGAAATGAGAAAAGTTCCAATTAATTGCCGTGCAACTATCGGTGAAATTGGCAACGAAGAAAGAGAAATTATTGCTCTTGGTAAGGCAGGAAAGAGCCGTCACCTTGGAATTCGTCCAAGTGTTCGTGGTTCAGCAATGAACCCAGTTGACCACCCACACGGTGGTGGTGAAGGTAAGTCACCAGTCGGACACGCAGGTCCTGTTACACCTTGGGGTAAACCAGCCCTTGGTTATAAGACTAGAAAACATAAAAAGGCTTCTGACAAGTTAATTGTCAAAAGAGCGAAAGCTAAGTAGGAGAGATTATGAGTAGAAGTTTAAAGAAAAAACCATATGTGGAAGAAAAACTTATGGCTCGTGTTGTGGAAATGAACGAAAAGGGTGAAAAAAAGGCTGTTAAAACCTGGTCTAGGTCTAGCACTATATACCCTGAATTCGTAGGCCACACAATCGCTGTCCACAATGGAAGAAAACATATACCTGTATATTGCACTGTCGATATGGTTGGTCACAAGTTGGGCGAATTCGCTCCAACAAGAACCTTTAAAGGCCACAAGCAAAAAGAAGCGAAGAAGTAGGAGTGAATTATGGCAAAAAGAATTAGAGAAAAAGCAGAATTAGTTAAAGCAAATAGAGAAACTCGCCCTTATGCTAGTGTTCGTTTCGTTAGGCTTTCTCCTACAAAGGCTAAAATCGTAATCGACCAAGTTAAAGGCAAGAGTTATGACGACGCTGTGGCAATTTTATCTAACATGCCACACGAAGCAGCAGCAATTTTATTAAAGGTTGTTAAGTCTGCTGGTGCAAATGCTGAACACAACAAAGGTATGAACGTTCACGATTTGTATCTTGCAGAAGTTATCCTTGGTTCAGGCCCTGTTCACGTTAACAAAGTTTATATTCGTGGTCGTGGTCATGGTGCTGAAAGAATTGCAACAAGAACTAGTCACATTAAAGTTGTGCTAGATAGTAAGGAGTAGAGTATGGGACAAAAAGTTAATCCAAATGGACTAAGAGTTGGTATCAATAAGACATGGAATTCTTTTTGGTACGCAGACAAGAAAGATATCGCTAAAAACATTAAGGAAGACAATGTTATCCGTAAGTACATCCTTAAAGAATATAAAAATTGCGCAATATCTAACGTTTTGATTGAAAGAACGGCTGATTCAGTTACTGTTACAATTAGTACTGCAAAACCAGGTGTTTTAATCGGTCAAAAGGGTGCAGGTGTTGAACAATTAAAGAAAAATATTGAGAAATTATCTAATGCTAAAAAAGTAAACGTTAACATCGTTGAACTTAAAAACCCAGATTTAGATGCAAAACTAGTTGCTGAATCAATCGCAGCGCAACTTGAAAAACGTGCTCAATTCAGACGTGTTATGAAGTCTGCTATGCAAAGAGTTATGCGTGCTGGTGCTGTTGGTGTTAAAACCATGGTTTCAGGTAGACTTGACGGCGCTGAAATTGCAAGAAGTGAACACTATCATGAAGGTAGTCTTCCACTTCACACAATTAGAGCAAACATCGACTATGCTTGCGTTGAAGCACACACAACATTCGGCGTTCTAGGCGTTAAAGTTTGGATAAATAAAGGCGAAATTTTAGGTAAAGTTTCTCAAAGTTCAGTAAATCATAAGAAAGGAGAAAACTAGTATGGGTATGCTAATTCCAAAAAGAGAAAAAAGAAGAAAGCAACATCGTGGAAGAATGACGGGACGTGCAATCCGTGGTAGTAAAGTTGTTTACGGCGATTATGGTCTTCAAGCAACTGAACCATGCTGGATGACTCCTAATCAACTAGAAGCAGCACGTGTTGCTATAAATAGATACATGAAACGTGGTGGTAAAGTTTGGATAAAAGTTTTCCCAGACAAACCTATCACTAAAAAACCTGCCGACACTCGTATGGGTAGCGGTAAAGGTGCACAAGTTGGTCACGTTGCAGTCGTTAAACGTGATAGAGTAATTTTGGAAGTGAGCGGTCCAAGTGAAGAACTTTGTTTGGAAGCTTTAAGGCTTGCTTCACACAAACTTCCTTGTAAAACACGCGTAGTGCGTAAGGAAAAAGGTGGTGAAAACAATGAAGAATAATTATAGAAACTTATCAGTAAAAGAGTTGACTGACGAAGAAAGTAAACTAAGAAGTGAACTTTTCAACCTTACTTTCCAAAATAAAGTTGGTCAATTGCAAGACACTTCTAGAATTAGAATTGTTAAGAAAAACATTGCGAGAGTGAAAACCGCTCTTAAAGAAAAAACCGCTGGGGCAAAGGAGTAGTATATGGAAAAAGTAAACCACAAGACAATACAAGGTGTTGTTGTTTCTGACAAAATGGACAAGACTATTACTGTTTTGGTAACCAGCAAGAAAAAACACCCAGTTTATAAGAAATACACAACTGTAACAAAAAAATACAAAGCACATGACGAAAAGAATGAAGCACATGTTGGTGACACTGTAACTATTGTTGAATGTCGTCCACTAAGCAAAGATAAATATTTCAGGCTTCTATCTATCGTAGAGCGTGCTAAATAGGAGGCAAAGTATGATACAACCATTATCAACATTGAACGTGGCTGATAACAGTGGTGCAAAGAAAATTATGTGCATTCGTTGTTTAGGCGGTTCAGTTAGAAAATATGCTAACATTGGCGATGTCATTGTTGCCTCTGTTAAAAAAGCAGATCCAGACGGAAAAGTAAAAAAAGGTGATGTTGTTATGGCAGTTATCGTTCGTTCTAAGAAAGGAATTGAACGTGCTGACGGTAGTTCAATCAAGTTTGACGAAAACGCTGCTGTTCTTATCGATAAACAAAAAGCACCTCGTGGCACTCGTGTGTTTGGACCAATAGCAAGAGAACTTCGTGCAAAGGGATTTATGCAAATTATTTCGCTTGCACCAGAAGTTATATAGGAGGGAAAGATGAAATTAAGCGTTAAAAAAGGCGACAATGTTCTAGTTCTTGCCGGAAAGGATGCTGGTAAAACTGGTGAAGTTTTAGAAGTTAATAGGCAAGACGGTAGAGTTGTTGTTGCAAATGTAAACATTCAATCTCATCACCGTAAACCTAGAAGTAAAGACGACAAGGGTGGAATTTTAAAAACTGAAGGTGCAATAGATGCATCTAACGTGCAAGTTGTATGCCCTACATGCAAAAAGGCTACACGTGTTGCACACACTCTTGAAGACGGTAAAAGCGTGCGCGTTTGCAAAAAATGTGGCGCTAAATTAGATGCTAAAACAAGCACAAAAACTACTGCAAAGAAAACTGCCAAAAGCAGTAAGAAGGCTTAAAAGGAGTATGACAAATGAATAAAGAGATAAATAGACGTCATGCATACTATAACGAAGTGGTTAAAAAGGAATTAATCGATAAATTTGGTTACAAAAATGTTATGGAAGTTCCAAAATTCGATAAAATCGTTTTAAGCCTTCGTCTTGGTAAAGAAAAAGACAATGCAAAAACTTTCAACACTGCTGTTGACGAATTAAGTTTGATTGCAGGTCAAAAAGCAGTTGTTACTACTGCTAAAAAATCAGTAGCAAACTTTAAACTTCGTGAAGGTCAAAAAATCGGTGCGAAAGTAACTCTTCGTGGCGAAAAGATGTACGAGTTCTTTGATAGACTTATCTCTGTTGCACTTCCACGTGTGAGAGACTTCCAAGGACTTAGCTCAACTTCATTTGACGGACGTGGTAACTATTCTTTCGGTGTGAAAGAACAAATTATCTTCCCTGAAATTGTTTATGATAAAATTGACGCGGTTCGCGGTTTCGATATTATGATAATCACAACAGCGAAGACAGATAAAGAAGCGCTTGAATTGTTACGCTTAATGGGCGTTCCATTCAAGAAGGCAAAGTAGGAGTGAATTATGGCAAGAAAAGCAATGATAAATAAACAACAAAGACCACAAAAGTTCAAAACTCGCGAATACACGAGATGTTCTATTTGCGGACGTCCTCATGCCGTGCTTAAAAAATATGGTATTTGCAGAATTTGTTTTAGAAATTTAGCAAGTAAAGGAGAAATCCCTGGCGTTAAAAAGGCTAGTTGGTAAAAGGAGAGAAATATGTACACTATTGACCCAATCGCAGATATGCTTACTCGTATTCGTAACGCGAATTCAAATAAGCAAGATAGCGTGTTAGTTCCTCAGTCAAAAACAAAACTTGCAATCGCTGAAATCTTGAAAAATGAAGGTTTTATCACTGATTACAAGTCAGTTGTTGCAGATGGCGTTAATATGATTGAAATTACCCTTAAATACGGTCCTAATGGCGAAAAAGTTATTCAAGGACTTAAAAGAATTAGCAAACCTGGTCTTAGAATTTATGCTAACTCCGAAGAATTACCACAAGTTCTTAACGGCCTTGGAATTGCTATTATCTCAACAAGTAAGGGAATTATCACAGATAAAAATGCAAGAAAACTAAATGTCGGTGGCGAAGTTATCGCCTATGTATGGTAGGAGGTGAATATGTCTAGAATTGGAAAATTACCTATTGCTATACCAGCAGGCGTAACTGTTGAAGTTAACGGTTTAGTTGTAACAGTTAAAGGAAAAAATGGCACTTTAACACAAGAAGTTTCAAAAAATGTAACAGTAACAGTTGAAAACAACGAAGTTAAAGTTACTAGAAACGACGAAAATAAAGACTCTAACGTTAAACAAGGTCTTTATCGTCAACTTATCCACAATATGGTGGTTGGTGTGAGCGAAGGCTTTAAAAAATCACTTACAGTTCAAGGCGTAGGTTACAAACTTACAAAACAAGGCAATAAACTTGTTATGAACCTTGGTTTAAGCCACCCTGTTGAAGTGGTGGAAGAAGAAGGAATTAAACTTGAAGTTCCTGATAACAACACAATAATAGTTTGCGGTGCTGATAAACAACAAGTTGGTGCAGTGGCTGCAAAAATTAAAGCAATACGTCCAATTGAACCTTATCATGGTTATGGTATTCACTACACAAGTGAACCAGTTATCTTAAAACCAGGTAAGGCTGCAGGTAAGAAAAAGTAGGAGGTTAAGTTATGATTAACAAGATTAATAAAAATAGCAAACGTGTTCAACGTCATATCAAACTACGTCATGACTTGGCTGGTACTACCGCTCGTCCAAGACTTTGCGTTTATAGAAGTTTAAATCACATCTATGCACAAATCATTGACGACACTAAGGGCGTAACCTTAGTTGCTTGCAACACAACTCAAAAAGAAGTTGCAGACGCAGTTAAAAATATGACAAATAAAGAGCAAGCAAAATATGTTGGTGAACAAATCGCCGTGCTTGCTAAGAAAAAGAAAATCACCGAAGTTGTATTCGATAGGGGTGGTTATCTTTACACCGGAAGAGTTAAAGAATTGGCAGACGGCGCAAGAGCCGGTGGCTTAAAATTTTAAGGAGAGATTATGGCACAACAACAAAAACGTGAATTCAGAAAGCCAAGAGAAGAAGTTAAAGATGAGTTCGATAAAAGATTAATAGGCGTAAGGCGTGTTGCTAAGGTCGTTAAAGGTGGCCGTACCATGCGTCTCTCTGCTCTTGTAGTGGTTGGAGATAAAAAAGGTAGAGTTGGAATGGGTATTGGTAAAGCAAGCGAAGTTCCACAAGCTATTGAAAAAGCAACCAAGGCTGCTAAAAAAGCATTAATTAATGTTCCTATTATCGAAGGCTCAATTCCACACGAAACAATCGGTAAGTTTGCTAAAACTAGCGTTAAAATGTTACCAAGTAAAAAGGGTAGAGGTTTAATTGCTGGTGGTGCTGCTCGTATCGTGTTTGAAATGGCTGGTTACACAGATATAACTGCAAAAATTTATGGCTCAACTGATAAAATCAACGTTGTTAGAGCAACATTAAATGGTCTTAAAGGTTTAAGAACAAAAGAACAAGTGGCTCTACTTCGCGGTAAATCAGTTGAAGAAATTTAGGAGGACTTATGGCAAAGAAACAAGTTAAAACAATCAAAGTTACCCTAGTTAAAAGCCCAACTGGTTACGACAAACGTCAAGCAAAAATCGTTGAAGCACTAGGCTTTAAAAAACTTGGTCAAACCCGAGTTCTTCCAGATAACGATTGCATAAGAGGTAGCATCTTCAAAGTTAACCACTTGTTAAAAGTGGAAGAAGAAGCGTAAAGGAGAGATTATGTATATACACGATTTAAAAAATGCAGAAGGCGAAAAGCAATCTAAAAAGAGATTAGGTCGCGGTATCGGTTCTGGTGTTGGAAAAACCTCTGGTAAAGGTCACAAGGGTCAAAACGCACGTTCAGGCGGTGGCGTTCGTCCTGGATTTGAAGGTGGTCAAAACCCATTATATAGAAGAATTCCTATTAAAGGATTTAGCAACGCTAAATTTAAAAAGGTTTATTCAACTGTAAATGTTAGCGCTCTTAACGTATTTGAAAAAGACACTGAAGTTGACGCTCTAAAATTATTAGATGCTGGAATTCTATCTAAAATAGAGAAAGACGGCGTTAAAATTTTAGGCAACGGTGAACTTACTGTTGCATTAAAAGTTAAGGCAAATAAATTTACAGCACAAGCAAAAGAGAAAATTTTAGCACAAGGTGGCAGTGTAGAGGAGGTATAATGTTTAAAACATTAGCTGACGCATTCAAAATTAAAGAAGTAAGAAATAAGTTATTGTTAACATTATTATTACTTTTTATCTACCGCGTTGGTTGCTGGATACCAATTCCAGGAATTGATAGCGAAGCATTAGGTTTAAATGTTGAAAACAATACGTTTTTAAGTCTACTTAGTGCAGTGAGTGGTGGCGCACTATCACAAGGTTCATTCCTAGCGCTTGGTGTTTCACCATATATCACGTCTTCAATTATAATTCAACTTTTAGCCCCTGTTATTCCTAGTTGGCAAAGATATGCCAAAGAAGGAGCAGACGGAAGAAAGAAACTTAGTTTATACACTAAAATTGCAGCACTTATTATAGCAACTGCACAAGCGATTGCTATTGCAGTAGGTTTTGGTCAAGCAGAATATGCTGACCTTGCTATATTTGGTGGTCAAGCATGGGTGTTCTACACATTCGTTGTGTTAATGCTCGTTGCTGGTGCAATGTTCACCGTTTGGCTTGGTGAAAAAATCACAGAAATTGGAATTGGCAACGGTATGTCACTTTTAATCTTTGTTGGTATTTTGTCAAGCGCTGCAACTGCTCTTATGGGAACATTTAGTAACCTTACAGTTGGCGGTGAAACAACTCAAACTGCTATTTGGCAATTAGTGCTATTTGTGGTCGCTTTGATTGCTATATTTGCACTTGTCGTATTTGTTGACGGCGGAGAAAGAAAAGTCCCTGTTCAATATGCAAAACAAGTGAAAGGTAGAAAGATGTATGGCGGTCAATCAACATACATTCCAATTAGAGTAAACGCAAATGGTGTTATTCCTATCATTTTTGCAACATCTATTTTATCATTCCCACAAATGTTAATGAGTATTTTCGCTCCAAATTCAACCAATGCATTTATCACTTGGTGGAATAATTGGCTTGGCGCGGGCACATGGGTATATTCAATCGTCTTATCATTACTAATATTGGCGTTTGCATACTTCTACACCATGTTAAACTTCGACCCAGACGAAATTGCACGTCAAATTCAACAAAATGGTGGTTTTATAACAGGTATTCGCCCTGGTAAACCTACCGCACAATATTTAAAGGGAATAAATAAGAAAATAACATTATTTGGCGCTATATTCTTAGCATTTATGGCACTTATTCCAACACTTTTATTCACAGCGATTGGAACAGGTGGACTAAACAGCGCATTCAGTGCAACAGGTATGTTAATCGTAGTATCAGTGGCACTAGAATTTGATAAACAGTTAGAAGCACAAATGCTTATGAAAAATTATAGAGGATTTTTAAAATAGGGGTAAAAATGAATATTGTATTAATCGGAATTCAAGGCTCTGGTAAGGGCACATTGGTATCAAGTTTAGAAAAACATTTAGATTTAAATGTTATTTCAACTGGTCAACTTCTTCGTGACGAAGTTGCAACTGGTTCGTCACTTGGCAAGCACATAAAAGAAATTCAAATGAATGGTGGCTTGGTTGAACTAGATATTGTTATGGACGTACTAAATAAAAAGTTAAAGTCTAACAATAAAAAGATAACCGTGTTTGACGGCTTTCCACGTAATACGGAACAGGCAAATGCGCTAGATAAGTTGGCTAAACCAGATATTGTAATTTATCTAAATTTAACAAAAGAAGTTGCGGTGGATAGAATTTTATCTCGCCTAACTTGTTCAAAATGTGGTCAAATTTACAACACAAAGAGAATAAACACTTTAGTTTGTCCAAATTGTGGTGGAAAATTAGAGCAAAGATTTGACGATACAATCGAAAGTATCAATAAGCGTTTTGAAGGTTTTTATAAAGACACTTATCCGCTTATTGATAAATATAAAAAAGATAATGTTTTATTTGAAGTCGACGCAAGTGGCACACCAGACCAGGTTGCCGAAACTTGCTTAAGGATTATAAATGAGCATAACAATTAAAAATTCTGAACAGATTGAAAAAATGCGTAAGTCGGGTAAAATTTTAAAACAAACACTCGATTTATTGGAGAAATCAATCTATCCTGGCCAAACCACTCAGCGCCTTAATGATTTGGCCTATGATTATATAATTTCGCAAGGCGCAACACCTTCCTTTTTAAATTATGAGAGATTTCCTTACACAATTTGTGCAAGTTTAAATGCACAAGTTGTGCATGGGTTCTGCTCAAATGTTCCACTAAAAGAAGGGGACATTATAAGTATTGATTGTGGTGTTATCTATGAAGGATACCATAGCGATGCGGCTAGGACATTCCCAGTGGGTAACATCTCAATTAAAAATTCAAATTTAATCGAAGCAACAAAACAATCATTCTTTGAAGGTATTAAGGACATCAAAGCAGGTTCAAGGCTAGGTCACATTAGCCACAAAATTCAAGTTTACTTGGAAAGTCGTGGTTATGGCGTGGTTAGAGAACTTTGTGGTCATGGTGTTGGCACACATCTTCACGAAGACCCACTCGTTCCAAACTATGGTAAATATAATTCAGGCATAGTTTTGCAGGAAGGTATGACGCTTGCCATTGAACCTATGGCAACACTTGGTCGTCGCGACGTTTATCTAGAAGACAATGATTGGACAGTTACCACACAGGACGGACTTCCTAGTGCGCACTATGAAAACACCATACTAATTACAAAAGACGGTGTAGAAATCTTAACATTATAGTGTAAAACTAAAAAATTAGGAGAAATATGGATAGAATTATTCAAGCAGGAGATATTGTAAAATCACTGTCTGGACATGACAAAAATCAGTTATTTTTAGTGCTATCTATTGACAAATTTGGTTTTCTTGATATAATAAATGGTAGGTCAAGAAAAATTGAAAAACCAAAGAAAAAAAATCCTAAACATGTTCAGTTCGTGGCAACTGATAAAAACTTGCTAAACAGATTAAATTCGCCAACGATTACTAATGCAGAGTTGTACAAATTGATAAATTTGTATAAAAATAATGAAGAATAAGGAGAGATATGTCGAAAGAAGATGTAATTGATGCAGAAGGTGAAGTAGTTGATGTTTTGCCTAACGGCAATTTCAAAGTTGAAATTATGAACGGTCACTGTATCACTGCATATATTTCAGGTAAACTTCGCGCTAACAAAATTCGTGTTTTGATTGGTGACAAAGTTAAAGTTGAAATGAGTCCATACGACCTTACAAAAGGCAGAATTGTTTGGCGCAATAAAAACTAATTTATTAGTTTATTTAGGTTAAACACAAGGCATTTTGCCAAAGTGCCGACAACCTAAATGAGATTGTAAATCTTAAATTCGGCATTTTGGCAAAATGCCTGCTAATAAAAGGCTCAGCCTTAAAATTGCAAAAAAAGGAGTTCAAAATGAAAGTACGTCCATCAGTAAAACCTATGTGCGAAAAGTGTAAAGTTATTAAACGTAACGGTAGAGTTATGGTTATTTGCGTTAAACCTAAGCACAAACAACGTCAAGGTTAATTACACAAGTTGTAATTATTTTTTCGTTTTAATTAAACAACAAACATAACATCTCGCGGCATTTTGGTGTTATGAGAACATATCACTGCAATGAGTTATGTTTACCTCTCATTGCAGTTCAAATCACGGTAAACTTAAACACACAATTAAGGAGGAAATAATGGCACGTATATCAGGCGTGGATTTACCTAACGAAAAGAGAGTTGAAATTGGTCTTACTTATATCTATGGTATTGGTAGGGTTAGTGCAAACAAAATCTTAAAAGAAACTGGTATCAATCCAGACACAAGAGTGAAAGACTTAACTGAAGAAGAAGTTGCTGCTATTCGTAAGTATATAGATGCTAACTTCGTGGTTGAAGGTGAAAAGAGAAAAGATGTCGCTCTTGATATCAAACGTTTGAAAGAGATCAGATGCTATCGCGGACTTCGTCACATTGCTAATTTACCTGTTCGTGGTCAATCTAGCAAGCAAAACGCCCGCACACGCAAAGGTCCTAAAAAGACAATAGCAAATAAGAAAAAATAATAAGGAGTAAATAAATGGCTACAAAAAAAGAAACTAAAAAGAAGAAAAAAGTAGTTAGTGGTGGCGAAGGCGCAGTGCATATTTTCGCCAATTCTAACAACACACTTGTAACTTTAACTGATAGTCAAGGAAACACATTAGCACAATCAAGTGCGGGTGCTCTTGGTAACCGCGGTGCTAAAAAGACTACTCCATTCGCTGCTCAAAGCGCTGTTGAAGCTTGTCTTAAAGACGTAGCTCAATTTGGTGTTAGCAAAGTGGCTATATATGTTAAAGGCGCAGGAAACGCAAGGGAAGCTGCAATTCGTGCGGTTGGTAGTGCTGGTCTTCAAGTTACTATGATTAAAGACGTATCTCCAATAGCACACAACGGATGCAGACCACCTAAGAGAAGAAGGTTATAGGAGGAAATATGGCAAGAAGTACAAGTCCGGATTGCAAACAATGTCGCAGAGAAGGCGTTAAACTTTTCCTAAAAGGCGAAAGATGCTTAACAAAGTGCTCATTCGACAAGCGTCCTGTGGCTCCAGGTCCACACACTAACACTCGTAAGAAAGTTAGCGAATATGGAATGCAACTTAGAGAAAAACAAAAAGTAAGACGCGCTTACGGTTTGCTTGAAAAACAATTTAGATTATATTATGAAAAAGCAACTAAGAGCAAAGAAGGAACAGGTTGGGCACTTCTTAAAATGCTTGAATTAAGGCTAGATAACGTGGTTTATCGCTTAGGTTTAGGTTCTTCTAGAACAGAAGCAAGGCAAATTGTAAACCATGGTCATATCACTGTTAATGGTAAAAAGGTAAACATTCCTTCTTATCAAGTTAAAGTCGGTGATGTTATTGCAGTTAAGGATAATAAACAAAACCTTGAAATGTTTAATGTAATTAAAGGCGCTAAGGTTAGCACTCCAAAATGGTTAGAAATGAACACTGAAACCTTAACAGGTAAAGTGCTTGCATTACCAGAAAGAGATGACTTAGACCTTAACATTCAAGAACACTTAATTGTAGAATATTATTCAAGATAATGGGAGAGTGAATTATGATGAAAATCGAAAAACCAAAAATATCTTTGGAAGAACTTGATAACGGCGCACATGCAATCGTAACTGTTGAACCTTTGGAAAAAGGTTTTGGTGTTACTATTGGTAACATGCTTAGACGTACACTTTTAAGTTCACTTCCAGGAGCAGCCATTGTTGGTGTGAAAATCAAAGGCGTTTTGCACGAATTTTCAACAATTAAAGGCGTAATCGAAGATGTTCCTGATATTATACTAAACTTAAAGTCTGTTGCTGTTAAAACAGAATCAACCGACGAAGATTTTAAGGGCACAATCAGATTAAATAAGAAAGGTCCTGCAACAATCTACGCCAAAGATATTGAATGTGAAGACGGCATTACAATCATGAACCCAGATCAATATATTTGCACTATTGATGACGACGCTGACCTTGAAATTACAATGTATGTTGGTCGCGGTAGGGGTTACGTTCCAGCAAATCAAAACAAAAACTTTTCTGATGAAGTGGACTTTATTGCAATTGATGCATTGTTCACACCAGTAAAGCGTGTTAGTTTTGAAGTGCAATCTAGCCGTGTTGGTAGAAACCTTGATTTTGATAAATTAGTGCTAGATGTTCAAACTCGTGCAACAGTAACCGCAAAAGAAGTTATCGCGCTTTCTGCAAAACTTATTAACGACTATGCAACAATGTTTGTTGAACTCGTTGAAGGTATGGACGGCGTTAACATCTTAGTTGCTAGAAAAGAAGACGAAAGAACCAAATTATTCGAAAAACCTATCGAAGAAATGGAACTTAGCGTAAGAAGTTATAACTGCTTGAAACGCGCTGGTATTGAAACTGTTGGTGACCTTGCTAAAAAGTCACGCGCAGAAATGATGAAAGTGCGTAACATGGGTGCTAAATCTATGGAAGAAGTTATTGCTAAACTTGAATCTTACGGTATAACTCTTGAAGGAAACGAAAATTACTAAAAATTATTAAAGGAGAAAAATAATGCAAGTGAAACAATTAGGACGTCCTACCGAAGAAAGGTTGGCAATAATGCGCAATCAAGCAACTGACCTTCTTTGGAAAGGTAGAATTGAAACAACTCTCGCTAGGGCTAAATCGCTTAAAAGTTATGTTGAAAAACTTTTAACGCTTGCTTTAAATTCTTACGAAGATGTTATAACTGTAACCAAATATTCAGTAAATAAAAAGGGTGAAAAGGTTGCTCGTGAAGTTATGAACGACGGACCAAAGAAACTCGCTGCTAGAAGAAAGATTATGGCTAAAACATATTCTGTTAAAGAACAACGCAGACCAGGTGAGAAGAAAGCAGATTACATTGCTAGAACTGAAAATATTAAAAATCCACTTTTGGAAAAAGTTTTCAACGTGCTTGCTCCAAAATATGCAACTCGCGCTAAAGAACTTGGTTCATTTGGTGGATACACTAGAATAATCAAAACAGGTCTACGCAAAGGCGACAACGCTCAAATGGCAATCATTGAGTTGATTTAGTTTAATTTTATTAGTTAAAATAAAAAGACCAAATTTAATGTGTAATTTTGGTCTTTTTTGTACTAAAAAAACTCTCATGTAAGAGTTTTTTAAGTCTTTATCTTTGTTTATTTTTTCTTTTGAAATTTGCCGTCTTTTTTATGAACTACGTAATTTAAATCATACTTTTCACACAATTCTTTAACTCTTTCCATTGCTTCTTCTTTTGTGTGATATGAATCTATTGTGCGTTTGGCACCGTCTTTTTTGATAAGCCATTTTCTACTTTCTTTATCATAAGCCACACGGTAAATACATTTCCTTGCTTTTTCTTCTGCGTTCTTCATATTTCACTCCTTCTAATAGTAACAAAAATAAATAATCTATATAATTATTTTATCAATTTTTTTAAAAAAATCATAGTGTTTTTAACGCTAATTTTTATCAATATTTAATATTTTTGTTTATTTATATATTTCAATTAAAAATATGTAAAAAATTTTACATTAAAATTTTATATTCCATTGACAATTTGATTGTGTTTTGTTATAATTAACCAGTATTGTACAAAATGCTGCTTTGTTCATACTTTGGAATATTCCAAATAAGTGGTTGCAAAAAATTTTTAAGGAGGAAAAAATGCCTACTGTTAATCAATTAGTGAGAAGAGGTAGAGTTAAACAAGTTGAAAAGAGCCAATCTATTTTGCTTGATTCATGCCCACAAAAACGTGGTGTTTGCTTAACTGTTACTACCACTACACCTAAAAAACCTAACTCAGCTTTACGTAAAATTTGTAGAGTTCGTCTTTCAACTGGTAAAGAAACAACTTGTTATATCCCAGGTGAAGGTCACAACTTGCAAGAACACAACGTAGTATTAGTAAGGGGCGGTCGTGTTCCAGACCTACCAGGTGTGCGTTATCACGTTGTTCGTGGTGCGTTAGATACTGCTGCTGTTCAAAAACGTAAACAAGGTAGAAGTAAATATGGCGCTAAAAAGCCGAAATAAGCGTTTTTGCTAAATTGCTAACTTTGTTACGCAATTTAAGCCTGTACGCTTTTTCGTCTTTTGTTATGAGGGACAACCCTATGTTTTTCCCTCATGGCTCCTTTTCCTTTTAATAGGTTTTTGTTTAAATCGAAAGAACAAAAGTAATTGCTGTATAATCGTGTTTTTAAATAGGGGTATATTTAGCGAATTAATTTAGTAATTAAGAAAGGGAAAGAATAAGTGTAAATTAAAAATATTTTATTTATAGTTTCAAAATTTTAATTTAAGTAATAAATATATAAGGAGAAAATATGTCTAGAAGAAATAGAGCGGTTAAGCGCGAAGTATTACCAGACCCACTTTATAACTCAACTTTGGTTACTAAAATCATTAACCAAGTTATGAAAGATGGTAAGAAGGGTATTGCTCAATCTATCGTTTACAGCGCAATGAAAAACGCTAGCGAAAAGTTAAATGACGACGCAATGAACGTGCTAACCACAGCAATCGAAAATATTAAACCAAAGTTGGAAACAAAGGCAAGGCGTGTTGGTGGAGCAAACTATCAAGTTCCACTAGAAGTTAGCGCAGATAGACAACAAACACTAGCTATTCGTTGGCTAGTTATGTGTGCTAGAAAACGTAATGAACGCGGAATGCAATCTCGTCTTGGTGCTGAAATTGTTGATGCATTTAACCAAACTGGTGGCGCAATTAAAAAGCGTGACGATATGCATAGGCAAGCAGAAGCCAACAAGGCATTTGCTCACTTCCGTTGGTAGTATAAGGGGGAATAAATGGCTAGAACTGTACCATTAGAAAAAATAAGAAATATTGGTATCATGGCACATATTGATACGGGTAAAACAACAACAACTGAACGTATTTTGTTCTACACTGGTGTAAACCACAAAATCGGTGAAGTGCATGACGGTGAAGCAACTATGGACTGGATGGCGCAAGAACAAGAACGTGGTATTACTATCACTTCTGCTTGTACCACTTGTAAATGGCAAGACTGCACAATCAACATTATTGACACTCCAGGGCACGTTGACTTCACAGTTGAAGTTGAACGTTCATTAAAGGTTTTGGACGGTGCTATTGCATTGTTTAGTGCGCGTAATGGCGTGCAAGCGCAAAGTGAAAATGTTTGGCGTCAAGCATCTAAATTCAACGTTCCAAGAATGTGTTTTATCAACAAAATGGATATTAACGATGCAAACTTTTTAAAAGCAGTTGAAAGTATTCGCACAAACTTAGGTGCCAATGCAGTGCCTCTTCAATTACCAATCGGTCAAGAAGCATCGTTTAAGGGCATTGTTGATTTAATTAAAATGAAAGCATACGTTTTCTATGACGACCTAGGAAAAGACGTTAGAGAAGAAGAAATTCCTGCGGATATGGTAGAACAAGCAAAAGAATATAGGCAAAAAATGGTTGAAGCAGTTGCTGAAACTGACGACGAATTGCTTGAAAAGTTCTTTGCAGGTGAAGAAATAACTAACGACGAATTGAAAAAGGGCATTAGAAAGGCAACTTGCACATTAAAAATGTTCCCAGTGCTTTGTGGAACTGCTGCAAGAAACAAAGGTATTCAAGAATTGCTTGATGCTATTGTTGACTATATGCCAAGCCCAATCGATGTTCCACCAATTAAGGGAACAACAGCAGATGGCCAAGTGGTTGAGCGTAATAATAATGACAATGAACCATTTGCGGCTCTTGCGTTTAAAATTGCAACTGACCCATATGTTGGTCGTATTACATTCATTCGTGTGTATAGCGGTAAACTATCAGCTGGTAGTTATGTGTTAAATGCAACCAAAGATAAAAAAGAACGTATAGGACGTTTACTTCATATGCACGCTAATAACAGAACAGATATTGATGAAGTTTTAGCAGGTGATATTTGTGCAGTAGTTGGTTTAAAAAACACAGGCACTGGCGACACTCTTTGTGATGAAAATCATCCAATTAAGTTGGAAGAAATGGAATTTATGCAACCAGTTATCCAACAAGCAATTGAGCCAAAAGATAAGCAAGCACAAGAAAAACTTGGTATTGCTCTTCAAAAACTTATGGAAGAAGACCCAACATTTAAAGCCTACACAGATCAACAAACTGGTCAAACAATTATCGCCGGTATGGGTGAATTGCACCTTGATATCTTAGTGGATAGAATGAAGCGTGAATTTGGCGTTGAAGTAACAGTTGGTAAACCACAAGTTGCATATAAAGAAACTATCCGTAAAGCTGTTGAAGCAGAAGGCAAGTATATCAAACAATCAGGTGGTCGTGGTCAATATGGTCACTGTAAAATTAAAATGGAACCACTTGAAAGAGATAAAGGTTATATCTTTGAAAGTACCGTCGTTGGTGGTGCTATTCCAAAAGAATACATCGCTCCAATTGACGCAGGTATTCAAGAAGCAAAACGTTCAGGCGTGTTAGCAGGTTATGAAACTGTTGACTTTAAAGTTACTGTATACGACGGTTCATATCACGATGTCGATTCAAGCGAAATGGCGTTTAAGATCGCTGGTTCACTTGCATTCAAAGAAGCAATGAAAAAGGCAGACCCAGTGTTACTAGAACCTATTATGAAAGTTGAAGTTAACGTGCCAGACGAATACCTTGGTGCTGTTATGGGCGGACTTACTTCTCGCCGTGGTGTGCTTACTGGCACAGAAGCAAAATTCGGCGGTCAAGTAATTCACGCGGAAGTTCCACTTTCTGAAATGTTCGGTTATTCAACTGACCTTCGTGGTTCAACACAAGGTAGGGGACAATTCACAATGGTTCCTGACCACTACGCTGAATGTCCTAAGAATATCGCAGACAAAATCATTGGCGATAGAAAGAAATTAGAAGGTACTAATTAATAATTTTAGTGTGCAAGTAAACTGAAATAATACAAATAAAAACAAAAAAATATATTTCAATTTGCTTGACTTAAACTTTTACTTAAAGTAAAATAATAAAGTATTAATAATAAAGGAGATATTAAATTATGGCAAAAGCTAAATTTGAAAGAACTAAACCACATGTTAATATTGGTACTATTGGTCACGTTGACCACGGTAAAACAACTTTAACTGCTGCTATCACTATGGTTCTTGCTGCAAAAGGTCAAGCTCAAAAAATGAGATATGACGAAATTGATAAGAGCCCAGAAGAAAAAGCTCGTGGTATTACAATTAACACTTCACACGTAGAATACGAAACTGAAAAACGTCACTACGCTCACGTAGACTGCCCAGGACACGCAGACTACGTTAAAAACATGATCACTGGTGCTGCTCAAATGGATGGTGCTATCCTTGTTGTTGCTGCAACTGATGGTCCAATGCCACAAACTAAGGAACACATCCTTCTTGCTCGTCAAGTAGGCGTGCCTTACATTGTTGTATTCTTAAACAAAACAGACTTAGTTGATGACCCAGAACTTATCGACTTAGTTGAAATGGAAATCAGAGAATTACTTTCTTCTTATGGTTTCCCAGGAGATGAAACACCAGTTATTCGTGGTTCAGCTCTTAAAGCTTTGGAAGCCGCTTCAGCTGGTCACCCAGATGACCCAGCATGTGCTTGCATCAACGAATTGATGGAAGCTGTTGATAGTTACATTCCAGACCCAGTACGTGACACTGACAAACCTTTCTTAATGCCAGTTGAAGACGTATTTACAATCACAGGTCGTGGTACTGTTGCAACAGGTAGAGTAGAACGTGGTGTTGTTAAACTTAACGATACTCTTGAATTAGTTGGTATTAAACCTACTCGTCAAGTTGTTATCACAGGTATTGAAATGTTCAGAAAATCACTAGACGAAGCTCGTTCAGGTGATAACGCTGGTCTATTGATCCGTGGTTTACAACGTAGTGAAATCGAACGTGGTCAAGTTCTTGCTAAACCAGGAACAATCACTCCACACACTAAATTCAAAGCAGAAGTTTACTGCTTGAAGAAAGAAGAAGGCGGACGTCACACTCCATTCTTCAATGGTTACCGTCCACAATTCTTCTGCCGTACTTGCGACATCACTGGTTCAATTAAACTTCCTGAAGGAGTTGAAATGGTTATGCCAGGCGATAACGTTTCTATGGAAATCGAACTTATCCACCCAATCGCTATTGAAAAAGGTATGAGATTCGCTATCCGTGAAGGTGGTCGTACAGTCGGTTCAGGTGTAGTATCTGAAATCATTGGTTAATAAAAAACAAAAAATCTCGCAACTGCGAGATTTTTTTATATTTAATATCAAACATACAAAAAATTATATTAAATATTAAGGTTGTTAAAGTTATTTTTATAAAAATAGTTGATTAAAACAGTAAAATAAAAAATTATAAAAAATTTTTAAAAAAGTATTGACAATTCAAATTTTATAAACTACACTGAAAATATAAATAAAGGGAGTAGTTCCCAGTTTATAAGGCGTCATAACGGCTTTTGTCCGCTTTGTAAAATGCAATTTGTATGAACAAGACTTTAAATAGTCTTGTTTTTTAAATTTTATGGTATAATAGATTTATAAAAATAAGATAAAAAAATTACGTTATTTAAGGAGTTTTTATGAATTCAAGTTTAGTACGTAGAGCGATTTTAAAGAAAATCAAAAGTAAATGTTTAGCAAATGATTTAAAGTCAATTTTAGATACCATATTAAAACCGACATTATTTGCTATTAGTCCTTTAATATTTGCCACTCCAATAGTTGTTGGTATAGTTGGAGAAATAATGGCAAGTGGCACGTTAACAGATTATGAAGCAACGGCTCTTTACGAAGCTCAAAGAGAATACACAGATATTGAGCTTGCTAACATGCAGGGACAAGTTGAAGAATTGAGATTGAGTTATGAAACTGCTGAACAACAACTTGAAAATAACGAAATCACATCTGAAGAATATGAAATAAGTTACCAACAATATACAGACGCGTATGAAACTTATCAACGAATGCTTGAATATGTAAATAGCGAAAGATACGTGGAAGATTCGCTTTTAAACGCATCTGCATTTATAGGTACGGACTTGTATAGCACTGATATTCAAGTTATAACTGAAGAATATAACAAAAACAAAGATATAGCAAAAGGTGGTTGGATATCTGCTGCTCCTGCTGGAGTGTTGTCTGTTGCTTTATTGATTTCAGTGTTTGCTCACTGTAGTGAAACTGGCGGTAAAAAAACGATTGAAGATTTAAAGTTTTACATACAAGAATTTTACAAAGACAAAAAAGCAAACTTAAACGATTTTGATTGTTTATTAACAGACCAAGAGAGAGAAATGATTGAAAAATTAAGGCAAAAAGAAGAAGATAAATATGTTAAGTTGTCAACCAGAGATAATAACATTGAAAAATATGAAACAACAAATCAATTATAATAAATAATTTTATTATATAACTGTTAAAATTATAATTTAAAAACAGCCCTATGGCTATTTTTTTTGTGGTTTAGTTGACAATTATTGTTTTTTATTTTTATAATTAGTATTATTTATAAATTATTTAAATTTTAAATTGAACAAATTTGTTTTTGTTTTTAGGAGTATGTATGAAAAAAATTATACTAACAGGGGATAGACCAACAGGACATTTGCATTTAGGTCATTTAGTTGGAAGCCTAAATAGGCGAATTGAGTTGCAAAATGCTGGCGGTTATGATGAATATTATATAATGATTGCAGACGCGCAAGCGTTAACTGATAATTTTGGAAATGTTGCAAAAGTCAGAGAAAATGTTTTGCAAGTTATGCTTGATTATTTGGCAGTAGGGCTAGACCCTAATAAAGTTACCTTTTTCATTCAAAGCGAAGTTAGCGAACTCACTGAATTTACTTTTTATTATATGAATTTAGTAACTTTATCAAGACTACAAAGAAATCCAACTGTTAAAGAAGAATTGAAATCAAAAGATTTTAATGGCGCAATTCCAATGGGGTTTTTAACTTATCCAGTAAGTCAAACCGCTGATATAACTGCTTTTAATGCAACTATTATTCCTGTTGGTGAAGATCAACTTCCAATGATTGAACAAGCGCGCGAAATTGTACGTTCATTTAACAATATGTATGGCGAAACTTTGGTTGAACCGAAAGCGGTGTTACCAGAAAATAAAAATAGTTTTAGGCTTGTTGGCACAGACGGAAAAGCAAAAATGAGCAAATCACTTGGAAACTGCATATTTTTAAGTGACGAACCTGACGAGATAAAACAGAAAGTCTTTTCAATGTACACCGACCCAAACCATATTCACGTGGAAGACTCAGGGAAGGTAGAAGGAAACACTGTGTTTACTTATTTAGACGTGTTTTCTCGCCCAGAACATTTTGAAAAATATTTACCTGAATATAAAAATTTGGAAGAATTAAAGGCGCACTACACTCGTGGTGGGCTTGGCGATATGAAAATCAAAAAATTTTTAAATTCAATATTGCAAGATTTACTTGCTCCAATTAGAGAAAAAAGAAAAGAGTTAGAAAAAGACCCAGACGCAATTTTTGAAATCTTAAAACGTGGTACAATAAAGGCAAGAAAAGTTGCGCAAAAAAATTTATTAAAGTTAAAAACAAATATGGGGATAAATTATTTCAATTAAAAAGCACATAGAGTGCTTTTTTCTTATTAAAAATAATTTAATAAATCTTAAAAAGATTAAAAATTAAATATTTATTACAATTTTCTATTAAAATTTAATTTTTTTATTTTTTATATAAAACTTCTTTGTTGACCGAAGACGTAGCAGTTATTATTGTTGTTATTGTTTCCGTATGCGCCTAGTGCTAAAAGTAGGAGTAACAAAATTGACGTGTTGTTGGCTAAGTTTGTGTTAGTTGCTTGCGCGATTACTGCAATAAGTATGGCGAAAAGTATGTAAAATGGATTGTTCATTTCTTTCTCCTTATACAAAAAATTTTATTTATCTTATTTATTCGTCAAAATTAGTTTTTGTGATTGTTTTATTATTGTTTTTTATTATTGTAAAATTAAAATATGAATATAGAGTTAGAAGATGTTTATAAATTAAAAAAGTTTATGCCAAGCAGTGCCGATGTTAGAAGTCTATCAAATTTTTACTATGCTTTTAGCGATGCAACCAGATTAAAAATAATAATTCTACTCACTCTCCGTGCGCTTTGTGTGAGTGATATAGTGGACGTGTTAAATATCAATCAAACAACTGTTAGTCACCAACTAAAAATTTTAAAATCACTTGATATTGTGGACGCAGATAGAACAGGTAAAAATATTGTTTATTATATAAAAAATCATAGTATTGAAGATGTTTTAAATGCATCGGTTGATTGCATATAAAATTTCTTATATTTTTAATATAAAATAATTAAGTTAGGATAATTTATTTTATATAATTAAATATAGTAAAATATATTTGTAAGTATTATTATTTTGGCTTCAATATTTCATTACTAAAATTAATTTTTAATAAATTACATAATTTATTTATTTTTCATATTATGTTTTATGAAAATAATTTTTGTTTCTGGTGGCAGTTATAAGTCTTTTTATTTGAACTATTATTTAAAATTAAAAAGATGTGATTTATTGGTATTTAATTTTGGTGTAATTTACGATTACGATTTAAAACATGAAAATAATAGTTTAGGCATTGTTAAGCCTGAATTAATTTCAATAGCAAATCGATTAAATGCTATTGTTGTGGCGGGAGTTAATGTTATAGATAATGGTCAAATGAAGAAATCAATACTTATTTGTGATGGCAAAACTATAACATTAAAACCGGCAGAAATTGGCACGTATTTAATTATTAAAAATCGCCATTTTGTGATTGGAAATGAAAAATGCAAAGCACATGCAAATAATAAAATAATTCTTTCAAAAAAGAGAATGTATCCAATCGCGTCACATTGTTCAGTACGAAAAGTTTATGTATTTTGTGACGAATTTGGCTTGTGTTTGGTGCAAAATGGCAAAATTAAGAGAAAATTTAACAAATATTCAAAAATTATTTTGAAATAATTTTTGCTTGTGTTATAATAAACTCATATAATTATATTCACAAAACGGACGTGTAAAATAAAGATAAACATATGCGTCTAGATAACTATAAAACACACAACATAAAAACGGAGAAAATATGAAAAAAACCATCAGAGATATCGATGTGTCCGGTAAACGCGTTTTTGTAAGGGTGGACTATAATGTTCCAATGAACGCTGAATTAAAGATTATGGACGACACTCGAATTGTTTCCACTCTTCCAACTATCAACTATTTGGTTGAGCATGGAGCAAGAGTTATTTTGTGCTCTCATTTAGGTAGACCAAATGGTCAAGTGGACCCAAAACTTTCACTTAGACCTGTGCTTGCAAGGCTCAGTAAACTTATGGATAGACCTATTTCGTTTGCAGAAGATGTAACGGACAAGTCTACGCTTGAAATGGTTAATAGTATGCACGACGGCGATATTTTAATGCTCGAAAACATTAGGTTCTATAAAGAAGAAGAGAAAAATACAGAGTCGTTTGCAAAGAAATTAGCAAACCTTGCGGATATATTTGTTTTAGAAGCGTTTGCAACTGCACATAGGAAGCATGCATCAACTTATGGAATTGCGCAGTATATTCCAGCCGTTTGTGGTTTCCTAGTTGAAGAAGAACTTAGAATGTTTGATAAGGTTTTAACTAGCCCTGAACACCCATTCGTTGCAATTTTAGGTGGTGCAAAGGTTTCAGACAAACTTCCAGTTATTGAAAATTTACTTGACAAAGTGGACACAATTTTGATTGGTGGCGGTATGGCATACACATTTATTAAAGCAATTGGCGGTAATGTTGGTATGTCGATTGTGGATAATTCCAAGTTAGATTTAGCAAAAGAAATATACGAACGTGCAAAAGAAAAAGGTGTTAAAATAATTCTTCCAATTGACAATATTGGAGCAAAAGAATTTAGCGAAGATGCAGAAAGCAAACTATTTAATAGTGGTTTTATCTCTGACGATTATCAAGGTATGGATATTGGACCTAAAACAATCAAAACTTTCAAAAAAGAGATAAAGAAAGCCAAAACTATTGTATGGAATGGTCCTGTTGGCGTTTATGAATATGAAAAATTCAAACGCGGAACAAACAAAATAGCAAAATATGTAGCAAAAAGCAAGGCAATTTCTGTTATTGGCGGTGGTGATAGCGTGGCGGCTATTCAATCGCTTGGATATGCTAAAAAAGTTACCCATTTATCAACAGGCGGTGGTGCATCTTTGATGTTATTGCAAGGAAAGAAACTTCCTTGTGTTGAAATGATTGAAGACATTTAGGGGTGTTATGCACAAATTAGTTGTTGCTAATTATAAAATGAATGGAAATGTTGATTTTTTCCGTTCAGTTAATGTTTTGAATAAATTAAAAGTAAGGGACACAAAAATTGTTTTGTGTCCACCTTTTCTTTATCTACCTTTTATCAAAATTAAAAATAAGGCTATTAGTTTAGGTGTTCAAAACTTATCTGAAACAATCAATCACAAATCAACCGGTGAAATTAGCCCTATTATGGTAAAAGAGTTTAAAGTAAAGTATGCTATAATAGGTCATAGTGAAAGAAGAGCAATTGGTGAAACGGACGAAATGATTGCAAATAAGGTGGTAAACGCGTTAAATCACGATATAACGCCGATTATTTGTGTTGGTGAAAATAATGCTAATGAAGGTTTAAACGTCGTTAAATCGCAAGTTAAAGTGGTTTTAAAGGCAATAGATAAAAATAAAATTGATAAAAGTAGAGAAATAATTTTTGCGTACGAACCAGTGTGGTCGATTGGCACAGGAAAACTACCAACCGTTAAAGATATAGACAAGGCTATTAAACTAATAAAAACAACTGCTAAAACACTAAATTTAAAAGTTTTGTATGGCGGAAGTGTTAGTGGAGATAATTATAGTGAATTGATGCCTTCAATGGCAGACGGCTTTTTACTCGGTGGTGTTTCACTGAAATTAGACGAATTCAAAAAAATTGTGTTAGGAGTTGATAAGTGAAAAAAGGTATTTTGTTGATATTAGACGGATATGGCGAAAGAAGGTCAAGTGAATACAATGCTGTAAAAAACGCAAAATCTCCAACACTTGACCTACTTCATAAAATGCCACATTCACTTATTAAAACAGACGGCGAAGCGGTAGGGCAATTTCCGGGTGAAATGGGTGGAAGTGAAGTTGGGCATATGACCATAGGTGCCGGTCGCATTGTGCCGTCTGTTTCCAAGCGTATACACGACGACATTATTTCAGGTGCATTTTATAAAAATAAAAAATTATTAGATATAGCAAAAAATTTGAAAAAAAATGGTGGCAATTTGCATTTGGTTGGACTTATGAGTGATAAGCGTGTTCATTCAGATATTGGGCATGCATTTGTGCTAATAAAAGTTTTTTCTAAATATGCAAAACACATTTTTTTGCATCTTATAACAGACGGAAGAGATTGTGGAATTCACGATAGTTTAAAATATCTAAAACTTGTAAGACAAGAGATATCACAATATAAAAATTGTGAGATTGCGAGTATTTCAGGCAGATTGTATAGTATGGACCGTGAAAATAATCTCGACCGCACTTTAAGAGCATACGATGCCATGTTTTCAGAAGGTGGAATAAAAAACGAAGAAATAGAAAAATATTTAAAGGCTCAACATAAAATTGGCAACACAGACCAATACATTGAACCTGTTCACGTCATAACCATATTAGAGAGTAAGGTTCACCAAAATGATTGTGTGTTCTTCTTTAATTTCCGTGAAGATAGGTTGCGTCAAATTGTTAAAATGAGTGAAAATCTAAACTGTGCACTTGTGACTATGGCGGAAGTTGGTAAAACTAATGCAGTTCCGATTTACGTTCAAAAAAATGTGGAAGACACTTTATCCGAACATCTTTCACGCCTTGGTTTAAGGCAAATTAAAATTAGCGAAACAACAAAATATGCGCATGTAACATACTTTTTAAATGGTGGACGTGAAGAACCTTTTAAATTGGAAGATAGGGTGCACATTCCGTCTATTAAAGTGGAAAGATTTAACGAAACTCCTAAAATGCGAGCAAAAGAGATAACTAGCGAAGTTTTAAAAGCAATTGACGCAGGTTACGATGCTATAATTGTTAATTATTCTAACCCAGATATGGTTGGGCACACAGGCGATTATGAAGCAACTATAAAAGCCATTGAATTTTTAGACGTATGTGTAAAAAAGGTGCTAGATAAAGCAAAGAAAAAAGATTATTTTGTGATAGTCACTGCTGACCATGGCAATAGCGAAACAATGCGAACAAAATCAGGTGAACCACATATGGCGCACACAACAAACCCTGTTATATGCACCGTTGTAGATAATGTGCAACATAAAATGGCATCAAGGGGTGGTCTAAAAGATATTGCACCAACAATGCTTGATTTAATGCAAGTGGATAAAAACCCGAAGTTTGAAGGTAGTTCACTAATTTGTAAATAATATTTTAAATATACCACTTCTATCTTGACAAATAGGTTAAAATTTGATAGATTAGAGTAAGGTAATATATGTTAACATCATTTTATAATCAATTTGTTAATTTTATACAGGAATTGCATACTGCATGGTTTGTTACTATTTGGGTAATATTACTTGCTGGTATGCTAGTTTGCATTATGCGCTTTTTTAAAATATATGATGGCTCACAAAAAAAGTTTGAAAAAGTTAGTTTAATGATTATTGCTATAATCTTGTTCGCACTGTTGATTTATATAACATATATTAGAAAGTAAATTGAATATTTTTTATAAATAACTTGTAAATATTTTTAAATTGTGATATAATTACTAGGTTTTGGAGGATATATGAATTCATTATTGGCAACCGTTCCAGGTTGGATAAGCACAAGTTTCCCTGTTTTAGAACGTATTTGTTTAGTTATCATGGCGCTTCTTGCCATTGTTTTGATAGTTCTAGTGTTTATGCAAATAACAGGTGGTGGACAATCTGGTAATGTCATAACAGGCAATCAAGAAAGTTATTATTCATTAAATAAATCAGGTTCTCGTGAAGGTAGAATAACTAGGTTGATTTATATATTTGTAGGGCTTATTGCATTGTTTAGTATAATTTATTTTGTGCTTGTAAAAATTCCTACTATGTTCTAAATTTAAATATTAAAAATTGTTGGTTCACACCAACAATTTTTTATTTTTTTATAAAATTAATTAAATTATTTTTAATATATAAATCAATATAAAAGTATTTAATATTAGATTTATTTTTTAATTTTTATATATTTTTATTTAAATATTGAATAAAGTTTTACGAATAATTTTCATATTTTTTAAAAAATTAAGATGTTTTTATACAAAAATAAAGTTTTATTACAAATTATAAAATAATTTGTACAAAAATATTTGATTTTTAAAATAAAAAATTTTATAATATTCACGTGGATATTAAGATAAACGAAGATGTTATTTTAAAAGACATACCAGAAGATATGCTGGTGGCGAAGATAAAATATTCGCTTGCTTTGCTTGGAATGAGTGAGTCTTATTTTTCGTTTCACTATTTAGTTGAAATATTGCTTAATTTAATTAGATCTACACATACGGCAGATGAAGATATTTTTAAAGACACGGTTAATTCACTAGCAAACAAATATGGTATAGAACCACGTACAATCAGATATGAATTAACAAAAATTTTAAATAATTGTTCAAATAAAGAAATAAAATCAAAATCTCAATTTAACCTTAAAAATAACGGAGTTTTAAATAAAATTAGAGTGGTTAAGGAGTATATTTTAACCACTCTAACTAAAGTCGTCTAACACAAAATTTTTTATTAAATATATAAACTTACTACAACTAGGCTTTTTGTCTTTATCCCAAAATTTGGCCAATTTTATTTTTAAACCTTTGTCCCACCGCTTGTCACGCAAATTTCGAATGTTGCGCTCTATTGTACAAAGATTTTTATTATATTTTTCTGCTAGATAGGGGTACAATTCTTTAGAAAAAGACCTAAATGTTTTAGATTCATTGATTAATAAATTCATTATGTCAACAAGATAATAATAACCAATATAATCGTTGGTAATTCCAAGGTCTCCCATGCGTTTGATTAAAAAGTAATTTTTACAAACTTTTTCTTCATATTCAGCAGTTTTTTTGCCCATTTTTATTCCCCTTTGTAAGTTTCACAATTAAAATTTACCAAATATTTCCAGATATGTCAAATGGTTTTGTACAAAAATGTAGAATTTTGAACATTTTTATTTAATTATGTAGATTAGATATATTAAAACGACAAAGTTTTATTTTTTAATAATTATTAAATTGCATTTTTTTAAAAATTGATGTTAATAAATAGTTGTTAGTTAATTATAAAATTCTAGATAAATTTGTCGTTTTTTGTTTGACATATAGATTAATATTTTTTAGAATAAATAAAGATTAGGGGTAGAAATGGTTAAGAAAAAAGCATCAGGTCAAACTATTGCAATTATCGTTTTGGTGGTATTACTAATTCTCACCGTTGGTTTTGGCGGAGTTTACGCGTATTATAGTTTTAGAAGCAATCGTATCACAGGTAGAATTGTAATGGCTAATTTGAATATCCAATTCCAAGATAGCAATGGCGGTTCAAGTGGTGCAAGTGAAATGGTGCTTTCTAATGGCGTTAACGTTGTTCCTAACGAAATGCTTCAAAACACCCCATTAATTATTAACAATAATTCAAACACGCCTATTTATATTGCCGTGCTATATAAACTAAATGTCTATAAGTTGGATACTGAAGAAGTTGTAGATTATGATAACAGCAATCCGCTAATAGCAGGAGCAAGCAATGAATGGTATGATTATTTGTACGTTCAAGAAACAAATGGGGCAAGAAACACATATCGTTGTTTGATTACGCTTAATCCACAACCTACTGAAAATAAAGAGATTGTGGTTATAGGCGAAAATCAATTAAGATTGCATGAGTCTGTTGGAAATGAATTTCAATCAACTTCTGTAAACTTTTTATTCCAAGCATATGCAATAAGTGCAGATTCATTTAGTTTTAGTTCAGATATTTCTAACACAGATAAATGTGAGCAAATTATGGACGCAATTTCAGAATCATATGATTATGATTTGAGATTTACAACAACATAGTTTATGATAACATAGAGTTTATTATTTATAATTAAAACGAGCAAGCATTAATTAATGTTTCAATTAAAACTGATTTAAATTCAAACGTGGCGAAACACTTGTTGTGACTAAATTGTAACTAAATATTAGAAAAAAGAATTCTTAATTGAGTTCTTTTTTAGTATAAGTGGACAAGTTTTCGCATAACTTTTTATATGAATAAAATTTGGATTGTAATGATTATATCTAGCCTTGCTATGCTTGCAATTTTTTCACCGTCTAACGTGGTTGGAACAATGATGGAAGCAGCAAAGATGGGTGTAACTATGTGCATAGAATTTATTGGCATTTATTCAGTGTGGATGGGAATTATGCAAGTAATGGACGATTGTAAACTAAGTCATAAACTATCCAAAATTTTATCTCGTCCAGTGCAATATATTTTTGGTAAAACAGATGCAGAAACAGAAAAAAATATTTGTTTGAACATTGCTTCAAACATTATAGGAATTGGAAGCGCGGCAACTCCTTATGGTATAAAAGCCATGCAGGGGTTGGACAAGGGTGATAAAAAAGCAACGCGAGCTATGATAATGTTAGTTGTTATCAATTCAACCGGTATTCAACTGCTACCTACCACCGTTATTGGCATGCGTGCCGTTGCGGGGAGCATAAGCCCTAGTTCAATTCTTTGGCCAACCATTGTTTCAACTTTTATTCCAACAATTCTAGGAATTTTGCTTGTTGCGTCCATTTATAGAAAAAAGGAGCAAAAGCATGGCTGATTTATTTATTCCTGTTTTAATTGCTTTTATAATGCTATTTGCATTAATTAAGGGCGTGGACGCGTATGCCGCTTTTGTTAAAGGTGCAAAAGGTGCGTTGCCACTAATGGCGTCGTTGCTTCCATACATAATTGCAATGTTTGTGGCGGTTGAGTTGTTTCGTGCAAGCGGACTAAGTGGTTATCTGTGTAATTTTCTAGCGCCTGTGTTCCGACTTATTGGTATACCGCCAGAAGTGTGCGAACTATCGCTTATTCGTCCGTTCAGTTCAAATGCGGCATATGTGTTACTTCGTGACATTTTTTCAACTTATGGAGTTGATAGTTATATAGGAAATTGTGCAAGTGTAATTATGGGTAGTAGCGACACAATATTTTACGTAAGTAGCATTTATTTTGCTTCAACCAGCGTTAAAAAGACATTGCTCACAATTCCTATTGCGTTGATTTGTAATGTTGCGTGCGCTATCATTGCGTGTTTTTGTTGTAGGTTTATATAATTTTTTATTTACAACAATTAAATTAAACTTTTTTAATAATTATAAAAAATAAACATATTAAAATAAATGTTGCGATTATTTATTTATTGATAATTTTGTATTGATTTTTGTTTTGAATTGTGCTAAAATATCGCATGAAATTTTTAAAGTTTATTTTAATTTTTGCACTGTTGGTTGTGGTATTTTGCGTATGCTATCAGTGTATGGCATAAAAGGAGATTATGCAGTATTGGGAAGTTATTTTAGATGCATTGATTGATACGGCAAAAATTTTGCCACTCCTTTTTATTGTCTATTATATCATTGAATTAATTGAGTATAAATACGCACTAAAATTTCAAAATAATAAATTTTTAAAAGGAAAGGCAAGCCCTGTTATAGGATCGCTTTTAGGTTGTGTTCCACAGTGCGGTTTTTCTGTTGTTACAACCGACCTATATTCACGTGGTAGCGTTTCTATTGGTGCGTTGATTGCGGTTTACATTGCAACGAGCGACGAAGCAATTCCACTAATGATTTCAAACCCAGATAGCATTTTGTGGTTGCTTGCATTAATTGGTATAAAAATCGTTTTGGGTATTCTTATTGGTTATTTAGCAATGTACCTATATAAAATAATCTTTAAGCGAAAGAAAGATTATATATCACCAAATAATAGTGAAAAAACTGTGGATAATCAAAACGCTAATAGTCACGAACAAGATAAACATATCCACGCCGAAGACAATCACGGCGACCATAACTATGAAGATTTAAGCGAAGAACATATTCATGAAGACCATGCGCACGTTGTTGCAAATGAAGTGAAATCAGATAGCGTTGTTTTGGAAGGTAAAGTTGAAAGTGAAGAAGATAAAACAAAGTCGGGCATTGACGAACACGGGGGTTGTTGTCACCACCACGTGGGTCAAAAGACGTTTGACTGGTTGCACCCATTATTGCACTGCTTAAAGATAAGTGCATTTATATTAGTGATTAACTTGTTGTTTGGTTTTATCACTGAAATTTGGATAGGTGAAGAAGCATTAACTAATTTCTTAGCATCAAGTTTATATTGGCAACCAGTGCTTGCAATTATAATTGGTCTAATTCCAAATTGTGTTTCAAGTGTTGTGATAACTGAACTTTTCTTAATGGGCGGTTTGTCATTCGGCTCACTTGTTGCGGGCTTGATGGTCAATGCAGGTTTAGGTTTAATCATTCTTTTAAAACAAAACAAAAATTGGAAAGAAAATTTATTCATAATATTGATGTTAATTATTCCTAGTTTAATTGTAGGTTATGCGCTTAACTTTATTTAAAAATGAGTATTAATTTACTCATTTTTTTATTTTTACTTATAAAAACTATATATTTTATAGTTTTTTTAATTTTTCTTTAATTTTATAATTTTTAATTTAATTATTTTCTAATTTTAATTTTTAGAATAATTATAAAAAAAAGATAAAAACTAACTTTGGGGGAATATATGGAAGATAACGAAATTAAATTATTAACGCGTCTATTCCAAGATGCTGAGATTGGAATGATTTCAATAGACAAAGTGGTTAAAAAGATTGAAGATGGTGCACTTAAAAAAATGTTTATTAAACAATACGAAGCGTACGATAAATTTAAAGAAAGATGCGACGTGTTAGCGGTTAATTCAGAAGTTGATTTAAAAGAAAATAGCGCATTTAAAAAATTTAAACAGAGCGCTATGGTCTATATTTCACTTTGGATGGATAAATCATGCAGACACATTGTGGAAATGATGATAAACGGCACTGTTATGGGCATAATTGACACAATCAAAACGCGCTCAGATTGTGGTGACGTTAGTCCTGAGTTGACTGCACTTGTTGCCGATTTTCAGAAAATACAGGAAGATTTTTACGAAAAATTGAAAAAACAATTAGCAAAGGTTTAATTTTTAATTAATAGGAGAATAATTTATGGACGACGAAATTAACGATTACGTTCAATATATTTTAAGTCTGGTGGAAATAAAGCGACCTAAAATGCCAAGTTTTCCAATTTCTGCATATACTGAAAGTGAATACATCTCGGCAATAAACGAGATTATGAACGACTTTTCAAATGCAGATTTAGACGCATTAAAATATATTTAAAAGGACTGAATGGACATATATAGGGGAGAAATTTATTATGCAGACCTTAGCCCGGTTGTGGGTAGCGAACAGGGTGGTGTTCGTCCTGTTTTGGTGTTGCAAAATGATGTAGGGAATAAGTATAGTCCAACAGTTATAGTTGCTGCAATTACCAGCAAACTTAGCAAAGCAAAACTTCCAACGCATATTGAACTAGATAAAGACAAATATAATCTTCCAAAAGATAGTGTTGTTTTGTTAGAACAGTTAAGAACGCTTGATAAGCAAAGGCTAAAAGAAAAAGTTAGTGAGTTAGACGAAAAAATGATGCAAAGAGTGGAAGTTGCAACAATGATTAGTTTAGGAATAACAACGTGATGTTTATTTAATTTAAATTCTTTTGATATGATGTAACATTGTTACTTCTTTTCAAAAATAACCAAATTCTTCGTAATTAAACAAAAATTTTGTAAATAAATGGTGTAATTTGTATTAAATTGACGTTTTGTGCAAAAATACTTTACTTAAATTTTCCTATGTGTTAAAATACATGTGTTATAAAAATAACCTATATCATAGATAGTTTAAGCAGAAATTAGGTGGTTATAGCCTAATTTTTAGATTGTTTACAAGGGTCAATAATTTCGACATTTTGAACAAAAGATAAAATTTTCGTAAATTCTTTGAACCTTTTTTGAACAAAACAAACAATTAAATTGTATTATAAGCCTGTGATTTCGACAAATTTTTAAAAAATTGTTTGGAGGGTAAATGACAAAAGAACAGTTAAACGAATTAAGTATCTATGCTCTTAGAAATGTTGCTAGGAAAACGGGTGTTGAAGCGCCAACTAGTAAAAAGAAAGAGCAATTAGTTAATGAAATCCTGCTAATCATGGAAGGAAAACTTTCGCCTCATGTTGCAAAGAGTAGGCAAGGCCGTCCACCAAAAAACACAGGGTTTCCTTTCGCAGAGGCTTATGGTTTTGGAGTGGACCATAGCGGTTTTTCAAATTATTTATCCTTCAATCAAATGCAATCAGATTTTGTGTACGACGATATGACAACCGTTTTAGGTTACGTAGACATTGATTCAAATGGTGCAACTGGTGTTTTATTTAAGGATAAGGACAAATACTTGCGTTACATTTTGCCAACATCTTTGATAGACGAATACAATTTAAAAACTGGCGATTTAGTTTTGGTTGAAATTGCAGAGCAGGGAGTTGTTAAAACAATCTATGAAATTAACGGCAACTTAGCTAAAAACTTTAAGGCAAAAGATAGAAAAGATTTTAATGATATAAAACACGTTTCTATTAGTAGGGTATTATCTTTTAAGAAAGATAAATTTAATAAATTAAATATGAAAAAAGGTGAAATTATCTACATTTATGGTAGCGATAATTCGAACAATACCAAAATGTGTGTTGACCTTGCCAACAGTTGTGACATTGCTAGAAAGATATATATCAACGCATCTATTACAGATAAAAACATATCTTTATTAGACGAATTAAATCAGTCTGTTGAAGTGTTTACATCAAAACTATTAGACGAAAAGAAAATGACACAATTTATTGTTTCACTTGCTGGAAATCGTGCGCGCAGAATTGTGGAAAATGGAGAAGATGTTGTTATCATTGTGGACGACATTCGAACAATCAGCGCGTTGGACACAGATGAAAAGAATGTTACAAAAACAATGTTAACACTCGCTCGTGATAGCAAAGATTCAGGTTCAATAACAATCATTGCTGTTATGGATAAATCTCCAACTTTGGAAGTTTACGAAAAGTTAGCAGATAAGAGATTTAAAATTGAAGATAATGAATTAGTTTCAATGTAAAATAAAAAATAAAAATCACTTAAAATAAATAAGTGATTTTTTAATTGTTTTTTAAAAAATTTTAAAAATATTAAAATAAACTAATTTTTAGCATTTTTTATTGATTTTTTATAGTATTTTAATAAATTTTTATTATTTTTTAATATTTTTTATTTATTTTTTCAAATATTTAATATCATATAAATATAAATATTCACTTGGTGCAGTGTAAGTTGATTTGTAAGTTTTAAAAATGGTTTGTTTTAACTCTTTTAAGTCTAATTTATACTCGCCAACTTTTAACATTGTGCCAACAATATTTCTAACCATTTTATATAAAAAGCCATTTCCTGTGATATAGAAATCTAGTTTAGAATTTGTTTTAATAAGTTTAGCATTATAAATAGTTCTAACGGTTGAATTAACTTCACTACCTGCTGATTTAAAACCTATAAAATCGTGAGTTCCTTTAATCATTTTTAAAAATTTTTTCATGGCTTTAATATCAATATTTTTGCTGATAGTTAAGCGGTCTTTATAAAGTGGGTGAGCAAATTCTGATATATACATTTTATATAAATAAGTTTTCTTTTTTTCTGTGAAACGAGCATGTATATTCGATTGAATTATATCTAAAACTTTTATATCATTTTGTAAAATTCCATTCATTGAGTAAATGAATTTATCTTTATCTATTTGCTTATCTGTTTCAAAATTTATCGTCTGCTTATATGCGGAAACTTTGGCGTCAGTTCTTCCACTTCCAATAATTTCAATTTTTTCTTTTAGTAAAATTTCAAGAGCATGTTCAACTTCACTTTGAATAGTTGGCTTATCATTTTGGCGTTGGAAGCCGTTATAATTTTTTCCGTCATAGGTTATTGTCATTAAATATTTCATAAAATAATTATATAAAAATTTTTAAAAATAATCAAATAATTATTAAAATTAATGAAAAATTGCGTTATTTTTAATATTTTTATAAAATTTTTTAATTTTTTTATTTTAAAATTTGAAAAATAATTTTTGATTGTGCAATTTTTTAACATTCTTTTAATATAAAAGTAGACATAAAATATCAAATCAAAATCAAACAATGCTTTTTTAATTGATAAAATTTTTTAATTATTATATAATTTTGGTATACTATTTAAAAAGGGGTAAAAATGAAAAAAGTTACAGTTGACGGAAACTACGTTGCTTCAAACATTGCATACATGATGAACGAAGTGGCAATGATATATCCAATCACACCTTCAAGCCCTATGGCTGAGAATTGTGACCAATTTGTGTTTGAAAATAAAAAGAACATTTTTAATTCAACCTTAACGCTTCGTGAAATGCAGAGTGAAGCAGGTGTTGCTGGTGCAGTGCATGGAAGTTTAATGGCTGGCGCCAAAACTACAACGTTCACTTCAAGTCAAGGGTTATTACTTATGATACCCAATATGTATAAAATCGCAGGTGAAGGTCACCCATGCGTGTTTTACGTTGCCGCACGTGCAGTTGCAACTCACGCGTTAAGCATATTCTGTGATTACAGTGATATATACGCATGTTTGAAAACAGGTTTTAACATTGTGAATTGTTCGAGCGTTCAAGAAGTGAACGATATTGCAATAGCGTGCGAACTTGCAAGTTTGCGCTCACATATTCCGTACATATGTTTCTTTGATGGTTTTAGAACTAGTCACGAACTCAACACGGTTTATCTAACTGAGTTAGAAGATTTAAAAAAGATTGTCAATTTTAATGAAATAACAGATTTCAAGCGTGAAGCAATGAACAATTTTTCACCTTTTTCAGCAGGTACTAACCAAAACCCAGACGTATTTATGCAAAACAGGCTTCGTTCGCTCGAAAAATATAAGTCTGCAATAGACGATTTCAAATACGCACTTCGCCGTCAAGAAACAATCACAAACAGGCATTATGATACAATTGAGTATTATGGTAAACCAAATGCTAAAAACGTTGTGGTTGCAATGGGTAGTGCCAGTGACGTTTTAATCATGGCTCAGAAGCAATATAAAGGCGATGTAGCTATTATAAAGGTTAGAATGTTAAAACCTTTCGACGAAGAAAATTTTATTAAAAAACTTCCAAAAAAAGTAAAAAATATCACAATATTAGAGCGCAATATTGACATGAATGGGGTGGATACATTGTCTTCATACGTAATGTCGGCTATGCAAAAACATGACGTGCATGCAAAAACGTATTCAGGTTGTTATGGTTTAGGTGGAAAAGAATTCACTCCTGATATGGCAATTAGCGTTTTTGAAAATATGATAGGCAGAAGAAAAGATGGTTTCACTGTTGGAATTTACGACGATGTAAATCAAACTAATTTAGAAGTTAAAGAAAGTTATGTTGACAAAGTTTCAAACTTCACCATGCGCGTGTATGGGCTTGGAAGCGACGGAAGCGTTAGTTCAGTTAAAAACACTATTAAAATTTTAGGGGACGCAACAACTAGTTTTGTGCAAGGTTATTTTGATTACGACTCAAAGAAGTCTGGAAGCCTAACAATCTCTCACATGCGTTCAAGTTTTCTACCAATCAACGCACCATTCAACCCACAAAAAGTTGATTTAATGATGTGCAATAACGTTGGTTTTATTGAAAAATATGACATGACCGACTGTTTAAAGAAAAATGGTATAATGATCCTAAATTCACACTACGATTTTGAAACACTAAACAAACTTATGCCAAACAAAATGAAGCAGGATATTATTGATAAAAAAATCAAATTATACACCATTGATGCAAACGAAATTGCTAAAAAATACGGTTTAGGCGCTAAAATTAACACGGTAATGCAAACGGTGCTATTTAAGGTGAGTGACCTTCTTCCGTTTGACGTTGCCATGAAAGAGATAAAAAATGCGATTGTTAAGTCGTATATGAAAAAAGGTCAAAAGATAGTTGATGCAAACCTTGGCGCGATTACAGAAGCAGAAGGTAATTACATCACGGTGGACACATCTCGTTTAACTATCAACGACACACCTGTATGTAAAGTTATGCAGTCTGATTACTACGAAGAGATTATTGTTCCAACATCTAACCAAGAAGGGAATGATATCCCAGTTAGCAAATTCGACGAGCGCGGTAGAATGCCAACCGACACAACAAAGTTTGAAAAACGTGCATTGGCAACAGAAATGCCTGATTGGATAAGTGAAAAGTGCATTCAATGTGGAAGATGCACAATGATTTGCCCACATGCTGCAATTAGACCAGTGATTTTTGACGACAAACAAAAAGTTCCAAAGACGTTTACAAGCAAAAAAGCGTTTATTTGCGACGGAAATTATAGAATGCAAGTAAACACACTTGATTGCACTGGTTGTGGCGTGTGCAGTGAGATTTGCCCAGTTAAAGCACTAATTATGACCGAGAGTGATAAAATTCGTGATAAAGAAATTGCAAATGAAGAGTTTATGTTAACTCTTCCACAAATCACACCGTTCACACCAAACACAGTTAAAGGTGTGCAGTTTAAAAAGCCGTATTTTGAGTTTAGTGGGGCGTGCGCTGGTTGCGGTGAAACGCCTTATATCAAACTTGCAACTCAACTTTTTGGTGATAGAATGTTGATTGCTAATGCAACAGGTTGCTCGTCAATCTATGGCGGAACATATCCAACTTGTCCGTATAGCAAAGATAAACAAGGTTTTGGCCCAAGTTGGGCAAACTCGCTATTTGAAGACAATGCTGAATTTGGCTATGGCATATCTGTTGCTAGAAAAGCGGAGAGAAATAGGTTTATTAGTGAATTGAAAACTAAAAATCTTAGTGAGCCAATTAAAAAACTTGTTGAACCATTTATAAAAAACACTGAAAATCACGAATATAACAAGCAACTAATTTTAAAACTTAAAGATTATAAACGTGGTCACATAGTTAAGGGTGACGACATCTATTTGTTTGACAATCTATCTTTAATCACAAGCCCTAGCATATGGATAATTGGCGGTGATGGTTGGGCATATGATATTGGTTTTGGCGGGCTTGACCATGTGGTTGCAAGCGATGAAAATGTAAATATTTTAGTGTTAGACACCGAAGTGTATTCAAATACTGGTGGTCAAACAAGTAAATCAACACCACGCGGAGCAAGCGCAAAATTTAATTTAACAGGTAAAACAACAAAGAAAAAAGACTTGGCAAGTATGCTTATGACATACAAAGATGTGTATGTTGCAACTGTTTCAATGGGTGCTAATCCAGACCAATGTGTAACTGCGTTTATTGAAGCAGAGCAGTATAATGGCCCAAGTGTTATTATTGCATATGCGCCTTGTATTTCACATGGCTACGATTTAAGGAAAGGTCCTAAACATGCCTTTGATGCGGTGAAGAGCGGATACAACACCTTATTTAGATATAACCCAAGTTTAGACGAACCTATGCACGTTGATAGTTTTGAACCTACAATGAATTATTCAGAATTTTTAGACACAGAAAACCGTTTCTCAATTCTATCAAAAATGAACCCAGACAATAAAGAAAAGTTGTATGAAGAGAGCGAAAAGGACGCAAAAAATAGGCGCCACACATATCTAAACGACCAAAAATTAAATAAACAAAAAGAGTAATTTATTCACAAATTTATTTTTAATAAACTTATTTTAAAACTGATTATTATCAATAAAGTAATAAATAAAATGTAAATATTAAAAATAAAAAAATAAAGATAAATATTAAAATATAAAATAATTTTTATACATAAAAAACGAACAATTTAATCCAAACTATAAAATGATATTATTATATATTGTTTATACAATATTTGTTTATAATTTTTTATTATTGTTCGTTTTTTTATAATTAATTTATTTTTTATATATTTTTATTATTCAATAGTAATAGTGTAAGTGCCATTTATGATAGGTAAATCACCTGATAGACTAAATCCGCTAATACCACCAAATTCATCGGCAGTACTAATACTAAAATATATGCTCAAATTTTCCACATAGTCATTATCTATATTATAATAATTGCCATTACCCAAAGTGAAAAGCTCTTTATGTTTATCAATATTTATTGTTATTTCTTCTGTCTGTTTTGTATCATTATTGTATATCAATATTTTCAAAGTTTTATCAGTATTAGCATTAGGATCTTGTAAATCTCTATCATAAAATTCGTATTCAAATTCAAAACTTGCTTTTTTGTAATCTTCTGACGGATCGTACAAATAATATGTCTCATCATTGTTATGGTAATAAGCATATTCGCTATTATATGCTCCACCTACCAATTTACAAATATTAGTAGCAGTTGAAAAATCTACATTTTTCAATTCTATTTCATATTTACCAAGATATAAACTTGCTGATTCTTGATTAAAATTTTCTATGTATGATAGAGGCGTATTAATTGCTGTATTGATTGTGTAACTATTATCAACCATATCAATTTTAGTGCCATTTATATATAGTTCAGCATTAGATATATCAACTCCATTTTTAGCATCAATAGTAATCACAAAAGACTTATTTTCATTCGCTCCTATATTGTATGTTGGGTCAGCACTGCTAATATTTACAATATCTCCACTATTGTTGTCAAAATACCATGTACTGTAATTCAAATAGCTAACATCAATCATAATTGTATTGTTAAAATTAACACCAAAAGGGAAAAATAGCAAATATTCGTTTTTATTTTCAGAATCGTAGATAAAATCTAAATTACCATTTGTTATAAAATGATTATTTATATCTCCAAATTTATTTCTTGTGTCCGTAATTTTTATTCCATCAATAATGTCAGAATAAGTAACCGTAGCAGTAGTATTAGCGTATAACATGTTGCCAATAGTTTTATTGTCAAATATTCTCAATGAATTTAAGATATATTGTTGATCCTTTGTCAATTCGCCCCAACTTACAACGTGATCTTCACCTATTGAACTATCAATAACCTTAACATCAAATGAAATCAATTTTTCTTCACAACTAAATGTCAAATTTACATCACTCTTAATATCAGTTAAGGTAAAGTGACCCACTTCTATTTGTGTTCCACTTACAGATTCAGAAGGTGTCAAATTTTCATTTTTAGTCCAACTAATCTCTGAACCGTTATTATAAATTTTCAAACTATCAATATCGTAATAATCAACAAGAGAAATATAAAACTTTTGATCCGAACCATATTTTAAATGAGACGACATGTAATAAGTTCCGTCTTTTAACATATAAACACTAACATAATCTTTGCTTTCAATATTTAAAGCAACATTTTTATCTTTATTGCCACAAGCAGAAAGTACAATACTACCGGTGAGTAATAAAATAAAAGCGAAAGCAAAACTAAATATTTTTCTTTTCATACACCTCTCCTTATATATATTATATTATATCACAAAAAGAGAATATTAGCAAATGAAATATATTAAAATATAAAATATATCTAACATAAAATACTAGTCAAATAATAAAATTATAAGTCAAATGATAATTAGTAGTAAATTTATAAACAAACATAAACATAAAAAATAAATATATTAATTACTGGCAACATTAAAAAACAATAGAATAATTGATATGATTATATATTAGTCAATAATTATAAATTAAATGATAAAAATAAATAATAAATAATAATTAATGATAAGAAAAAATGCAACAATCAAATTAAATAATATTTAAAAAAATACAAATGTATATACAACAAGTGATATATAAAAAAGACTTGATGTGAATTAATAAAAATAAGGCAAATAATTCTCACAAGTCTAATTTTATAAAATATAATAAAATTTAAAATTATTTATCAGAGAAATATTTAGATAGAAAACATTTATACAAATAAAGAATAAGATGAATCTTCCAGATTTTGTAATTTAAATCATTATGTAAATTTGAGATTGTTAAAATGATAAGAATTAAAGTAATAAGTGAATTATAAAAAGATAGATTTTTCAATAATCTACCTTATTTTTAATCCAAGTTCCATGCTCATCTCTTTTTTGATGAATCCAGTTCAAATGAGATGAGTTTTCTATTTTAGGTCTTTCAAAATTTATAACAATTCCAAAGCAATCCCACAAATAAAAATACGAAACAAATCCTAACGGTTGTTTCGTATGACTTTCTATTGGCGGAAGTAGAGTATCTGAATTCGAACCTTTTGAAAAAATATCAAAAGACAATCCCGAAAAAGGGGAGGTTGAAACTGAAATTGATAAAACTGGAACTGCAAATGATAAGGTTGAAACCAAAAACAAGAAAAGGGGAAGACCCAAAGGCAAAAACAAAAATTTGACACTCACCATTCAAAAATTTTCAAACCACATTAAGTTCATCGACTACATCCCCACTCATGAGATAATTACATATAGGCACTTATTTGCTTATGGGTTTTACGTGGAGTAAATGTAACACAAAATTTTGATGTAGAAAATCTTATCAAAAAGATGAATTTTTAAAATAATAATGTTATAATGAAACTGATGAAGGAGCTTTTATGAATTTAGATGAATTTCATAATATTATTGGGAAAACAATTATGCATTGTCAAATAATTGAACATGATATAAAAAGAATTTATGCTTCAATGCTTAAAGGTGATTATTATGACAATCTAATTAAAGTTGAGAAGTGGTCTCTTGGACAAACAATAAAAAAATTAAAAGAACTCGATTTTAGTGATAAAAAACCATATTTATCTGCAAGCGATTATAATTTTTTAATGCAAATGACAGAAAAAAGAAATCATTGGTGTCATGAGGCATATCAAAATTTTATATACAATAAAGAGTTTTTAAATAGTAAAGAATATTTAGATGAGTGTTATAAGTTGCGGAGAGATTATGATAGATTATCTCAAGTTAGCAAAAATGTAGAAGATGTAAGGATAGAAATTCAAAACAAGTATGGTAGAGTATAAATATAAGCATGTGCTTTTCAATATTTTGAAATAGCTTTGTATATTTATATGTTGAGTAGTATTAATAAAATTGCCGATGTCGGCAATTTTATTTTGTGGATTAATTGACTTAAATATCGTTATCGGCTATAATTTAGATATCTAAAAGGTGAGGTATTATGTTTAATGGGTGTTTCAACAGTTAGCGAAATAGCTAAGAAGTGGAAGATAAGTGAAAGGTCAGTACGAAACTACTGCCAGCAAGGTAGAGTAAAAGGTGCAGAGCTTAAAGGCAAGACATGGATAATTCCTGAAAACTCTAAAAAACCAGAAAGAGCAGAGCGAAGGATTGTCCTAGATAAGTAGTAATATATAATATATTAGATTTTACGAAGATTTCACAAACATTCACTTGTTTATGAGTTAACTATGGATTAAGTGCCAATTGAAATTAATGGCTATAAAAAATGTTTCAATTATTAATCTTGATTAATATGTGTTTTGAATATTATTAATGAAGGATTAAGAAAATTCTAACTTGTATGATAGGGAATGTAATAATTAGTTTAAATGCTGTTTTTTTAATTAAAAATCACTGAAAAATATTTTAATGTTTAAAAATCATAAAACAAAAGAGGTACTTTATGTCAAGAATAATTGGAACAATAATTAATTTAAAAAAGTTTTTTTCTAATTTAGATGCCGAGTTGATTGCAGAAGGGGAAAAGGGCAAAAGCAAAGCATTTTCTCTTAAAAAAGATAGAAAATATATTATACCAAGTTTTCAAAGGGAATTAAGATGGGAAAAGAAGCAAGTCATTGAATTAATAAGGGATATTTCTGAGAGTGATAAATTTTTGGGAAACATAATATTAGATAGCGAACTTGATAAAAATTCATTTTTAATAATTGATGGACAACAAAGAATTACAATTTTGTATATGATTTTAGATTTTTTAAAGAAAAAATTTGGCGAAGACATTGATATTTTAAATAATTGTGAATTAGTTACTGAAAATTTTACAACATTTAATATTTTAAAGAACAATAATTATTCTATTGACGATATTAATGAAAATAATTTGAGAATTCTTGAGGAAGGAGATTTGTATAGTCAAAAGAAAAAGTATGTAGAATTGTACGAAGAAATAATCTCATCTGAATTTTTAAATAGTAAAACAAAAGCAATTAAGTTTTATGATCATTTGTGTAAAAGCAATTTTAATTTAATTATATCTGATGATGATATGGAAAAAGAAAGTATACAATATTTTCTTGATGTAAATCTGAAAGGGTTAAAACTTGACAATGAAGATATTTTTAAGGGATATTTATTTTCTTTAGGCTGTATGACAGAGATGAAGCCATTATGGACTAAATTTAAACAACATATAATAAGAATCAACAATGGGGATTTAACATTTAAGAATTATTCTTTATGTGATTTTTTACAACATTTTATGTATTGTTATATCTATAAAGATGAAAAATATAAAGAAATTAAGTTTGGTAATGATTTTTTAATATCTAATGATGTTGAAATTGGCGGAGATAAATATTTTGCGGGAGAACACATAGTAAAAGTTATTAATAGTAATAGTTTTTTTAAAAATATGTTTACGGAGATGAATAACACATTGGCCATTATTGGAGATATAATTCAAAGTCCTACTGGAGTTCCAAATTCATTAAAAATACTTCTAAAAAAGGGAAATATTGACAGTTCAGAATATGATGTAATAAGTAATTATTTGGCAAAAATACTTTTGGGAGATAAGGTAATTTTTAAATCACTTGTTGTAAAATACATACTAACTTTAACAGGATTGACAAATGATATCTCGTATAATAAAAAGCAGATAAAAGACATATATGCAATAATATTTTATATTAATTTGTATTTAATCTTAAAAAATAAAAAAGATATAGTCAATATAATCCCTATTTTAAAAGAAAACTCTATTCATAATAAAATAATGGAAGAAATCGTAACATTTACCAGTGGTAGTTATCCGATTGGTAATTATGCAGTTAGTATAAACGAAAATAATGAATCGGATCAAAGGTATAATGCTCAAATCTTAGCTTCTATATATAATTTTTATCAAATAAAAGGTGACAAAGTAGTAATTAGAGGGGGAAACTTTGAAAAATTGAAGAATTACCTTTCTGATAAAAATAATTTTTCAATAGAACATTTTTTAATAAATGCGTCTGGTAAATTTTTAATTTTTAAGAGTAATGAGAACCAAACGATTTTGTATAACAAACAAATTTTGAAAAATTACAAAAATAGTATTTTTAATTTTATATTTATTCCTAGGGATATAAACAATGACATAGAAAATTTTGATATTAATAGAAAGATAGATGTTTTAAAATCTAATCTCAATAATATTAAATGTGATTTTTCTAAAATGTTTATTAAAGAAGCAGAAGGTTTGTTTCCTGATTTATCACAAAAATTTAGTGCTAGTAATGACCTTAATGCAGATATAAATAGGTATTATAATTATGATTTTATGAATGAATATAATCATTTAGTAATAAAAATTATGGTAAACTTGATGAAAAGAATAAAAGAATAGGGGGATAATAATGAACTTTAAGGATTTTGATATTAATATTTCATATAAAAGTGTTGGGGAGGATTCTTTTTCAGATATTATAAATCCTTTGCTTTCTTGCTCAAAAGTTTATAAACGCAGTGTTGGTTTTTTTAGTTCTTCTGCATTAAATTTTATTGGTGACGGAATATTAACTATGGCTAAAAATGGGGGACATATTTATTTGGCAACCTCACCAAAATTGAGTGAAGAGGATGTTCTTGCAATTCAACAAGGATATGATGCTAGAGAAATAGTCAAAAATCAATTTGTCAAGGAAGTTAAAAACACACTTTTAGAACTGAGTGATGATAATGCCAAAATTCTCTATTTATTGATAAAAGAAGATATTGTAGACATTAAAATTGTTTTAAAACAAGGTGGAATTTATCATGATAAGCTTGCAATATTAGAAGATTTTTCAGGTAATGTTATTGCCTGCGTTGGCTCAAATAATGAAAGTGCTAATGGCTATAATTCAAATTATGAAAAGATCAGAGTTTACAAAAGCTGGCTCGACTATGATGGGCGTATACATGATGAAACGTCTGAGTTTAATAGTATTTGGAATAATGAAAATGAAGACTTACAGGTGTTTGATTTTATGGATGCCTTTAAGTCAGAACTAATTGAGAAAGTAGAACACACGGGGATCTACTCTAGAAAGAAAATAAAATATAAAATGAGACCATATCAGGAGGAGGCTAAAACTAACTGGAACAATAACAATCATACTGGTTTTTTTGTAATGGCTACAGGTACAGGAAAAACAATAACTTCTTTATACACCATTAAAGACATTATTACTCAAGAAAATGTTTTTACTGTAATTGCTGTTCCTTATAAACATCTCGTTTCGCAATGGGAAGAGGATGCAAAAGAATTTTTCCCAGATGCACATATAGTGTGTGTTCATGGCGAAGTAAAGGATGCAGAAACAAAAATATATGCTAGTTACTTATCCTCAAAAGAATCTTATAAACCAATTATTGTAATAACAACTATTAAAAGTTTCTTTTTAGAAAAATATTTAAAGTTATATGATAAAATTGAATATAAAAAGTTACTAATTGTTGATGAAGCCCATAATTTTTATAATAATATATCTGATGAATTATCTTCTAAATATGTGTATAAATTGGGATTATCCGCCACTCCAGTGTTTGGAAATGATGAGGATAAAACAAAGATTTTATTAAATTGGTTTGGAGGAAAAGTAATAGACTTCCCAATTGAAAAGGCTATCGGGAAATATTTGGTAAATTATGAATATCATCCTATGTTTGTCTATGCCACTGAAGATGATGAAAGTAAGTTTGCAAAATATACACAAATGATGTTGTCAGCATTTGATCCAAAAACTAATACAATTATTGATGAAGAAAAATTTACTATTGGATATAGGGGACGATTGAAGGCGATTTCAATGGCAGAAGAAAAACTTACTAATCTTCCTAAAATTTTTAATGAGATAGAAGATAAAGATCATACTATAATATATTGTAGCGATGGGAAAGTAAGTACTGAAAAAGAAGAAATCAGGCATTTGGAGCATGTTTTATCGCTTATAAATAATTCGATTTTACCATTAGGACCTACAGTTAAAGCTTCAAAATTTACAGCTTCAGAAGATATCAATACGAGATTGCAACTGATAGATAATTTTAATAAAGGGAAAATAAATTATTTAGTCGCAATTCGTTGTTTAGACGAGGGTATAAATATTCCATCAATTAAAAGTGCATTAATATTATCAAGTAATGATAATTATCGTGAGTTCGTTCAAAGAAGGGGTAGAATTTTAAGACTATATATAGACCCAGATACTCATAAAGAAAAACAAAAAGCAGATATTTATGATGTAATTGTATTACCATCAACTGAAAATAAATCATTTATTGAAATTGAATTACGGCGTTATTATGAGTACAGTAGATTGGCTTTGAATAGTAGTGATTTAAATGAAAAATTAGAAGAACTTTTAATCTCATACAATCTAACAAAAAAAGATATTTTGTTCAATAATGAGTTTACATATGGAGGAGATTTAGATGACTAGTTTAACTAATGAACAAATAATGTTCAAAGAAAAAATTTTAGAATTAGAAAAAGAAAACATTTCGACTATCAATAAAAGTGATGATAAACAAATGGTGGCTAAAATTATTCGCATTTATGAGGAGATGAAGAAGAATGATAATAAATAATGTTATAATTGAGAATTTTAGATGTTATTATGGTAAAAATGAATTAGTTCTCAATAACAATGGTAAAATCACTCTAATATATGGTGATTCAGGTTATGGAAAATCTTCTCTTTTACAATTTTTTAGATGGATGTTTTATGGGGATCCTGATTTTGGTTTAAACAATGATAAACCATTATTTAATTTAAGTGCTTTTGCGGGGTGCAAAAGTGGTGAACAAGTTAGAGTTTCGGGGAAAATTGATTTTGAACATCTTGGAGTTAAGTATAGTCTTTCTAAGGTTCTGTATTTTGGTTATGCATTAAATGCAAAAAACTCGAGAGTTGAAAAAACAGACTTTACCTTAATGCATTTAATCGATAACAATTGGCAACCATACAACGGAGATATTTATAATAAAATTAATATGATACTGCCAAAAGGATTGTCAAAATATTTCTTGCTTGATGGGGAGAAAGCCAGAGATATCGTTTTGGACTCAAAGGAATTAAAAAAGGCTATTCATCAATTGTTTGGTTTGGATGCTTATGCTAATGCCTTAAATCATCTTGGTAAAAACAGCAAGAGAAATTCAGTTCTTGGATATTATCAAAATGAAATGACATCTAAGATGACACAGACAATTAATAATATGTCGGCACCTGAGATGCAAGAGAATATACAAGAGATGTATGAAACAATCGAACTGATGAAAGAAAAGCGCAAGGATGTGATGTCTGCTATAGATATTAAAAATGCTAGAAGAGATGAAATTTTTAAAATATTGGGACAAGCTAATAACAAAGAAAGTATTAATCAATTATTAAAATTGAATTATGATGCTATTGCTAAAAATGAAAATGAGATAAAAGAAATCAGACATAAAATAGGAGATCTGTTTTACAAATATTATCCATATTTATTTCTGTCAAGAAAAACAAGTGATAGTAGTTCTATTTTGCGTGAGAAAAATAGGATGTTCAATTCTTCATATAAAAATGTTTTTGAGAATTTAAGTAAGCCACTATTAAAAGAGATTATCAAAAAAAATGTATGTGTTTGTGGCAGAGAGCTTGACAAAGATTCAAAAGACAAAATAGAGGCTATAATTGGTGTAATGCCACCAGATTCGTATGATTATCAATTTGGGCAATTTGTATCTAAATCAAAACACCAAATTAGTTTATCTCAAATTATGATTATGGAGTATGAAAAATATTTAGCTAATATAACAACATGCGAGAAAAAAATATCAGAATTAGAAGTAAATATTCACGATAATGAAGAAGAACTTAAACGTTTGGATGATTCTAAGGATCTTGTTTCAGAGCTAGAACAAATAAAAATCGATCTTGATGCATTAAGTAGAGAAAAAGCAGGATATGAAGGAAAAATCGCTCAAAAGAAACAGATTTATGAAATGGCAAACAAACAATTAAATAATATAATAAGAAATTCAAAAATTTCATTTGAAATGACTGAAAAAATTGATTTTTTTGAGGGAATTAGAGCTAATCTTGAAAATGAAAAACAGCAAAGAGAAGAAGAGGTTAAGTTAACCTTAAACAAGTGTGTTAGGGATATATTTAAAAAATTAACAACCCAAACAGAATTAGATATTGATCAAATTCAATTTGTTAATGATGATTTCTCTTTAAGAACGACGTATCTAACTGGTGGACAATTAGCAGTCGATGAGTATTCATATGTTATTGGTATAATTAAGGCTTTACAAGAATGTAAAATGGAGAACAATGAAAATCCTATCATCATAGATGCTCCTTTTGCTTTTACAGGAAACGCACAATCTGAGCATATATTTAAAACTTTGCCTGAGGTTTCAAAACAAACAATATTATTAACACTTGATTTAAATAAAATAAAATTTTTATTAGATGATACAAGTTTATACGATTTTTATGTAATTAAAAATGATAGCCAAGAGAGGGCAACATTGAGTAAAGGTGGACCAGATGATATTACTGCAATTTTAGAGAAAAGGAGTGTATTAAAATGATTTTAAATTCAGATATTATTCTTACGCATCCATTATGGGAAAGAGCTGATAATGAATTATGCAGTAAGAACGGATTAGATATTTTTAATCGTTTGGTTGATGTATATATATTAGCATGTTCTATTGGGATAAAAGAAGATAAAACATTATCAAGTTCAGAAGAACAATCATTTGGACAAAAAACTATTGGTAGAAATACTTATATGAGTCTGACAAATATTGATTTGCGTGAACTATTAGATTTTATGTTACAAAATGCAATTATAAACAGTAAAACAATAAATTTAAGTATTGATGACAGATTAAAATTAGCATTTGACCCAGATTTTTCTTTAAATAAATTTTCGCCAGCTTCTTTTTTGACTGGATTTGCAAATTATGGGATTGAGCAAATTTTTAAACATATTGATTCACAATCATCCTTAATTGCACTAGATGAATTGTATAAATACTTTTCGTCTTTAGAAGAGTCAAATTATGAAGAGTTATTAAAGAATATTACATTAGAGAATATTTAAAAATATGTTTTTTATTTGCTTTTTATAAGTACATATGATATACTTACGTATATACGTAAGTATTTTCTTTAGGAGGATTTTGTGGGGCTATCTTATACATTTTCTGTTGTTAGTGGATTACAGGCAAATAGGGAGTATTATATTGCTATGGTTCCTTTAAATCTGTTGTGTAAAATATTTGAAAATGATGTTGATTATATTCTCCCAGAATACCGTGCTCAACGTTGTATAAATGAAAATAGAATTCCTGAGATTAGAGATTATATATTAAAAAATAGAAATACATATGTTTTTTCAGCATTATCAGCCTCGATAGACGGAAATTTTGAGTTTATTCCTTCAGAACTTGATAAAAATATTGGAATTTTAAAAATTGATATGGATTCGGTATTTCTGATTAATGATGGGCAACACAGAAAAGCGGCTATAGAAGCTGCATTAAAAGAGGATAGATCTCTGGCAAAAGAAACAATAGCAATTGTGTTTTTTAAGGATGAAGGTTTAAAACGTAGTCAACAAATGTTTGCTGACCTTAATAAATATGCTATAAAACCGACAAAGTCATTATCAACTTTATATGATGACCGAGATGACATCGGGAAAATTGTAAAAGATATTATAAAGAAAATACCTTTTTTAAACAAATATATTGACAAAGAGAAAGATAATTTAGGGAAGAACTCTTCTAAATTATTTACTTTAGCAAATTTTTTAAGGGCAAATAAACGTATTTTAAAAGATGATAAAGATGAAGATGCTGAGCAATTTTTGTTCAAATACTGGAATTCAATTTTTAATAGTATTAAAGAATGGAAAATGTTAGAAAATAAAGAAATTTACAAAAAGTCATTGAGAGAAGATTATATCTTGACATTAGGTGTAACACTAAATGCCTTTGGAAGATTAGGAAGATATTTTTATGAAAATAATTTGGATTTGTCAACCTTAAAATCGTTAAATTCCATTGATTGGTTTAGGTGTAATCCAGAGTGGGTTGGAAGAATAATAAATCAACATGGTAATATAGTTAACAATGAAGATTCAATAATAAAATTATGTAATTACTTAAAGATAAAATTAAAGATCGAATTATCAAAAGAAGAGAAGGTGAAGGAAAATGAAATCAAAAGATAAATTCAAAGTATTTGAAGATATTATAGAAGAAATGACTTTCGTCTATAAACATGATAACAGACCTTGGTTAATTGGTTATAGTGGAGGTAAAGATTCATCTTTACTTGTTTCTTTAGTTATTGAGGTTGTTACTAGATTACCAGAATATGAAAGAAATAAAAAAATTTTCATTGTTACTTCCGATACAGGCGTTGAAAATCCAATAGTAAAAAAATATATGCACACTTCATCTCAAAAAATAAACGAATTTTCTCAAAAAATAAATGCAAATATTCAGGCTGATATTATTTATCCCGATGTTACACAATCATATTGGAATTTAGTTATTGGGCTAGGTTATCCAACTCCAGAACCACCTGGCTTTAGGTGGTGTACAGAGCGATTAAAGATTATTCCAATGAACAAGTATACAAATGAAATTATTGAAAAGTATGGTCAGGTAGTTTTATTGCTCGGGGTTAGAAAGGCTGAAAGTTTGGCTCGTATGAGGAGTATATCATCAAGGGAAATTGAAGGGAAAATTTTAATTCCACATAGTGATATAAAGGGTGCTTATGTTTATAATCCTTTAACTGAAATAAAAAATGATTTAGTTTGGGAATATTTATTAAAAAATAATGGCATCAGTAGTTGGGGCGTTGATATGAAATATTTATTTAGTTTGTATCAAGGGGAAAATTTAGGCGAAGAACAAAGTGTAATTGGTGAGATTGATAAAAATAAAATTCCAGTTACAGGTAATTCTCGCTTTGGTTGTTGGTGTTGTACAATTGTTAAAGAAGATAAATCTTTGCAAAATTTTATAAATCATGGATCTACTGAATTAATACCACTGAGGGACTTTAGGAATTGGTTAGTTAGCATAAGGCAAGACCCTAATTTTAGAGATAATAAAAGAAGAAATGGAAAGGTTTATCAAAAGGAAAATGGTGAATATGGTTTTGGACCATTTAAAATGTCAGCAAGGCAAGAGATTCTTAAAAGATTGTTGATGGTCGAAAAAGAAACTGGGTTTGAATTAATTACGTTAGATGAACTAAAAATGATTGATACGGTCTGGGATTCCGAGGGAGATTTAACAAGACGTAAATTAGTTGATATCTACTATGAAGTTTTTGGAAAAAAGTTACCATGGGATGAATATAAGGAACCGCTTTATGAAGATAAAGTGGTCGAAGAATTAAAGAAAGGTGCAGAAGAAGCAGATATTCCTTTTGAACTAATAACAAAATTAATTGTATCTATTAATGCAAATAAATATGCTGCTAAATCATCTAAAGTGCAAAAAGAATTTGACAAATTAATCAATCAAGAATGGATTCATTATGAAACCATAAAATCGGGGTTAAAAAATGAAGATCAAAAGAATTGAATTATATAATATAGGTCCATATGTTAATAAAAATGAGTTTGAAATAACCATAAATAAAAATAAAAATATGGTTTTGATTGGCGGTAAAAATGGAGCTGGAAAAACAACCTTTTTTAAGGCAATTAAAACTTGTTTGTATGGTTGTAAAGTTTGGGGTTTTGATGCTCCAGGAAAAGAATATTTTCGAATTATTAATAGCCTTGTGAATATGAAAACGCAATATGATAATTCTTCTAAGGCATATATTGAATTAGACTTGTTTTTTAATGATGGGAAACAGAAAAATTTTTATACATTACATCGAGAATGGCTTAAAGAAAAAAAGTCAATTATTGAAAATTTTAATATATTAAAAAATGGTGAGAAATTACAAGATGATGAATTGCTTGACTTTAATAATTACTTACAATTACTAATTCCACCAGACATGTTTAATTTTTACTTTTTTGATGGGGAATCTATTGCAGATTTTTTCCTTGGCAATGATGGGAAAAATTTTAAAAATGCATTTTTGAAGTTATATGGATTAGACACAATTTCCTTAATGGTTGAAAATTTTGAAAGAAATTTTAAGAAAAGAGATGGCAAAAATTCTGCCTATGATGATTATATTTCATCAAAAACAAAATTAGAAGAATGCGAGAAAAAATATAATATAACTAAAGATGAGTTAAAAAACTTCGAGAATCTATTAGATATAAATCAAGTTAAAATTCAAGCCTTACAAAAAAATTATGAAAAAGAAGGAGGTATATCGCTTGAAGATTGGAAAAATCTTAACGGCGAGATTATTAAAGAAGAATCTTTACGAGATGGATTGAGTCGATGGTTAAAAGATATAGCTAATAATTATCTACCATTTATTATTCTAAAAAAGGAAATGAATAATTTATCACATCGCTTAGTAGAGGAAGAGGAAAGTCTAAAATCGTCTTTTGTAAGAGAATTGGTTAAAAGAACAGATTTTTTAGATAGGTTGTCTAAATTTTTAAATAAAACAGATATAACTGCAGATAAGATTGTTAAGATTATTTGTGATTCGGTATCAGAAAATGATAATAAACCTTCAATATTTGACTTGAGTGTAAATCAAATAAAAAAACTACAAACTCAGATAGATGAAAAGAATGAGTTTGATGTTAAATCTGTTTTAAATGCATGCAAAGAAATAAAATCATCTTTAAATAGAAGTAAAAAATTAAGAGATAAACTTGCTAAGAGTACAATAGATTCGTTTGGAGATTTTGTAGACGAAAAAAACAAAATAGAAAGATCTATTATGGAACTATCATTGACAATAGAGAGAAAAAAATCAGAAGTTTTGTCATTGGAGCAAGATTTGTTAAATTATAGATTATCTTTTGAAAAAAACAAGCAAAAATATGAAGAACAATTAAAATCAAAATCAATTAATGAAATGTCTGCTAGGGCAATAGCTGTTTATACATTGCTTGAAGATAAGCTAATTCGACAACAAAGTCAACTTTTACAAGAAGAATTTAAAAAATGTTTTTCTTCTATAATAAATAAAGATAATTTTATTGATGGAATCGTAGTAGATAAGAATATAAATATAATTCCATATAAGCTTGTTGATGTTGATTATAGTCACATACAAAACTATTTAGACATAGATGCTTCAACAAAATTTTTAGAATTATTTGATACTAAATATTTAAATGATATAAATCAATTAAGATTAAGTAAGGTTGAAAATATTAAATTACCATCTGCAATAAGCGCTCCTTTTTCACAAGGAGAAAGACAGGTTTTTATAATGTCTTTATATTTAGCATTATTAAAAACGAGTAGAAAAGATATTCCATTCTTTATTGATACTCCATTTGCTAGAATCGATTCTAATCATAGATCTAAAATTGTCTCACAATTTTTCCTTGGATTAAAAAATCAGATATTTATTTTATCAACAGACGAGGAAATTATTGGATCATATAAAGAACAAATAGATAAGAAAATATCAAATAAATTTATGTTAAAAATAAATGGTTATGGACAAACAACAATATTAAAAGATACATATTTCGGAGAATGATTATGGTATTTAAGTTAAAAACATCAAAGGAAACAATGATAATTTTTGAGCAATTAAGTGCATCTGTTCATTTACAGCCTTTTGCATTATGCAAAATAGCCATCGCTTTATCTTTAAGAGAACCTGTTGATTCATTAAAATTTGATACCGATAATGATGGTTTAGAATTGAATAGACAAACAATCACGGGTGAATATGATGAATTGTTTAAGGCATTAATAATTCAAAACGCTAATCAAGCCCTTTCTGATGAAGTATATTTTCCAAAGTATTTAAAGGCTCATATTGATCGTGGTGCCAGAATTTTACTATCTGAGTATAAATATTCAAATAATAGTTTTTATCAACACTTAATACAATTAGATAAAGGTATATAAAAATGTTATATAAATTTGAAACTAATGAAGATGTCGAAACAACAACATTTGAAGAAGAAATGCAGGAACAATTGTTGATTGAAGCATTATCACAACAAAAAGCCGAGGTTTTTGAAAATGTAGTTTTTGAAGGGAATAAAAGATATTATATTGAAGATTTAACAAAGAGAGATTATATTTTAGAAAATACCACTCCGTATCAAATTAGAATTGAAGGTGTATGTATAGAAGAAAAATCTTGGGGTAGTTTAATTTGTAAAATTCTTGAACTATTATTATCAAAAAAAACAGACAAGTTATCTGACATATATAATTTTAGATGTCAGTGGTCAAAAGCAACAATGATAACAAAAGAACAAAAAACAAATCATAAAAAAATAAAGCAAGGTTTATATGTAAATTGTAATCATACTGCACTTCATGCTTGTTGGTTTATTCAGGACTTGTTAGATTATTTTGATATAGATAAACCAAGCGTTTATTTTTTAATACATAGACCGTCTGGCGCCGAGCCTAAGGAAGTAAGAGAGTATATTGAGAAAAGAACTAAAAATAAATTTCAAAATTATTTGGAGAGTAAGTATAATAAAAATAGGGAATATTCTATTAAAGTTATAAATAATATAGATAAATATCTTAATAAAATTTTAAAAAGTTTATCTAAAAGTTATGTAAATTTCTTTTTATTTGATGATAAAAATATTTTATATAATTATATCCAAAAAGTAAAAAGCATAATAGATAACTCAAAGTATGAAAGTAAATCAAAAATTATACTTAATAAATATCTTAATTATATACTATCCTTTTACAGAGATAAATAGTAAATACTTATTGCCTCTCTTTTTGAGATAAAAGAAAATAGGGAAAAGCAAATGGTCACACTGTGAGGTGTGGCTTTTTTGTGCAACAAAATGCGAGAAAGAGGGGTAATGGGAATAAAAAGTTAAATTAATTTTATGGGGGCGGTGAAAAGGCTTATAAAATAAGGGTTTGCTGGTTTTTGGATGATTGAAAAGTGTGTTGAATAATGGTGGCGGAGATGTGTTAAAGGGGTTGAATTTGCTCGAAATTGGGAAATTTTTACGCAACAAGAGTGCCTTATATAGAGAGGCATTTTTTATTTTGAGTTAAAAAAGCTAATTGGTTTTATCACTATTTGAATAACGAAACGGGCAGTTTTGTTTTGTACGAAGTGATTATAAGGGGGCTAGGCTTGATGGTTGCAATAATAGCTGGCGAGTAGAGAGAGGGTAAATATAAATGAAGATGTTTAGTGGAAATAGGGTAAGTAATTAGCATGGTAAAAAGCAAGAAAGATATTTAGATTTGTGTTTAATGTTAAAGTTGATACGCGAGTTGGAAAAATGTGTTAAAGCGGATTTAATATTTATATCTTTATTATCTCCATTATAAACACAAGCCTTAATAATTATATTTATTTAGATTTAAAAATAAAAGAGGAGATGACGGCGAAAATAGGCGGTGTTTGGCAAACAAAATGAGTGGCGAGGGAAGTGTAAAGGATAATGGTATTTTAGAAAATTGGGGCGAGTAATGGGCATAGTGCAAAGTAAGCAAGTGGCTATTGATTTTGGTTGGGAATTGGAGAAAATAGGCAAATTGATTGTTAAAATTATTGAAGCAGGAAAAGAGGTGGCTCAAAGTGCTGGGATGACGCCAAAAAGCCAAGAAAATAAAGGCATATTTTGACGCACCCCCTATTAGCACTGACGCACTTTGCGCCACCTACGTTTAGCCGAGAAGTGGGAAACCCACTTTCGCTTTGGGCAAGAGTATTAGTAGTTAGAAATTTTAAATTTATGTAATTTATTTAACCCTAAGATGGTTTTTTCTCTTCCCAAAAGATTAGCAGGTAATACTTTTTGGAGACGCTATTTAAAACAATAAAGAATGAAATTTTTAAACAAAAAATTATTTAACTCATTGCCTCTCTAATTGTGATGAGGAGAATAATTATGAATGAACAAAATTTAAACAATACAATCGTAATTGATAGAATTTCAAAGAAGGTGTTGAATGAGCCAAATATAGAGATTGACGAAGAGGCATACGCCGAGGCGGTTTCAAAGTTGGTGGAGAAATTGTTGGTAAGCTTAAGGCGAGGCGAGAGTATAAAAATAATGACGCCAAGGAGTGTATTTTCATATCAAGCCAAAGAAAAAATAGATTAAAAATCATTCAGATTAGTGCTGGACTTATGAAAAAGTTTGTGGTATGTGTTTGTGTTGAAAAATATTTAAAAGAGCGAAAACTTTATTTTAGGAGAAGCTATGAAGAAAATTGTAATTTATGCTAGATATTCTAGTGACAGACAAACGGAGCAGTCAATAGAGGGGCAACTTCGTGTGTGCCACGAGTATGCAGAGCGCAATAATTATGTGGTTGTTCACGAATATATCGACAGGGCGCTTTCTGGGACAACTGACAGAAGGCCTGCCTTTTTGCAGATGATTGAGGACAGCAAGAAAAAAGAGTTTGAGTATGTTCTGGTATATCAACTGGACCGATTTGCGAGGAACAGATATGACAGTGCAAACTATAAAATGAAACTTAAAAAGAATGGGGTGCGAGTGTTGTCGGCAAGAGAAAATATTTCGGATGATGCCAGTGGAATTTTGATGGAAAGCGTGCTTGAAGGCATGGCGGAATATTATTCTGCAGAGCTCAGCCAAAAGGTCAAGCGTGGGGTGCGTGAAAGTTTGATTAAGGGCTACTACACAGGCGGGCAGGTCACCTATGGCTACAAAGTAGAAGATAAGAAATGGAAAATAGATGAAGAGCATGCAGAGTTTGTTCGGCAGGCGTTTAATGCATATGCGGTGGGCGAGAAGGCGACCGAAATTGCAGACCATTTAAATGCGCAGGGCTCAAGAACGTCAACTGGCAAAAACTGGAACGGCAATGCGATCGCTAAGATGCTACACAACCAACGATATATGGGCATAGAAAAGTTTGGCGGTGAGGTGTTTACAGATGTAATTCCGCCGATTGTTGAAGAAAAGTTGTGGCGAGTAGTAAATGGTATGATGGAGCACTATCGCAGGAACTACAAAAAGGATAAATACGACCCATACTTTTTGACGGGTAAAATCTTCTGCGGATACTGTGGTGAAAGCGTGATTGCCGAGGCAGGTTCCAGCCATATGGGAACGAGTTATAAATACTACAAGTGCCACACCAAAAAGGTAAAGAGCAAGTTTTGTCTGCTTAGAAACTATCGCAAGCACGAACTTGAACAGGTTATTATTGATAAAACTAAAAAATACATTTTAATCCCAAGCAAAATTGAAGAGATTGCACATATGGTTGTGGACAGATACAACTCCGAGATTTCAAACAACGTCGTGCTTAAATGCCTTGAAAAGGAACTCAGGCAGATAAACAATAAAATCAACAGCTTAGTGAAAAATATGGAACAGGGCATAGTTTCACTCACTCTTCGTGAAATGCTTTACAAACTTGAAAATGATAGGGCGGATATTCAACTTAAAATTGCCGAAGAAAAGAGCAAGTTTGATAAGCCACTAAACTTTGAAGATGTCAGAAATTTTATATCACTGTTTGCCAGCAAAGACTATGACGATGTGTTTGAACGAAACGAATTTTTCAACCGATTTATTAAAAAGGTGCTTTTATTTAATGATAAAATTATTGTGATTATGCGAGGTAGCAAGAGTGCCGACAATGAACTTGCGATAAACAATGACGAACTTTACGCAAAAAGAATTTTAGAAAAATTTGAGAAAAAAGAAACAAGTAAAAATAATTTTGAAAATAAAAATGGGAGTTTCGACAATTCGGACTCTCATTTTTGTGAAAATGATAAAATTTTAAAAGAAAAAGAGGCTGAATTAGACAATTTCGTCCATCAGCCTCCTCGTGGCGGGAAGTATGTTATCCAATCCTAACACTAAAATATATATTGGGAATAAGTGGATTAAGATTATAATAAACAATTAGTTCGAAGTTGCATTTTTTATTAAAATGTATTATAATACTATTAATCCATTAATTGGAGGAAGACCTTTGGGTCGAAAAATGGGAGATTTTATCTCCCATTTTTTATTCACAATATACTAATCCAAAACCGACTCTAATGCCATTCGAGTTTGACCGTATTTTATTTTCTATTTTATTATATAAAGTTTGTGAAAAATCGGAAAATTGATTTATTTGTTCATTTACAAGTATCAGTTTATTTCTTAATGGATTTGCTAATAAATCAGCAATTTGCAAACCAGCTAAGTTATCAGATTTATTTTTAAATTTTAGAGATTTAGATGTAAGTGATTTTTGAAATCTGCTCGAATCTATATCTATGGTATTGCGATTTTTTTTGGTACCATTATTATAAATTTCTTGGTATATTCTCTCTAATGTTTCATTATCATTTTTATTTCTTGATTCAAGCAAAATATCACCTCGTGAGTTGTGTTCTTCCAGAAATAGAACATATCTTTTTATTAAAGTTTCAAGAGCTGTTGTGTATGGGTCGTGTGGATATTTATATTTTTTAACTCTTGATTCTTTATTTATTGTTACTCCTATAATATGATATGTTGAGTTTTCTAAAAAAGAAATTAAATCTTTATTAAACTCATTTTTTACATTTTCATCATTAAGTGGTTCAAAACCTTTTCTTTTATTATAAATATCTTCTCTGTGCAATATGATGTTTCTTAAATCTATATCATAATTAAAATATTTACTTTTTAATCTATTTAAATTAAAATTTATATTGTTTACTTCGGTTGATTTGATAATAATTCCTGATAACGTTAAATATTTATTATTCCCATTCATATTTTTAAAAGATGCTGTTCCACTTTCATCTATATATAATCTGTATTTATCCATAATTTCTCCGTTAATTAACAATATTATATCACAAACATAGAGTAATAGACAATATCAAATAGATTATAAATCATAAAAATTAAATTTTCCAATGTAAATTTTTTAAGTTCAAGTTATATATTTAACAAAAAAAGAAGAAGTATATTTCAACTTCTTCTCATTCTGTTTTGTTGATTGTTTTGCAAATGAGTATAAACGGCATTTGCTGATAAGTTTGAAAAGTTGCCATTTGTTTCGGCAAAGGTTTTTAAATCATGAGCAAGAAGAAAAGATATTTTCTCTATCTGCTTTGAGTTTAAATTGACTTTACCTAATTTTAGTTCATTTGAATAAAAATTAAAAACAGCAGTGTTTTCATCTATATCTTTACAATCAATAAAACATTGATTGTTATTCGTTTTTCTCATAATTACTTACTAAAAAGCGAATAACACCGAAAAACACTTGGACTATTTAAAGTCCATAATTATTATAACATTTTTCTTATAATATTGCTATATTTTTGACAAAAAAAGACAAGTGGGTATCCCACTTGGTCCAATAAGGGGAAATGACTCAAAAGTGAAACTTTAACTTTTTAGGGGTGAATCATCAGAAAGGCTTATTATATAAGGCTTCTTCACGCCTAAAAAAACGATTTTGAGTCTATTTCCTTATCCTGCTTCTAATAAATTACTTTAAACTTCGCCAAATTTTATCTACAACCTCTTCAAAATCTTCTAAATCGTAAATATGTTGAGCAAATTCTAAAACATTAGGTCTATTATGTAAAATGTTTCTAATAACTGTTTTTTGTTCAGCTTCTGGGGCTGAACCTTTCTTTACAATTCTATGACAAGTAGGACATAGTTTTACTATATTATTTTCATCGTCTAGTTCATGATTTTTTCCAATAGAAATAACATGATGATATTCGAAATATTGTCTTCCAGTATTCTTATGTGTGTATGTTTTTGTAGTTTTGCAGCTAGCACATTCATCTGGAGTATTTATTCTAATTAATTCGATCAAACTTAAATCTCTTTTAAATGAAGTTATATCTGAAGAAGTATTAAAGTTTAACTCATTTCTTAAATTTTCTACTTCAAAATCAGAGAGATTTTTATTGAAAATATTGTTTGCATAATATCTTAACATAAAATCGAAGGTATCTTTTCTACTATTAGCAATTTCTGGACTATTAAAATATTTGACTCCATTTTCTTCTTTGTTATATTCAATATTATCATAAACTTTTTTGACTATTGCTATCTTATAATCATTAAGCAATCCAATGTTTTTAACATACCAATATAAATTAAATCTTAATTGTGTATTTCTTTTTCTGCGACCTGTAACATAATCGTTTTGTAATTCTCTTGGATTAAAGTTTAAAACACTAAATGGAACATTAAAATAGTCATAAAGAATTCTTGCTCTTTTGACTTCATTTAAAGAGTTGTAGAAATAGTCTAATGAGAGTAATGGACGAGTTGTATCAATACTCCCACGAGACTCTGCAAAACCCCTAATAAACATTTTCTTGCTCTCATTAAGAGTATTGTCATAAATAAAATCTTGACTCAATATTTTTACATTCAATCTATTGTAAAAATTATCTTTTGTAAGGCCTAGATCATTTTCAAGTGTAAATCTTAAAACCATTTGCGGTCTCTTACTATTTGTATTTGTATAATCTTTCCAAAAAGAAAAAGGTTGAGATATTTTATTTAATTTTTCCAATAATAAATTTTTTGATTTAATTAAAAAATTATAATCATCCACAAATTTAGATATTTTATAACTTACTTCTGTATAAATTTTTGTGTTATCGTTAGAAAAAATATATCTACTATAAAAAGCACCCAAAAGCAAAGGGGATACTTCTTCTTTTAAAAACTCACTTACTTTCATATTCTTATCTCTCCCAAAAAAGAAAAACATTCTATAATGATTATACCAAATTTAGTTGTATTTTCAAATTTTTTGTTGTATAATGTTTTGTGAGGTAATAAAAAACGGTCCCTCACAAAGGAGAAAGCAATGAAATTTAGAGTTTTAGATTTGTTTTGTGGTGCTGGTGGGTTTTCGGCAGGCTTAGAACAAGTAAAAAATTTTTCAACTGAAGTTGGTCTTGATTTTGATAAATATGCCATTGAAACATTTTCTAAAAATTTCCCTAATGCCATTTCTATTTGTGGAGATATTTTAGACCAAGATACAAAAAATCAAGTGATAGATAGTTGCAGAAAAAGAAAAGTTAATATGATAGTTGGTGGCCCCCCTTGTCAAGGATTCAGCTTAAAAGGCAAAAATTTAGGACTTGATGATAGTAGAAATTTTTTATTTAAAGAATATTTGAATATTGTTAAAGAGTTACAACCCGAAGTTTTTATAATAGAAAATGTAAAAAATATATTAAATTCTTCTAGTCATTATTTCAGAGATGAGATTTTAAAAGAAATTAAAAATTTGGGGTATATTGTTAACTACGGTGTTGTTAATGCGAAAAACTATGGTGTCCCACAAAATAGAGAAAGAGCTATCTTTATTGCTTCAAAAACAAAATTCATTAATTTCCCAAATCCACAAGATAAATCTGTTACCGTTAGAGATGCTATTTCAGATTTAGCATATTTAGAAAGCGGACAAGGTCAAGTAATATCTGAATATATAAATCCGGCACAAAGTGATTATCAAAGACAATTACGTGGTAAATGTTTACAATATCATAAAGCAAGTTCACATTCTAAACTTGCAATTGAAAAATTAAAAATGATACCTGCAGAATGTGGTAAGGAATATTTGCCCAAAAACCTATTGGGAAAACAAAAATTTTCTACTACATGGTCAAGGCTCGAATGGGATAATATTAGTCCAACAATTGATACCAGATTTGATACTCCATCAAACGGTAAAAATTCACACCCGTTTTTAAATAGAGCAATTACACCAAGAGAAGCTGCTAGAATTCAAAGTTTTAATGATGACTTTTATTTTTATGGACCTAAGGTTGCAGTATGCAAACAAATTGGTAATGCAGTTCCACCACTTTTAGCAAAAGCTATTGGTCAACAAATAGCTGATGAATTACAAAATGATATTGTTGAAGGCAAAAATTATAAATTATATTTAGGAAATGCTTATACCATAATAGATGAATTAATAAAAAACAATGTCAAAGTAAACCATATAATAACTGATCCACCTTATAATATCTCTCATGAGAATAACTTTAATACTTTAAAATGCCCTAGACAGGGTGTAGATTTTGGTGAATGGGATAAGAATTTTGATCTGTTTTCTTGGATTCCTAAGTATGAAAAAATATTAGATAAAAATGGATCTATTATTATATTTTGTTCCTATAGATATATGAGCTTTATTATCAAAACGATGGAGGAAAGTAATTTAGAAGTTAAAGATATTTTAGTTTGGAGAAAATCAAATCCAATGCCTCGAAATATTGAAAGAAGGTATGTTCAAGATATGGAATTTGCAATATGGGGAGTAAAAAAGGGTGCAAAGTGGATATTTAATAAAGATAAAAACAAACCATATATGCGTAGCTTGTTTGAAACGAGCACAGTATCTGGAAATGAAAGAACAAATCACCCTACACAAAAAAGTTTACAACTAATGCAAGATATTATAAAAATTCACACAAATAAAGATGATGTTGTAATTGATCCATTTATGGGAAG
>DWVI01000001.1 GCA_019120295.1 Candidatus Onthoplasma faecipullorum | reverse complement strand
GGCGAACAAATAACAATTCCTAGATTACTACTACTTGAATAACTTAAAACTTCCAAAACTACTGTATACGTTGAACTTGGTCTAATGTATTGATTGTTATAGAAAGGAGTGCAAAAATTAAACCATTGATTCGTGTTTGAAGAAGTTACATTTAATGTAAATATATTGCTAGAAAGTGATAAACCTGAACTTGTTATATCAACCTTTGATGTATCATATAAATTAGTTCCACCATAGGAGTCTCCCCATAAAATGCTTCTTGGGGTTTCCCCAGAATTTAACGATCCACCGTTTGAATTTAAATTTACTGTAACAACTCTACTTTTATAAACAGGATACCACACTTCAATCTCTCCTGTTGATGTGTATGTCTTAGTTCCGCTTGTCCATGTTGGAATGGAATCGGAACTACCAGTAGCATAGCCAATAGTTGAACTTCCAGAGTCGTACATCGTTATATAGTATAAATATATTCTATTGACGCTGGAAGCATTGTATATTCCATAATTCCTGGCATCATTGTTACTTTCTCCACTAATACTCTCATAAGAATAAAGGATTGCATTATTGCTAGATAGACCATACATATAAATATTTTCACCGCCTGAAGGTCTATTTGCTGTGAGCGTATTACCAGCTATTACAGTTTCAATTGTTAATGTTCCACCTGTTACATATATTCCGCCACCAGCACTATAAGCAGTATTAGACGCAATTTCACTATATGAACCATCATCTGTAATATTGACCGTGTCTATGCGGCTTAGGTATAGACCGCCACCGTTACCAGTTCTTGCTGAATTGAAACTAATTGTTGTACTAGAAAGATTTAACTCGACCTGAGGATTGTTGCTTGATGTTGAAGCATATATTCCGCCTCCACTCTTAGCTACATTATTCGTTATGTTTGCATCGTATATATTTAATTCAACACTAGTACTTGTACTACTAGAGCTTATATAAAAGTCTATTGCTCCACCAGCAGAACCACCAGTGTTATTAGAAATTTCCGATCCACTATAGAATGTTACTGTAGCTGAAGAATATATACTAAAATAAAACGCTCCACCTGCAAGCGACGAACTATTGTCGCAATAATAACCTGAATCAATTTCTGCTGAACCTGATATAGATTGTCGTTCGAGCGGCATCGTTGGGTCTCCGCCATAGTTTAGGTAAGTTCGCACAAGGGTCTGTTGGTCAGTTTGTTCAACTGAACCGTTGTCCATTATTGCAACTGCTCCGCCGTTTTCTGCGTGGCAATTGGTTACGTTGGCGTTATTTATGTCAACAGTGGAACCTATTATGCTCATTCCACCACCATAGGTGGCTTCGCAGTTGGTTACTGTTGGGCTTATTACTATTGTGTCCGCGGTGTTGGTTACTGGGTCGTAATCATTGTTTATATTATACACTGAAAGACCACCACCATAGCCTGTGGTGTTGTTTATGTTGTTTTGGAGTATTACGTTGGAACCGACTACTAAGTCTTCACCTTGAGCATATATTAAGGCTCCACTTTGTTGGTTGTTAGACTTTACATGGTCTATATTACCATCTAATGTTATCTTTGGTGTGTTTATTTGTGCTTCTTCTTCACCTATATATAACTGTGAGTTAGAAGAACCTACTATTAAGTTCTCGCTATTACCTTCACTTCTTACTAACGTTGTTGTTACATCTGGGGTTACTGTTAAAGTTGCATTTGCTTTCGCTACCGCTTCTTCTTCAACATATACTTTCTCCACTATGATGTGTACTTCTGCTGTGTCATTTGCATTCACTTGGTTAAAGGACTCTGCTAGTGTGCTTGAATCGGTTGTTGTTCCATTTATGGTTACTGTGTTCTCTATGTATGAACCATTTAAGAATACTTTAGCAAAACCTGTTTGCAGTGGGAAACGGAAATCTAGTTGAGTGCTATTCTCTCTATATGTATAATCACACCAATCTGAGTTGGCTGAGTATTCACTTGTGTAGTTCCAGGTGCTGAATTGTGAGATATCTGTTGCATAGATTACATTAGTTAGGGTTACAAAATTTTCTTCTAATGTACCTTCAAAATACAAACTGTTCACTGGGTTAGTGTTTTGGGTATAGTATACATTTGAGATTGTTACTGCGTTTTGACTAGTATGGTTAGTGTCTAAATATCCTATTAAAGTGCCTACTCTATCACCTATTAGTGTGTTATCCACAAATGAGTTGGTGATTGTGTGAGTGCCGTTAGTTGAGATATATGAACCTACTAGTCCACCAACTGTTGAGCCTTTGGTTGAACCTAAGCGTACATATACATTTGAAATGTTTGTGTTAATCGCTGTGCCTGCTATGCCACCTGTGTAGGTTTCAGTTGAGTCTATGGTTGCGTTGTATAAACCAACGTTTTGTATTGTTGCATTTTCAACATAGCCAAATAGACCATTGCCTACTATGTTAGCATTTAAGATTGAATAATATGCACCATCAAATGTGCCTTGGAAGGTTGATGTGGTTATATCTCCGTCGGTTACTTGTTTTCCTATTGATTGTATGCTATGACCGGCTAAGTCTATATTGGAGTTTAAGTATATTGTGTAATCTTTAAAATAGTTATATTCCTTTGCACGGTTCTCGTCATTTACTAGATTTACAAAATACACAAATGAAGATGCTGAGTTGATTGTGTATACATGCTCTCCACGATTGCCTAGTTGTTCGCCTGACAAAAATTCTGAATTATCTTCTGTTTCACCGTCCCATGTGTCAGTTGCAAAGTCTAATGGATTGACTACTGCTTCTGGTTCACTTGGACCTTTTTTATTAAATGCAAAATATATGCCAACACCTGTTAGCACAACTATTAAACTTAACAAAACTGCTGTTGCAATTCTTAATGTTAGAATTGTACTCTTTTTGGTTGTTTTCTTAGTCACGAATACCCCCCCCCCTACGCTTTTAGCGTTTATAACATATACTTCTATATTACAAAATTTTACAGGAAAAGACAAATAAATTCATTACATTTTATAATTTTAATTTATTTTATAGTGTGAAATTTGAATTTTAAAAATATTTTAACCTAATAAACAAAAATTAGTGAAAAATGTGCAAAAAATTAAAAAAAATTGCATTTTTATGTGTTTTTTTTAAAAAATTTTTTATTTTTTAAAGATTTTTTAAATTTTTAATCTAATTTAAAAAATTTTAGAACTTTTTTATTAAATTCAAAATAAAATTTTTAAAAATTAAAAAACCACCCAATTAGGTGGATTTTACTTTTTTATATTTTTGCTTCAACAGTTACAACTTTTCTACCGCGACCATCACGTTTGAAACGAACAATACCATCAATTGTTGCGAAAAGTGTGTAATCTTTTCCACAACCAACGTTTGTTGAAGGATAAATTTTTGTTCCTCTTTGACGAACGATAATAGAACCTGCGTGAACGAACTTACCATCTCCTGCTTTCACACCAAGACGTTTAGATTCGCTATCACGACCGTTTTTAGAACTACTAGCACCTTTTTTGTGTGCAAATAATTGAATATTAAACTTAATCATGTTGCTTCTCCTTTATACTGATATATTTTTTATAACTATCTCTTAAATTTCTTAAACCTAGATATGTTGATTGCATTAAGATTTGCGCATCTTTACTTTGCTCTTTTGTTAAATCTTTTGGAAGACTAACCATCAAATGTGGAATTTCTTCGTCGATTATATAATTTGGTTTTATTTTAACCACTTCTTCCAAACCCAAAATAAGGTTTTGAGTGAGAGTGCTAACCGCGCTACAAACAATATCCGAACCAAATTCAGCATAACCTGAATGACCAGTGGCTTCGATAGTTATAATGTTTTGTTTGTCTTTTAAAACTAGAATTTTAATCATATTAACCTATGCTTAAAACTTCAATCTTGGTGTAAGGCTGACGGTGACCTTGTTTTTTGCGCTCGTTCTTTTTAGCTTTGTACTTGAAAACTGTGATTTTCTTATCCTTAGTGTGCGCTAAAACTTTCGCCTTAACAACCACATCTTTAATTACAGGTGTGCCCGCTTTAACTTTGCTACCATCAACAGTAAGCATAACTGGGAAACTAACTTCTTCGTTAACTTCTGCGTTTAATCTGTCCACTAACAAAGTTTGGCCAACTTCAACTTTAAATTGTTTTCCTGAAATATTTGCGATTGCGTACATTTTTAGTTACCTCCTATAAAGACTCACTTTTAAGGTACCTTAATTTTGGTTTGCACTGATTTATAGACGATTTGTTAATATTTATTCAGCATTATTAGTGTTTTATTGCATTTTAAGTTTTAACGACAAAACCTACTACAAATCAACTTTTTAGCATAATTTTAAGGTTTAAAGACCTATTCAATGTGGTACTACACGCCTATTTTAGCATAGTAAAAAATATTTGTCAACACAAAACAAGAAAATAAAATAAAATTTTATTCTCTAAAATTTATTAAATTTCTGTGGTAACAATTTGATAAATCAACAGTTTTTAAATTCAACAACAAATTAAGGACAATAGGATTTTAATTTATTATTTACTTAATCAAGTTTAAAAAGAAATATCCTTAATTTCTGTGGAAAGTGGATATTTTAGGGCGAGAGTTAGAGCCACATCTTCGTCAATGTAGAGTTTTTTGGTTGGGTAATAAAATATTGTGTACTTATGACTTTTTATTTGTTTTATCATTTTAAATAAATTGTCGGACGCATCAATTTTTATCAAATTCACCTTTTCAAACGAGCGTGAATTGTTGAATTTAAATAGTGAAAATGTGGGAGTTTGCTTTCGTTTGCTAGTTATAAAGAATATTATCATGAGTATGTAAAAATAGTTTACCGAAGTAAAACATGAATATATAAACAGCCCTAAAAATATTGTAATGAACACAATTCTTACCACTATATCAAGGCGAATGTAGGCTTTATCCGATTTAATCATAGAACGAAAAAGTTTTCCACCGTCGAGTGGATAAATTGGGAGTAAATTAAACAGTGCAAGTGCCAAATTTGTGAAACAAAATTCACTTAAAACTAAGTGTGATGTTGGAAATAGTGAATACATCGCAAGGCACAACAAACACAAAAACAAATTGCACATTGGCCCTGCTATATTTACGGCAAAACTATCTTTATCAGACAAATCACTATCTAAATCTATACTAAGCCCAAACATGTCAATTTGAATTAGTTTTAACTTATATCCGCGCGAAATTGCAACGAGCAAATGTGCTAGTTCATGAAGCGCCAATGCAAAAAAATAGTTGATAAGTAATTTGAATTGTTGAAAAATAAAACAAAGAATTAAAAGCAGGAAAAAACTTATACCTATTTTGCACTTTTTCATATCTATTTATATGTGCAAATTTTTTGATTATTCGGGAATTGAGCGCATCAATTTTATTCTATCACCAAAGCACCTTACATCTATTGTGTATTTATTATTCTCTTCACCAATAATTATGTCTATATCGTTAAAGTCAACTTCAAAATAGTTGCTAATTAGATAGAAAAAATCAGATTTTATTATTTCTAACAAACATTTTGGATTATTATCTTTATCCTTTTTTGTTATATTTTCTAGTCTTCCTAGTAAATCCACTACAAACTCCTTTTAATAAGTTTTTTAATTCCACCTAAAAAACCTCGGTACTTATATGTACAATCAAACAATTTTTTCTCGCCTGTTATGATGTTGTTTGCCAAAATATCAAACGCACGATTTAAACCAATTTTAAAATTTTTTATTTTATCACTTGTGATTATAATCGCATTGTCGTCTTCTGGTATTACTCCACCAAAGTCAATTTTTAGTGTTTTTGCAATGTCGTAAACGTCAAACATCACTTTATCCTGAATTAAATCGCCACGCGCACGATTTATAACAAAGCGTTTGCTAACTATATTGTAACTGTTAAGTATTGTAATCACTTTGTCCGCATCGCGTATGCTTGATAGGTGCGGTGTTGTTACAACGATCGCTTCTTCTGCACAACTAACCGCTCGTTTAAAACCTGCATCAATTCCAGCCGGACAATCTATCAACACAAAATCAAAAAGATTATGCATTTCGTCTATCACTTTTTTTATATCTGCAATGCTAATGGATAAATTGTTATTAAGTCCGCCTGTTGATAACATGTATAAAAGCGGATAAGTGTCGTCTTGAATTAACGCTTCTCTTAACCTGCACCGCCTTTCAATTACATCTAGCATAGTGTAGACCACTCTATCTTCCATATTCATAACAACGTCTAAATTATTTAGCCCCACATCCATATCAATCAAGCAAACTCTATAATTTTTGCTAGCCATGTGCATACCTAAATTTGCGGTAATGGTGGTTTTCCCAACCCCACCCTTTCCAGATGTTAAAACTATTACGCGTGCCATAAATTCCCCCCTTTAAAAATTTTCAACTATTTGTTTTGATAGTTTTAAAACTAAAATTATCACACCAATAAAAAAAAGTGAAGATAAAATAAATAGAAATTTTATCTTCGCTAAAATTAGTCAAAATTTATTAAAATGGTTAAAAATTTTTAAAATTTTGCGTATTTTTTATATATTTTTTAATATTTCTTTAATTTTTTATTAAATTTTTACAAATTTTTAATTTTTATTAAACATTCAATTTTAAAAATTCTTTATCGCTAGACATGAGTTTCCCAACACCGTTGATAACGCAATCTGCTGGGTCGTCTGGTACAATTACCTGCAAATCTAATTTCTTTTTTGCGTATTCGTACAAACCCGGAATTTGGCTTGCTCCACCAACAAACATAATTCCAAAGTTATATATATCTTGCAAAACTTCTTTTGATAGGTTCTTTAAAATTGCTTCAATAAAACTAAAAATTTTATCATAAAGCCCAACAATGGCAACTCTAATTTCGTTTGCAGTTATATCGTGCTTAACTAATTTATCATTATCAAAGCCTGAGTACTCTATCTTATTCAAATCACGTTCATACAAAGATGCAATTTCATTTTTTACCATTTCACTTGTGCGGTCACTCACTTTCAAACCATGGTTATCTGATATGAAAGTTGTTATGCTTTTATCCATATTGGCACCACCAAAAAAGTAAGTTCTACCAAATGTGAAATTGTATTCATTAAGAATTGAAATATCGGTTAAATACTTACCAATATCCACAACCATAATATGCGCTTGTGAGTCTATATCCAACATATTGCGCGCACCAACGCTGTTGATTACAAATGAAACATCATTGATACCAGACTCTTGCAAAACATGTTTAATTTTAATAAGTTGTTCTTCATTCATTCCACTTGGAACAGCAACAAGGGCTCTAAGTTTTGAGAGTAAAAATCTATCTTGGATAACGTCCTTTAAAATTTCACTTATTAATAAAACTGCCATTTTTTCGTCCACTATCTCACTATTTACAATAGGGCATAAAACTTCAACATTTTGGCTTGAAGCACGAAGCAAAACTTCTGCCTTTTTACCTGTTGCTTGCACTTTAATTTTCTTACCCTCTCTTTTAATTGCAAGGTATGCAGGAACTTTTGCAACAATACCAAAAGACTTTCTATAAACAATTATTTCATTGCTACCAAATTTTATGGCTAAATCTACCTTAAACATTTTAACTCCTAAAATTAGTTTAACATAAAAAGAAAAAAAACTCAATTAAAAAATGCGCATGCGTGCGCATTTTCTAAAAGTCGTTAATTTTTACAATATTTGAAGATTTTTACCATAAACCTTTTTAAAATCACCCGCAACACTCATTGCTTGGCTAATTTCCAATGTTGCATCGCGTTCAACTTCTGTTTTTAATATAACAGTGTCACCCAGCACATCACAAGCAATGTCCTTAATGGAATTTGAATTTGTGATATTTAACATTGTTGCCATTTTTATAATGATTGCTAATTTTTTAACTGCGTCAAGGTCTTCTTCGCTAACAATATCTCTATATCTAACCCATTCGGTTAAACTGAAATCGTCTATATTTTGGCTACTTGCAACAAATGCAGCAAGCACAATATCTCTATGCGATGCGCCATAAATGTTGCTGTGAAGAATAACTGGAAAATTGTTCTTTTGATAATCTTCAAATGAAATGCGTTTTCCAGACATACACATGCTAGCCGCAATACGCAAAACCTTTACGTATGGGCGGGTGAGTTTATGCAAAACTTTTAATTGCTTGTATAAAATCACTGCGATTGAATAGTTGCTATCAATGTTGATATTTGTTGGATAAAATTCATTGATTGCGCTAAGAGAGTAACCTAAAATATCTAGAAGTGGTTTTTCACCTGTTTGAGAAAGTAGGTTTTTAGCAACAATTCCATACATTTCACCATTGGTTGAAACTTTAAAGCCACCACGAACAAATTCATTGTATGCAACTTTTATTATAGCAAGCCCAATAGCAATGCAATCTGCACGTTTTTCAGATATTCCTTTTAGTTTTTTAGCCTTATCTAAATCAAGCCCACGAATTAAGTTGTAAACATTTTGGAAACTTTCAGTTGTAACTTCATAGTTATGTTGCACATCTAGTGGATAGTGAGTTGCCTTTCTAGCAAGTTTACCAAGCGACACAAACGCTTCACCAATACCTATAAATTCGCAATCGTCTTCAATGTTATACAACCACTCATACTTTTTAAATTCTTTGGTTAGAACGGACACAACCTTATCCATTTTTTCAGCAAGGCTCAAATTTTCTTCCTTATTAATAAGGTTTACCATTCCATAAGGAATAGACACGCTGTGCGTTACCACTCTACGATTAAACTTGATTAATTCAGTTGAATGGTCACCAACTTGCATAATTATTCCACGCGTCATAGCAAATGAATACATAACCGCACTGTGAAGCGCAGAAATCTGCTCTTCTCTTGTTAGCACTTTGAAATACAATGAAACGGTTTTATATATTTCGTCTAAAAACGCGATTTGATTTCTAGCACTTGCAATTATTGGATTTGCATAACAAATCATATTTTCAATTTTAAGTGCATCAATAATTTTTCTATAGTTTTTTAATATTGCAATAGTTTCTTGAATGCGCGCTGGTTTAATATAGCCATCACGTTCCATATCTTGCGTTAATTTAACAGGTTCTTTAATCTGTTGCTCTGGTGCAAAGAAACCATTGTTTGTGTATTTAAATATTGTTAAACTTATATCATTTACTCCAAGTTCAAATACTGCTAATTTGTTCATGTTTTTATTTTCTCCTAAATTTGTGTGTCAAATTTTCAACATCTTTTTAGCACTAATTTTAAATATAGTCAATACCTTTTTTGAAAATTTTTTCAATATTTTTTTACCATTTTTTATTTAATAAATTTAATGATAAAACCAATGAAAAATTTAAAAAATTAAAAATTTTAAAAAAATAATAAAAAATACTTAAAAATACACAGTTTTTAATGAAAAAATTGCAATTTTTAAGTAATTTTTTTTAATTATTTATTAATTCTTCAATAGTTTTTTCAAATAATTTAAAAATTGAATTTGTGTAATCTGGTTGAGCAACAAATCGCATTACCTGTTTTGTGGTTGGGTGTGTGAATGTTAGTTCGTACGACCAGAGCGCTAGGTTTGATTTATGAAGATTGTCACCATACTTAAAATCACCATAAATTGGCAAATTTAATTGCTTTGCCATTTGCACTCTAATTTGATGGCTTCTTCCTGTGATTAAGTCAACTTTTATAAGTGATAATTTATCTTTTGTTTCAATCACTTTGTAATTAAGTGTTGCTTCCTTTGCACCAGTTTCAAGTTTTGGTGCAATTTTAACAATGTTATTTTTTTCGTCCTTTTTTAGATAAGTGGTTAAACTATTTTCTAAAATTTGTGGTCTACCATTCACAACGCAAAGATAATGTTTTTTTAGTTCTTTTTTCTTTAACTCTGCACTTAGCCTTGATGCTGCTTTACTTGTTTTTGCAAACACCATAACTCCACCCGTTGGTCTATCAAGCCTATGCACTAAACCTAAAAACACATTCCCAGTTTTTTTATCTCGCTCTTTGATGTAATTTTTTATAATGGTTAATAAATCTAAATCTTTGCTTTCGTCTTCCTGAACTGGAACATTATATGGCTTTACAACCACTATAACATGATTATCTTCATAAACTATATTTGGTTCTATTTTCATTTTATTTCCTTTATATTTTTAAAAGATTTTAAAAAATATGCGTTTTTATTAAAATTTTTTAATATTTTTAATGTTTTTTATTATTTTTTTAAAAAATTTTTATATTTTATTTAATAATTTTTAAATTATTTTTCAAAAGTCATAATTGCTGAGCAACCGCACGGAAGCACAACTCCCTTTTCTTCTGTTGGAAGACCAACTTCATACACTTCAACTTTTCCACCGTTTCTTTTTATTGTTGTGTTTAAAATGTTTGCCATAACTGTTGGTTGAAGCCCAGTTGTGTACGAATTTATCAACACGAAAAGTGGGTTATCACTAAGCAGTTTTGCTGTTAACTTTACAAACGAAAAAATATCTTCTTCAATTTTCCATGTTTCGCCTTTTGGCCCCCTTCCAAACGAAGGTGGGTCCATTATAATTGCATCGTAAAAATTGCCACGCCTTATTTCACGCTCAACGAATTTTTTGCAATCGTCTAAAATAAATCGGATATTATCAATATTGTTTAAACTTGCATTTATTTTTGCAATGTCGTTCATGCTTTTAGATGCGTCCACATGCGTTACCTTTGCACCTGCAAGTGCGCAAACCACGCTTGCGCCACCAGTATATGCAAAAAGGTTTAAAACTTTCACTTCGCCTTTTCTATTTTTTATTAAATTTGTCATGATATCCCAGTTTACTGCTTGCTCTGGAAAAAGACAAATATGTTTAAAACTCATAGGTTCAATGTGGAATTTTACATTTTTTCGTTCAATTACAAAACTTTTTTTAAAATTTTTCTTAAATTTCCATTCACCAGACTTATTTTCTGTGCGTGAATATTTTGCGTCCACATCGTCGCTTAACTTCTTATCGGTATTCCAAATAACTTGTGGGTCAGGGCGCAAAAAAGTGTAACCGCCAATGCGTTCTAATTTTTCACCATTCGCGGTTGCTATCACTTTATAATCTTTCCAACCTGTTGCTAGTTTCACATTTCTCCTTAATAGACGTCGAGTATTTTTTTCATGTCAATAATATCAGACGAAGAAATAATTGCTAATGGTTTTGATGTGTCCTTACCGTCTTTTGTTATAAGGATAATTAAAAGTTTTCTATTATTTTCGAAATAGTTCATTGCTTCGTCGATTGTTATATCTTCGTCGGCAAGCATGAAGAAATAATCTTCACCCATTTCTGAAATAATTTCACCCACTGTTGTGTTATCAACAAAGTCTTGCAAGTTAACACCATCTGCTAACTTATAACCTAAAACATTGATTAATTTTCTACCATTAATAATTCCTAGTAATTTATTGTTGTCATACACTGGCAAATTTGAATATCCTGTGCGAGCAATAAGTTCAATCGCTTTTGCTATAGATAAATCTTTGTCGATAATAATAACTTCCTTGTTACCAACTCTATCAACTGCGAGTGGTGGCTCAGTGATAAGTTCTGCCAACTTTTCAATTTTTAAAACAATATCGTCGTGCGGTTCAGCAATAGTATATTTACTATTGCCGTTATGAATAATTGCGTTTCTTAGCCTGCCGTAGTCAATCAAATCTTCTTCGTACTTTCTCACAACCGAATTTAAAACAACACTACGCCTAATTACATCACTAAACGACATACTACGCTTAAAATCATAAATTGTACGTAAACCGTAATCAATTTTGTTGTATGCCGCAATAAATCTTTCTGCATTTGTTTTTTTCACTAAATATCTCCTTAAAATTGTTCAATCATTAGATATTAAAACAATATTTAGTTAATTATAACAAATTTACAACATTTTTCAAACAAAAAAGGGATATAAACCCCCATTTTGTTAAATTATTTAGATAAACCTATACTAACTGAAAGTTTATAATCACCAAGGCAAGCAAGTAGCACAGCACAACGAATTTGACGTAATTTAAATTCTTCTTTGTCATTATCTGGCATAAAAATCATTCTATTAGTTTCGTCATTATGAACTTTTAAATCTTGCCTTAATAAACCCAATGTTTTTTTCAGCCTAACATAATATTTTGTTTTGAAATCGGATTTAGATTCTAGCATGGTAGCATTTTTTGTTGACGCCTTCATTTTTTGATATATGGCTTCGCATCGAACCGCCACAATGCGCTTCACTAAATCATTTATTATATCAAACATATATGGTGGATAATAATACATTTTATCACCAATTTGAACTTTACCTTCTTCATTTTCCACTAGATAGTCGGTTATATCTGTGTATGATAAATCATTATCTGATAATTTATTTTTTTGAATTATACTGCTATAATATCTTTTAATTGAAGCATCGCGTACAATTTTTGCAAATTCTTCATCAAACATTTCGGCAATGCTATAAAATTCTTGTACAAAGTCGATATTATACATAATGTCTGAAAATCTGATATTTGATTCCATAACTTTTACCTCATGAGTAGATTAACACAATTACACAAATTTGTCAATACCCAATTTTTGCGCAATATATTTATATATTTTTACAAAAATATACAAAAAACGCCATAATAGTTGTTATGGCGTTTAATTGGGAAGTTGTGCATGCGTTCTCGACACAAACCGACTGCTGGCATAATAATATTGCACTCCATCAAAGCAACCTTATATCACATACCGTTTCCAACTTAATGCTGCTGTATTCCTACCCTGACATGGTTCGTAGGGCGATATTGTATAAGACCTTAATTTCAACATACACTACCACTACTCAACACAGCCAAATTTGAGCCTCAAACGCCCTTCAGCCTCACTGTAGTGGATTGTGAGTACAGGGCACCACTAGCTCCCCGCCTAGCACAACTCAAAGATAGTATATATTAAAATTGTAAATTTTTCAACTGTTTTTTTAAAAATTAATTGAAAACAAACAAAAAACGCTATTTTTTTTAATTTTGTGTTTTAAAAACCAAATTTCTTTAATTATGATAACTATAATAGCACTAATGCTATACGCATACTTAACGAATAAGCATTCATTAAACAAATAAAAATTGATTTTGATATTCTATATCTAACGTTTAAAAAATATTTAAACAATTAAAAAATGAAAGTATGCGCATACTTTCATTTTTAATCTTCCACATATTCTTCTTTAATTATTGTATACTTTTCCGTGTGTTTTTTTATCAGTGCGCGTAGGAATACGATTAAAGAAATTATAAGTGGTATAATAAAGATTGCAATATAAATTAAATTAGTTTTTCCATAATCGTTGTTTGTTAGTTCCAAAATACCCGCAAACACAAAACTCATCAACGCATATGCCCCAAATTCAATCGTGTTTCTTATGGCATACGCTCGTTCAATATTTTTTCGTTTTAAGCACACTTGCATATAGTTGTTACAAAATATTTGATTTGGCATACGTATGCTTGATTGTATAATTGAAGAAATTGAAATTATAACTAAACTAACAATTGATGTTGGCGCAATCATATATGTCACACCATTTATAACAAATGTTACAATCAACAGCACATTGAATATTATCAAACTTCTTACACCAAATTTTAAATTAAATTTAAATTGATATTTTGTTGATATGAATGTACACAATCTAACACCCGCAAACAAGTAACCAATCACTATAACAGGAATAATGCCATTATCTGTTAGTATGTTTAAGTATGTTTTAAAAGCAGATGTGTCAACTGCCAATACACCGCGATAGAATAACAAATAAATTATCATTGTTAAGAACATCGGAGTTAGTAAAATCTTTAAATATCCGTCTGGTTTTTGTTTTGCTGTGTTATGTTTTCTTGCTTTTTTGTTTCGTTTTTTATACTTTTCGACATCTTGTGCGGTTACATCAGTTTGAACATCTTTTTTTATTAAATTTTCAGTCTTACTATCGTTTTGAATAGGTAAAGTTTCAGTCTCAACTTTGGCGTTAATTTGTATGTTTGACGGTTCAAATTTTTCAGGATTTTTTATCAAAAATGAATACAACAATATAAAAATAACAACTGCCAATGATATATAATAACAAACATAAGGTTGCCAATTATAAATATATGTAATAGCAACGGCACCGATTGCTTCTGCAATATAATAAATGCTTACGCCACCACCATAAATTCGTTGATAGTCCTTATCTCTATTTACTAGTCTAAGACTATCGTTTAACATGCTATTATCCTTAACACTTTTAACAGCATACGCAAAAGCCAAACAAAATTCAGCAAGGACAAACCACATATAACTTGTACCGAATATTGATAAGAGTAAAAAACCAATAAACCCCAAATTTGATATTCTTGAACACGTGATTGCCGGAACTTTTTCAAGCAGTTTTGATATTGGAATACACATAATACATGTGAAAAGTGTTCTGAATGATTCAAGCGTTATAACTTGCGAAAACGACAAACCTTTTTGACTAGTTAAAAACAAAGTGGATATTGTGAATACAAACATAACGTCCCATGTAAACGCGTAGTACAGGGGCAAAACTTTTATATTTCTATTCATATAAAAATCTTTTCTTTCTTCGTTTGTCATTTTTCCTATTTTATAATTATAAAAATTGCATGTCAAACATTATTTTTAAAATATAATCAAATTTTATTATTTTTGTTTATTTTTTAGTGTTTTTTTTATTAATTTTTTGTTTTTTAAATATTTTTTATTTTGAATTTTATCTTACAATAATTTAATTTTTTATTTTTTTATATTAGTTTAATTTTATTTTACAGAACATTTTTATTTTTAATTAAATATTTTATTTTGCGTCATACAGTGTTTTTCCTGAACTTACATTAACTATTAATGGAACTTTTAAATTTACCACCGATTCCATTTCTTCTTTTAAGATTTTTTCAACGGTTTTTTCTTCACCATTAACGCAATCAACAACTAATTCGTCGTGAATTTGAAGAATTAGTTTGCTTTTTAAATTTTCTTTATTAAACCTATTGAAAACTTTTATCATGGCAATTTTAATAATATCACTTGCACTACCTTGAAGTGGCATATTTTTAGCAATACGTTCGGCAAAACCGCGCACCACATGGTTTTTTGAATTTATGTCCGGAATATGGCGAACACGACCCATTAACGTGGTTGCATAACCTAGTTCGCGCGCTTTTTCAATGCATTCTTCACCATATATTTTCACTTTTGGATAAATTTCCATATATTTTTTAATAAATTCGCCCGCTTCTTTTGGCGTTGAATTTATGTTTTGGCTAAGACCATACGCACTAATTCCATAAATAATACCAAAGTTAACACTCTTTGCAACTCTTCTCATGTTAGGTGCAACTTTATCAAGTGGAACATTAAAAATTTTGCTTGCTGTTGATGTGTGAATATCTTTCCCAGACAAGTAGTCTGCAATCATATTTTCGTCGCCACTGAAATTAGCAATAAGCCTTAACTCTATCTGGTTATAGTCCGCACTCACTATACAACCATCAACGTGTTCACTCATAAACATTTTTCTTAGAGCCCTTCCTTCGTCGTCACGAATTGGAAGGTTTTGAAGATTTGGTTCTCTACTTGAAAGCCTACCGGTGGACGTGGTTCGTTGCATGTAAGTGGTGTGAATTTTTCCATCTTCACTCACATAATTTAACATGCCGTCTAAATAGGTGCTAATTAGTTTTGCAATTTTTCTATAACGCATTATTTGTGGCACAATTTCATGTTTGTTCATTATTTCATTTAAAACTTCAATTGACGTACTTTTCTTTTTGTTGTATTCAATTTTTAATTTATCAAACAAAATAGATTGAAGTTGTTTTGGACTATTTATATTAAATTCTTCACCTGCAAGTGCGTAAATATTTTTTTCAACTTCACTTAATTCTTCATGATAACTTGCACTCAATGTTTTTATTGCCTGCACGTCTATTTTTATTCCGGTTTTTTCCATATCATACAGCACTTTAACAAGTGGCAATTCAATATCACTATAAAGTTTTAATTGGAAATTGTTGATTAGTTTGTTTATATAAATTTCTTTTAATTTGTATAACGCAAGGGTTTTTGCTTCGGTTATAATATTGTTTAATTCTAGGGCGTCGTCCAATTTTATTTCAGCGTCCATTTCATTAGCAATGTAAATTGCAATAGAAATATCTAGGTAATTATTTAATTCAATGCCAAAATCGGACAAATAATGCATTAAATTTTTTGCGTCAAAACATATTTTTTGCTTGGTGCTTGAAAAAATTTCTTTTAATTTATCCAAATTCTTAGTGAAAATTTCTCCGCTCGTGTACAACACATACTCTTTATTATTGCACGCAAAATTTAACGACATATTTTCATTATTAACAGCAAAAGAGTCCCCCAACTCATTTAGCATTGTGTTAAATTCGTCCATGCTATCTATTTCAACAATGTCTGCATGAATGTTGATTTCAGGTGCACGCTCGACAGGTTTAGTGAAATATTCTTTTCTGTTTAGTATTGATTTAAAGCCTAATTCAGTCATAATCTCAACCGCTTCTTCACTAAATGGAAGAGTGTACTCACAGTCTTCTATCTTAACATCGAGTGGCACGTCTAATTTGATTGTGGCAAGTTTTTTAGATAAATATGCCATATCTTTATCATTCTCTAACTTTGTTCTCGTTGAACCCTTAATGTTTTCAAGGTTTTTATACACATTATCAAGGTTGCCATACTCTTCAATCAATTTGTGTGCACCAACTTTTCCAATTCCACTAACACCTGGAATATTGTCGGAAGCATCTCCCATAATAGCCTTTAATTCTATAACTTGATATGGTTCAATGTTAAATTCTTCTTTTAAAACTTTTCTATCAACTTTTAAAACGCTAGATATGCCTTTTTGTGTTAACCAAACCGTGACATGGTCGTCAATCAACTGCAATAGGTCCTTATCCCCAGAAATAAGCATAAATTCTTCGTTGAATTTACGCGTTAAACTACCAATAATATCGTCCGCTTCAATCTCTGGAATTTCTAAGATTTCAATTCCCATTGCTTTTAATAACTCTTTTAAGGTTAATAATTGTTCGTGCAAATCTTCCGGCATGCCTTCTCGTGTGCCTTTATACTCGGCGTACATATCATGCCTAAATGTGTGTTTACCTGCATCAAAAACACAAACCAAATATTTTGGCTTCTCCTGAGTGATAACACTTATCATCATATTTACAAAGCCATACACCGCCCCACACTGCTTTCCAGACAAACTTTTAAGCGGTGGTAAACCATAAAACGCACGATTGATTAAACTATTTCCGTCAATAATAACAAATTTTTCCATAAAAATAGTATAACAAAAATATTCAAAATTACAAAACGTTTTCAAAATAATCAACTTAACAATAAAATATCATTACACAAAAAAACTAGCGCGATGCTAGTTTTTTTGTTATATGAGTGTTGTCAAAAGTGTTGTCAAAAAATAAAAATCAAATAAACACGTCATATTTTTTAATCGGGGTCCACGATATGGGGATAAAAAAACAACATCCTATAAATCTTACGAATGCATTTTATACACAAAACGCAATAAGAAAAATAAGGGCTCCCACAAGTGTTGAATAACACGCAGTGGGAAAAAGGAGCGACCGATTGCAAACTCACTGATGCATTTTTTTTAAATTGCGGTGAGTAAAAATCGTGTCGCTCCGTGGTGGTGCCGGTGGCGAGTAGCGTTAAGAAACTTACCCCAATGGGTAAGTTTTAGCGTAACGAGTGCGAGTGTTTACACGAGTTGGACGCGGTCGAACTTGTTCGACCCCGACACGAATTGTATATAAAAAAATTCACCTAATGGTGAATTTTTTATGTGGTGCCGGTGGTCGGGGTCGAACCGACATGATGTTGCCATCGCAAGATTTTGAGTCTTGTGCGTCTGCCATTTCGCCACACCGGCATATTAAGATTGTGTTACGTCTAAAAAGGTATTGTTTGTCATTGGTGTTATAAACTTCTTCCATGATTATTATTTTAAAATTGTGAAGCATGTTTATATATACAATAACTTTCTTTTATACTTATTGCTAGCACTAGACATAAATAACTTTGTTATTCTAGCATAGATTTATTAAATTTGCAAGGGTTTTATTTTTAAAAAAATTAAATTTTTCAAATTATTAAGTAATTATTACACTTTCACTAGCAAAATAGGTTACAAAAATTTCATTTTATGATAGAATACGTCATATAAAAGGAAGATTTATGAATATTTGGAAAGATATTGAAAGTGAAAGAATTAAACCAGACGATTTTCTTGCCTGCATTGAAATTCAGCAGGGAGATAAAACTAAATATGAGTTAGATAAGTCCACCGGGCTTCTTATTATGGATAGAGTGTTATACACAAGCACACACTACCCTATGAACTATGGTTTCATTCCGCTCACTCTTAGTGAAGACGGCGACCCTTTGGATGTATTTGTTTTGTGCAGTCAACCGCTTGAGAGATTATGTTTAGTTAGATGTTACCCTATTGGTGTGATTGAAATGACCGACATTGATTTAAAAGACGAAAAAATAATAGCCATTCCATTTGGCGACCCACAATACAATAATTATAAAGACATTTCAGAACTACCAAAACACATTTTTGACGAACTTGAACACTTTTTATCGGTTTATAAACAATTAGAATATAAAAAAGTGAAAGTAGAATCGCTTGGAGATAATAAAAAAGCAAGAGAAATTATTGTTGAAAGTATAGGACGATTTAACAAAACAATTAAAAAATAAAATTTTGCTTTGAATATATAGTTAAATCATATATATTTAAATCATAATAGGAAAATTTTTTAAAATTTAAGGGGAAATATGTTAGTAATCAACATTTATTACACAGGCAAAAATGGAAGCGCAAAAAAATTTGCAGAAGAAATGACTAATGGTGGAGTTGTTGATTTAGTGCGAAAAGAAGAAGGAAATTTAGGATATAACTATTTTATTCCATATGAAGATAGTGAAACAATTTTATTAATTGACAAATGGACCGACCAACAAGCCCTAGACCGACATCACAAAACCGACATGATGAAAACAATAGCGGACTTAAGCAAAAAATATAATCTCAGCATGCGCGTTGAACAATACACTAATTTAAAATAGCATTGTACTTATTCTCAACACGTTTTTTATTAAACTACTTTCATTTAAATATACATGTTATTATTTTAATAAAATACAACACAAAATTTTATATAAAAAATTATGTAACTCATAAAAATGAATCCCAATTAGTCACTTTAATATGATGTTACATAATTTTTTTATTGATTTTTAACGTTTATAATTATTCAATTTAGGCTGTGTAAGAAGTTAAGCCTAGAACAGCGCCGATTGTGGTTGTGCCAGATGTTGATGCGGTTCTATATAATAAATTAATATAATCTCCGCTTGTTGCAAGGTTGTATGTTTCAAAACCATATGAACCTGCTACATCCGACATACTTTCAGGCAATACAGGCGTTCCATTCTTTAATAATACTTGTTGACTTGCAAATTGACCCATACTTAACACGTTATTATCGTTTGTTAAGAAGGCTGCAGGTGTTTGAGCGGTTACCTTATCTGTCAATTGAGAATTTGCAGTGTCAAATTCAGCACGGTCACCATATTTATATGAACCATAAATAGATGTTTTGTTAGAATTTAAATATTCAGAGTCCATAACCAAAGTTATCAAATTAAATTTTGTTGCATTATCGTGCAATATAGTTGCGCCATATTTGTTAAGAGAAGTGTCTAATGTTGATTTTATTGATGCTGCAATTAAATCACCACCAGTTATAGCAAACCAACCTTCTGTACCTTCTACCATACTTTCAAGTTTTGAACTCGCATCAACTGTTACGCCTGCCGAACCAACCAATTCGTTATCATTTCCTGCCCTGCTGATTAAGAACATAACAGGACCACCAAATCTTTCTAAATGGCTATTTGTTACAGTGTTGTTATCTGAACCAAAAGAGAAAATTCCACTGTTAAAGCAATCGAATACCTTTGAATTTGAAACGTCCATAGTTTTTAGTCCTGTTTCGCCTTCCATATACAAAGATATTAAGAATTCTTTTGAAATGATGTTATCCACATAAGTTTCGCCAAATATTGATTTAACGAAAATCAACGAACCAGCAGCACCAACCGCGTCCATTCCTTCCACATCTGGGTCTGCCGAATAAGCAGTTGACATATTTCCCCTAACGTCAAGATTGCAAAGAGTTGCAGTAGGGCCACCTTCATATCCGATAAATGCGAACGTCGTTGAATGACCAGGCTCTGTGAAATCTGCTTCACTGCTATAAATTGTAAGTGGAGCATCATCGTTGCTAGCGTAAGACATACCAGCCCTTAAACCACTTAAATCAATAGAGAAAAGGTTACCATTAACAGTGAAATCAGTTAAAATGTAATGACTGTATAAAAATGCAAAGTCACGAATTGTTCCAACTGCAGATTGAACAGATGTTTCTTCTGAACTAATAAAGTATTCAGAAGGAATATCTTGGTCTGTTACAACTATATCTGAATGAATGTAAACGCCATTTATTTCAGTTAAATTAGTTAAACCTTTTTCTGTTAAAAATTCTTTCCAAAGTTCATAGTATTTGATGTTTCCATAACCAGAACCAGTAAAAGTTTCTGGGTCATAGAAAATGTTTCTTACTGACATTTTATAATAGTTAGCAAAGTCAATTTCGTCTATATTTTCTTCATTAAATAAGTTAATTCTACCAAGGTCTAGTGCGTTATATACATTCCAACCATCTTGCACTGTTACAGTGAATGTGCTTTCATTCATTAAAAGTTCGTCTAGGTCCCAATCGCTTGGGCTCATTGTGATAGTGTAAGTGTGACCTATTGCGTCATCTGTGAATGTAAAGCCATATGTGTCATTGTTGAAAGTATAAACATTACTACCAACCAAATTGTTGTTCTCTCTCACTTCAACTTCAACGTTGATATTTGCTTCAACTGGGTCGGTTGAATTTTTTCTAAATAACGTGTAAGTTGGTTTGTAGATAAATTCATTGTCGTTACCAACAGTATAGCCACTGGTAACCATAAATGCAGATTCAAGGTAGCCTTCTGCACCAATTACACTACCAGAATTTGTTGCGTCGGCATAATTGTCCTTATAAGTTTGAACAAAATTAGGGTCTGCAAATATTGCTAGGTCGTATGCTAAACTCATATCGTCTCTTATTTCAATAGTCATAAGTGACCTTGTTGTTTCTTCGCCAACAATAAGGCAAGTTATAGGATAATTGCCTTCTTCTCTAGGTTCTGCAGTTGATAGACCACTTGTGTATAAAATAAATTGTGTTTCGCTGTTTCTATCGGCTGCATTTTCTAAATCTACTTCACCGCGTGTTAATGTTTCAGACGAACCATCTGAATAAGTTACTAACAAGTTTACGCTTGAAAAATCAATAGTTTCAGTAACGTAATAAGCATCACGCAAACCTTGTGCCGCCACCGTGCGTATTTCCTTTTCTTCTGGTGTTTCTCCACAGCCAGCAAAGAACACGCTAACAACAAGCACCATTATGCTAAATATTGCAATACTAAATTTTTTCATTTCAACTCCTTACATTATTCTTTTTTAATTTGAAGATTTTATTCACGAGCATTTTACGTTATTAACATAGTAAAACAAAATATGTGGTCAGGTCAAGTAAAATCTACCAAATTACAAAATTCTTCATATTTTTACATGTTACAACAAAATCAACCAAATTTATAACAACGTCAATAACAACGAATTGTTATACTATCCGATAAATTGGAGCCGTCTGTTGCGGCGATTGTAACCTTAACAGTTCTACGAGCATAAAACACCAATTCGCCGTTTCCGTGTATCTCCGCATAAACTGTTACATTGCCTTCACTATCAGTGTATGTTGCGTTTACTAATGAAAATCTTATGGCGTCTGGGTTAGTTGCATTATCTGGTCCGGTTTGCCAGTCTATAAAGATAATGTTGTTATCTGCGTCATTGTCGTCAAACTCTAAAAATGCATATTTTTCGTCATTTACAATTCTTTCATAACTAGTGATTTCCAATCTATTCATATACACATTAAATTGGTCCATATTCACTCTTAAACCAAAAAATGTTACAACCACTATTGAAATGATGTAAATAACTGAAATTAAGAATACTACCGATTTTCTCATATTTACATCTCCCTAAATAGCGTTCTTGATTTTACATAAAATAAATAAATTCTAAACAGCAACAATGCAAGCGCTATTAAAAATATTTTAAGCCAAACATAATTAAGTCCGTCCATTAAGAAGAAAAGTATAATACCAAAAGTTAAACCACTCATTATGAATGCTAAAAAAGTTGATTTTAATTCATTTGGGTTAATTCCTGCAATACCGTCTGTTTTGTACACGTTGCTATTCGGCTTTAAAAAGTCTATTTCCGCGCTCCACACCATATGGCTACACGTTACAAACAACATAGCAAAGAACAACAGCAAACAACTTCCCACCCCAAGATTGGTGTTTACAAAGAAAATACTTGAAGAAATTGTTAGCGTGATTAGTGAAACAACAAAATTATAAAATAACCTTGGAAGTAATATCACAATAGGACTATTTGGTTTTGTTTTGTTTAAATATAGCGCTTCGCCATCTCTGCTGTATATTGAACTGACGTTTATGTTGTGTGATAGAACGAGTATTAATATAATTAGCACATTAAAGCATATCGTTAAATAATCACCAATTAAACGCGTGTTTATTGCCGCATAAATACTGTTTAACAAAAGCACTGCAATAGGCGTTATAATCATAGTTGCAACACTTGAAGACAACAAATTTGTATCTCTATAACATTTTCGCGCTTCATAAATACAGGTTGAAAATATTGTGTCACACTTGATGTTATGACTTTTAACTTTTGGTTCACTTTTATAAAATTCAAACTGCTTTGTTATCATTTTTAGATAAAGCGGTCGAGATGTTATATAATTTAAAAATATCAACAGCAAAATGATTGCTAACGCACACAATAGCACTATGTACGAATAACTTGTAAACAACTTTGTTTGGAAATTTTGATAATTTCCACATAAAAATATTATAACTGCGTAAAACGGATAAAAAATCGAATTAAATGAAGATAAAAAGTCCCTTACTCTTCTTGCAACAAATGACCAACTTTTTATCAAATTTATATCTTCTGGAATTAATCTAATTAAATATACCACGCCCGCAACAAGCCCAATCAAAACCAAAATTACTAAAATGATTTTTATTATTGGAAAACGTTTTAAAAATAACATTATATAATAAGTTGGAATAGATAAAATTCCGCCTATTAAAACAGGAATTGACGCAAGCATCACAGACATTACTAAAAACCAAATATAATACATGAATGAAAATGAAGAAAGTAGTCCGTAAGCATAAAATATAGGAATTGTAAACGTGAAGCATTTTTTTATTTCGCTTATGTAGTACACCAACATTTTTGATAAAAACAAACTGTTTGAATTTACTGGATAGGTAACTAATACTTGATTGTCGTTTGAATAGTATAGCGTTTTACTTAGCCCCAATGTGCATGTGCAAATGTTTAAAACAAATATCACAAAATACACAAACGACATAAAAGATAGCGGAATATGGTTAAGTGCTGAAAATAAATTTAAAAGTTTGCAAAACCATAATATAAAATATGCAAGTGCAGTGATAGCCACAAAAATTAAAATTGAGAAAACAACCTTAAACAAAGTTTGTTTCTTTGATTTAAGGAATGATAAATCCAATTTTTCTTTAAGTTGCATTTTAAATAGCGTTTTAAATTTATTCATTAATTTTACCTTTTGTATTATTTTTGTGTATTTTTTATTGTTTTTCTTTATTTTTTATGAATTTTTTTGCATTTTTTGATTATTTTTTGCATTTTTTGATTATTTTTTACTTTTTTTGTTTTTCTTTTTATTTTCTTTGTTTTTAATTTTTTCGAGTTTACTCTCTTCGTTTTTATTTTCTTCAATATTTAACTCGTCGTCTTTTTTATTTATTATATCAAGGTAGTAATCTTCTAGGCTTGTACCTTGTTCTTTCAATTCGTCTAATTTTAAACTTGTTACAATTTTACCATTTTTAATGATTATAATTCTATCACAAAGTTTTTCAACAATATCAATTATGTGACTTGAAAAGAAAACTATATTTCCTTTTTTAGCATGCTCTTTCATGCACTCTTTCACTTCATAAATTGAATTAGGGTCAAGACCTGTGAGTGGTTCGTCCAATATCCAAAGTTTAGGTTCGTGAATTAACGCACTCATTATTGCAATTTTTTGCTTCATTCCATGGCTGTACGTTCTGATTTGCGAATCAATGTTTTCCTGCATGTTTAAATCTTTAAGCATTGTATCAAGCCTAAAATCTCTATCTTCTTTGGACACATCGTACAAATCAGCAATGTAGTTAATATACTCCCTACCTGTAAGTTTTTCATACAATGCATAGTGGTCTGGAACAAAACCAAATTGTGATTTGGCTAAAACTGGTTGTTTTTCTATATCATAACCATTGATTTCTATTGAACCGTATGTTACAGGCTGAATTCCAACAATACACTTTATAATCGTGCTTTTTCCTGCACCATTTGGACCTAAAAACCCTAGTATCTCACCAGCATTCACTTCAAACGATACGTTTTCAACTGAAAAGTTTTTGTTGTTGCCATATCTTTTTGAAATATTTTTTACTACAAGTTTATTTACGCTTTCGTTATTCATACACTCTCCTATATTACGTTTACCATATTTTACACACAAACCAATTTCATCTAGTTTTATCTTTCTACGTTTTTCAATTAACATCCCATAAAAATCTTGTATTTGGAATAGCCAAGTGTAGAAAAACCACATTCCTAAACCTAAGCACACATATACCACAAAGAACAAACTTTGGTATGCTGGATAGAACACAAGCGTGTTGCCACCAATACGAACATTCCAAGTTATATCCAATAAATTTTCAGCCCATGTGCCTAACTTTTCTGCAATGAAATCAGAATTTACAAAGAAGAAATCGGTAGGTGTGCCAACACTTGTAAACCACGCGTTTAAAATTACAACCAGCAAGAAATATAACAAAAAACCAACCATTGAGTAAATAAATTGTTTTAACTTTGGTCTTTCATAAACGCCCAAATACACAATCAACAGTGGCATAGCAAATGCCATAATATGATTTATCCAAAAACTTACTATTGAATAAGTTGTAAACCCACCACCTGCCGAATAGTTTGGCATTAGCATTGCAAAAAACGCACCTAATACGTTAATAAAGAAAGTAAAATAAAATAATTTTTCCCACTTAAATATTAAACAAAGTGGGATAATAAACATTGCTGTGTTACACAGATGCAACGGCCATGAAGAAGGTGTTATAAATGAAATGAATGTATAATTTGAACAGTAAGTTATAAGGGTTGCAAGCGAGATGTATAAAAGCGACATTCTTATATATTCTTTTTCTCGTTTGCGCAGTATAAAATACAAACCAAACATTATTATAAATGCAAGATATAGGTAAATTCTATGGTAAAGTTGTAAATCTTTAACCATGCCTGCACCAACTATTCCAAATAGCGTGCTAAGTAAATAACTTGGAATTGAGAATATTAGCACTATTGGAAGGCTTAAAAACATTTCTTTCAGTTCACTCTTTTCAATTTTAAAGAAACCGTCTGTTATTAAGATGTAGAATGAATAAAATAAAGACAAACCAACTTCTATAGCAATAAATGCTCCACATAGTGATAATTCATATGAACCAGTGAACGAATAAATAATTTGGTTTAGATAACCAATGTTAAATGTGTTAACAATTAAACAAAAAGTCTTTGCTAAGTTTTTCAAAACCCTGTATTTAAAAAATGGTAGTATTGCTAGTATTACAAATGAAGCAAACGATAACCATACCAACACAACCACACTAAAACACATAAATGATGAATTAAATAGATTGTTACGGGATAAATTTAAGCAATCGTTAAATAGTGAACCACTCACCGCATAATAACGAATGAAAAACACAACTGCAAGAAGTAGGGAAAAACTTTTTAAAATCCAATCTGGCCTATTTTTAAATATCTTTTTAAAAATGAAAAAAAGCGCTGGTGCGATAACTATTGCAACTAATAAAAAAATGTAATTCACTGCCTTCTTCCTTTTATTTGTTTTTTTTCGTAAGTTTATATAATTTTATCAACTAAATACTATAAAGTCAATTTAAAATGTCATTAAAAAAAAAATATTTTGTCGAAAAATTAAAAATTTAATCTAAAAACATCTAAAAATGTAAAAAATTTTAAAGAATATTAAAAATATGCTTATTTTTTATATTTTTTGTATTTTTTTATTAATTTTTTTAAATTTTTATAAAAATAATAAAATAATTAAACTTAAAACAATTAAATAAATTGCAAAATAATATAATCTATTTTTCTTAACAAGTTTTAGCATTATTTTAATTGACAATATTCCAAACACAAACGACGTTATCATAACAATAAAAATGCCGAGATAGTTAATTGTGATTTGAGCACTCATTAGTTTGAAGCCTTCATACACCGCGCTTGCAATAATAATTGGTATGCTCATTAAAAATGAAAAGTCTAAAACTTCTTCTTTGTTTGCGCCCGCAAGTAGCCCTGTTACTAAGGTTGAGCCACTTCTAGAAATTCCCGGTAGAAGTGCAAGCCCTTGTGCTAGCCCCATGTAGAGCGCTGTTCGTTTGTTAACAGGTTTAAAACTTTCTTTTTTAAAGTCCGCAATCACAAGCAGTACGGCGGACAACAAAAATCCCCAAATCAATGTTTTTGTTGAAAAGTTGTCTTCAATAAACGCGTTGAACAAAAGCACAATTATAACAGTTGGCACAGTTGCAATAATTAGGTTTAGATTTGTTTTATTTATAGGGTGACGAACTAAACTCCAAATACGTTTTCTATAACAAAAAAGCACTGCAAAAAGTGTGCCCACGTGTGCAACCACTGAAATTAAAAGTAGGTTGTCCAACTCAAAAAGCGAACCGAATAAAACCACATGACCACTGCTACTAACTGGTAAAAATTCGGTTAAACCCTGCACCACGCCTATTAAAAAATAAAAAAACAGATTTTTCACTTGATATTTTCTTTTAATTATTATATTATTATTCAAACAAAATATTACTTCCATGAAGTTATTTTTTTATTTAGTTGAAACAAAGAAAGTTGTGATTAAGCCTTAAAATGTGGAACATCTTAAATCGAACAGGCTTATCAAATAAAATTTAAAAAGAAAGTAAAAGCATTTAATCTTTAAAGTTGTTTTACTAAATAAAAACTCAAATTTATTTCATGGTAATTGAAGGAGAAAATATATGCAACTTGGAGTTGTTGGACTACCTAATGTTGGTAAAAGTACACTTTTTAACGCTATAACAAAAGCAGGTGCAGAAAGCGCAAATTACCCTTTTTGCACAATCGAACCAAATGTTGGCGTGGTTGATGTTGCGGACGAAAGATTAAATAAACTAGCCGACCTTTACCACACAAAAAAGATAATACCTGCCCAAATTGAATTTGTGGATATTGCAGGGCTTGTGAAGGGCGCTAGCGTTGGTGCTGGGCTTGGAAACAAATTTTTAAGCCACATAAAAGAAGTTGACGCGATTGTGCACGTTGTTCGTGTGTTTAAAAATGATAAAATAATTCATGTTGAAGGAAGTGTTGACCCAATCCGTGATATTGAAACAATTAATCTAGAACTTATCTTAGCAGATATTGACGCAGTTACTAAGCGCTTGGATAAAGTTAAAAAATTAGTAAACGGCGGTGTTGCAGACGCTCAAACTCAAAAAGAATATGAACTGTTAAATAAGATTTTGGAGTTATTAAAATCTGAAAAGCCTGCAAGGCTACTTAAACTTGATGCAGACGAAAAAAAGATAGTTGACTCTTTCTTCCTAATAACAACAAAACCTATTATTTATGTTGCCAACACGTCGGACACACTGGACGATTTCCAAACAGAAAACATAGAAAAAATTAAAGAAATTGCTAGTAAAGAAAATGCGGAAGTAATTTCGCTATGTGCTAAAACCGAAGAAGAACTAATTCAAATGGACCCAGAAGATAGAGAAATGTTTAAAGCGGAACTTGGAATTGATTTATCTGGATTAGACAAACTAATAAAAGCAAGTTATTCCCTACTTGGTTTAATAAGTTTCATAACAGCAGGCGAAAAGGAAGTGCGTGCGTGGACAATAAAGAAAGGCACACTTGCTCCACAGGCCGCAGGTAAAATTCACTCTGATTTTGAGCGTGGATTTATTCGTGCAGATGTTGTGAAATACGACGACCTTATCACTCTTGGCGATTACAATTTATGCAGGGAAAAAGGTAAGGTTATGTCGGTTGGAAAGGACTACATTGTGCAGGACGGTGATATAATGCTATTCAAATTTAATGTTTAAAATTTATTAGGTGGTGGTTATGGAGCGAATTGTTGATATTGACAACACTCAACACAAAATAATACTCGGCATAGAACTAATTTTATTTAATTTAGTTTTAGTTTTCGCTCTCTTTACAATTAGTTTAGTTTGCAAGGTATGGTACGTCTACCTTATCTCTGGCATTTTATTTGCACTATGTTTAGCATATAGCATTATAGTGTTTATAAAAAATAAAAAATTAAACGTTTACAAATTAACAAACGATTGCATTTATATAAAAAACACTCTGATAGAAATCAGTATAAAATATTCTGAAATCATAAAAATAACACCTAAAAAATCTTTTGCGGACTTTTTAACAAAGCGTAACGCACAAACCTTAATTATTCACACAACTAGAAAAAATTATGAAAAAATAAAATTATATTTTATTGGCGAAAATATTTTAAATTTAGCGGACGAAATATTATCTAAAAAGGTTAAGTATGACGAAAAAAGAGAAACTGTTTAATTGGGCTGTAAAGCATATATTTTCTATTGCCCTAACAATTTCAATAATAATTATTCTATTATCCACTTTAACTATTTTTATTAGAAATGGTAACATTTATGCAGACGATATAGTTTTTCATACAAATAGAATTTTAGGCATCGCAGAAGGTTTAAAAGGCGGTCAATTCCCAGTTAAATATTATCCTAATTGGTACAACGGCGCCGGATATTTTAGCCCACTATTTTACGGCGAACTGTTTTTGTATTTCCCTGCCATTCTAGTGCTTATTGGCGTTCCTATTAAAGTTAGTTATTACATATTCATATTTACCATTTTGTTTGCAATATACATATCATTTTACTTTTTAGTTAAAAAATTTACGCAAAATAAAATTTGGTGTATAATTGGTTCGACCATATTTGTTTTATCTCAATACATATTCCTAGACATATTCTACCGCGGAGCAATCGGCGAAATCACTGCAATAATATTTATAATTTGGTTATTTATTGGAATTTACAATTTATTAAAAGAAAACTACTCAAAACCATACATTCTATCCATTGCAATGTTAGGTTTATTGTTTTCACATATGATATCATTAATTTTTGGTGTTATTTTCCTTATTGTTGTGGTATTATTCAACGCTAAAACCTTATTTAAGCAAAAATCATTTTGGATAAAATCACTTATCGCTTTTTCAATATTTATAACAATAGGTGCTTATCAATTATTTAGTTTTATTGAAATGTATTTTTCTGGCACTTACGTTATATCTCATCCTTGGGCAAAACCTTCTAGTTATGCGCACGATTTTTATGATATGTTCTTTGATAATATTTTTGGAATTGGTTTTGTTGCACTTATTCCTTTCATTCTTAGGTTATTTGTTAGAAAAACACTAGAAAACGAAAAAGAAGTTAAAACAATCAATATGTTTTTAATAATTTCCAGCGTGTTCTTATTCCTTTCTTCTTGATTCTTCCCTTGGAAAAATGTTCAACATCTAGTTATGTTTATTCAATTCCCATGGCGACTTCACGTTTTCTCGACCATAATGCTTGTGTTAGCCCTAATTTTAGAATTAAAAATCTTATACAACAAACGCAAAATAGTTCCAATAATACTTGTAAGTTTGCTTGCAATCACCCTTCCTATTTACAATAATTTAAGATTGTTCTATGAAGCAGATTATTATTTTGACAGACCACCAACTAACATATATGAATGGTTACCAGAAGAATTGCACAATGTAATAACTTGGCCACGAGAAACCATTATCACAAACGAACAAGGCGAAGAAATAACATACACTTGTGAAGACAATAAAATAGATATAACTTTCAATTCAACACAGGATAGCACCTTCTATTCAACCTATGTTGTGTACTACAAAGGATATGTTGCAGAAATAACTTTATCCGACGGCTCAACTAAACCACTAGAAATACATAAATCAGATGAAGGCACGATTGTTATTGAAACAAACGGTTTAGTTGGTGATGTGAATTTAAGATATAAAGGCACAACAGTTCAAAATTTAAGTTTAACAGTATCTATACTTGGCATTTTAGGAACAATTATAACTCCTATTATATTACACTACAAAAAGAAAAAATCTAACACCTTAAATTTTAGTTAGTTGCAACTATAAAAATAATTTTAAAATTTAGAAAAATTAAAAAACACCTTACTAAAAAGGTGTTTTTTGTTTGATAAATGAATATTTTAAACTTCTTCAAATTGGCTGTTGTATAGGTCGGCATAGAAACCGCCCTTTTTTAATAGTTCTTCGTGGTTACCTTGCTCAACAATGTCACCGTCCTTTAACACTAATATTAAATCGGCATTTTTTATTGTTGATAAGCGGTGTGCTATAACAAATGACGTTCTATTTTCAGTCAATTTATCCATTGCCTGTTGAATTAAAATTTCTGTACGTGTGTCCACACTACTTGTGGCTTCGTCAAGTATTAACATAGGTGCATTTTCAACCATTGCGCGCGCGATTGTTAAAAGTTGTTTTTGACCCGCTGATATATTTGTGTTATCGTCCAAAATCGTGTCGTAACCATTTGGAAGAGTTCGAATAAAGTGGTCAATGCCCGCCACCTTGCACGCTTCAACAATCTGTTCGTCTGTGACGTCTTGTTTGTTATATCTTATATTTTCTTTAATTGTGCCGTTGAATAGCCAAGTGTCTTGCAACACCATTCCGAATAGGTCATGCACATCTTCACGCTTCATATCTTTAATGGAAACGCCGTCGATTATGATGTCGCCTGAATTGATGTCGTAAAACTTCATAAGAAGGTTAACAAGTGTGGTTTTACCCGCACCTGTTGGGCCTACTATTGCCACCTTCTCTCCGCTTTTTATGCTGGCTGAAAAGTCATTTATAATGATTTTATCAGGGTTGTAGCCAAAGTGAACGTGTTTAAACTCAACGTTACCTTTCACTTTTTCAACTTTTTTGTTTAAATTGTCTTCATTAGATAATTCTTCCACTTCCAAAAATTCAAACACTCTTTCGCTTGCAGCCGCAGTTGATTGAAGGTTTGTAACGCCTTGCGCTAGTTGACTAAGCGGTTGTGTGAACAAGCGGATATAAATCATAATTGCAATTATCACTGAAAAATTGATGTAGCCATAATGCACAAGCACTGCACCAACCACGCAAACCACAACATAGCCAAAGTTACCTATAAAACTCATAAGTGGTTGCATAAGCCCTGAAAAGAATTGAGATTTCCAACCACTAACATATAGTTTTTGGTTGATTTTTTCAAATTTTGTTTGCACTTCGTCTTCTGCATTGTACGCCTTTATGATTTCTTGACCAGAATATGCTTCTTCAACATAACCATTTGCTTGACCTAATACATTTTGTTGCATTATGAAATATTTTTGTGATTTTTTAATGATTACATTCATTAAAATAAAGCCAATAAGTGTTGCAACAATGCCTGAAAGAGCCATTATCCAGTTTGTTACGAACATCATTATAAGTGAACCAATAAATAGCGCGCCTGCGCCAATCAATGTGCTAATTGAGTTGTTTAGAGTTTGACCAATTGTGTCCACATCGTTGGTAATACGGCTTAAAATGTCGCCATAACTTGTTGTGTCGTAATACTTTAAAGGTATGCGGTTGATTTTCTTTGAAATTGCCCCACGCATATCTTGGCTAACCTTTTGGTTAACAGTTGCCATAATAAAGCCTTGAAAGAAATTTGCAAAATAAGCAACTATATATAAGATTACAAGGGTTATACAAATTTTAAATATTTTTTCAATATCTACCTTGGCTTCTGTGTTTAACCAAATTGAAAGTGTGTCGTTTTGATAACTTATACCTATATTTCTGTTATCAAAATTTACATATCCATTTTCTTTAATAACATCTAACCTTTCACTTGCGGATATTTCAACATCATTTCCACCAACGTTTGCTGTGAAGGTGATTGTGACTTCGTCGTTTGAAGTGATGTCGTCTGAATAATCTTCAAAAGTTAAATTAAATTCAACTTGCTCGCTTGTGATTGTTAGTAGTTTATCATTAATTAGTGTGTTGTACTGCTCATTTGTTAGGTCCAAATTTACACTTAATCCTTGCTCTATAACATCGGTTACTTCACTTAATCTATTTGGTCCAATTAATGTGCAAACAGTGCTGAGAATGATTAAAATTATTGAAATAATTATTATAAAAGTGTATGGTTTTAAACTTGAAAATAATTTCTTAATAGACGCCTTGAAATTCTTTGGTTTACTAAAATCTCTACTTCTTGCTGGCATTTAGTTCCTCCTCGCTTAGTTGCGAATGCGCAATTTCTCTATACACATCGCAAGTTTTAAGCAAACTTTTATGTGTGCCTAAGCCTACCACCTTACCTTCGTCTAGCACCATGATTTGGTCGGCGTCTTTGATTGTGCCAATTCGCTGAGCTACGATTAAAAGTGTGGTATCCCCTAGTTCTGATTTTAATTCGCTTCTAAGAGTTTTATCTGTTTTATAGTCGAGCGCTGAAAAAGAGTCGTCAAAAATTAAAATTTCTGGTTTTTTCGCTATTGCACGTGCAATAGTAAGTCGCTGTTTTTGACCACCGCTCACGTTTTTACCACCTTGGCTAATTCGTGCATTTAAACCATATTCCATTTTTGAAACAAATTCTGCGCTTTGTGATATGTCGATTGCCTTTTCAACGCTTTCTTCGTCTGGTTTAACTTCACCGCCACCAAACGCAACGTTTGATAGTACGCTTCCTGAAAATAACACTGCGCGTTGTGAAACGTAACCTATTCTATCTCTAAGGTCGGTTAAGTCAAAATCACGAACGTCATTACCATCGACTAAAACTTCACCTTCCGTAACATCATAAAAACGCGGAACAAGGTTAATTAAAGTTGATTTTCCGCTACCAGTTGAACCAATAAACGCGATTGTTTCACCTTTTTTAACTTTAAAGTTGACGTTTTGCAATATGTACTCGTCTGCATCTGGATATTTAAAACTAACCGACTTAAATTCAACTGTACCTTTATCTTTTTCTTGAACAACAACGCCTGCACCTGAAACAATGCTTGAATTAGTGTTTAAAACTTCACTAATACGGCGCGCTGAAACACTAGCACGCGGAAGCATTATAAATACCATAACTAGCATTACAAAACTCATAACAATTTGTATTGCATACGAACTAAACACCACCATGTCTGAAAAGATTGTGAGTTTATCAACCACACCGGCACGATTTATTAAATAAGCACCAATCCAATAAATCGCAAGAGGTAGCCCACTCATAACGGCGCTCATCAATGGCGACATAACAGACAACATTCTATGTGCAGACATATTTGTGTTTGTAAGTTCATCATTGGCTCTATTGAATTTATCTTCTTGATAATTTTCAGCATTATACGCTCTAACAACTTTAAGACCAATCAAATTTTCGCGAGTGATGCGGTTTAAATTGTCTGTTAGAGTTTGCATTTTTCTAAATTTTGGAATAACAAACGATGTGATTGTGATAACCGCAACAAATAATACCAACACAGCCACAAGTGTTGCAATCGACCACTGATAACTCTTTCCGCTTATTTTTACAATCGCCCAAATTGCCATAATTGGCGCTCTAATTAGTGCGGATAAACCCATAACAAAGAAATTTTGAATTTGAGTGATATCATTTGTTGAACGTGTGATTAAACTAGCAGTTGAAAATTTCTTAATTTCGTTTGTTGAAAAACTTTGAACTTTACTAAATATTTCACTACGTAGTCTCATTGAAACGCTTGAAGATATACGCGCCACAATAAACCCTGTTACACTGGCCAAAATTGTACTGGTTATTGCACACACTAACATCTTTGCACCAGCAATTAGTATTCCATTTAGCGTTCCAGTTTCAACTTGAACTAATCTAGTTATTTCACTCATGTAATCCGGAATTAATAATTCTAAATACACTTGACCACATATAAGCGCCACAATTAGCACCATTAGTAACCATTCTTTCTTTTTTAGTTGTTTAAAAATCAGTTTAAACATGTTTTCTCCTTGTATTTTGCAATAAGCAATATAAATTAGATTTAGATTTTACTCTATCTAAAATACCTTCTATTTATTATAAATTACCTGTATTCTGCTAATTAGTTGAACAAAATCGCACAATAAGTATATAAAATATATGTTGAGTTGTCAACTAAAATAACTACAATCGTCAATTATTTGTAATTTATTTTTGCGCTTTTTTCAACTTTAAAATTTTAAATTTATTATTACATATATGGATATATGAAACAAAGTGAAAAATGGTATATTTAAAAACAAAATTTATGCAATAATGTTTGGAAATTTTTTTTAAATTTGGTATAATTACTTTTGGTTAAAAGGAAAACTTATTATGGAATTACAGAAACAATTAGCATACGAATTTAATTTAAAAGAAGTTTATGCAGAAAACATTATCAATCTTATTGATGAAGGTAACACAATACCATTTATTGCGCGTTACAGAAAAGAAATGCACGGCGAGTGTGACGACCAAGTTTTAAGAGATTTTGCAGATAGATTAAATTATCTTAGAAACTTAAATAAAGAAAAAGAAAAAGTTGAAAAAGTGATTAAAGAGCAAGAAAAGTGGACGGACGAAATCGCGTTATCCCTTGAAAACGCTCTCACTTTAACCGAAGTGGAAGATATTTATAGGCCATATAAGCCAAAACGTAAAACTCGTGCCACTGTTGCTATTGCAAAAGGTTTGGAGCCACTTGCTGATATTATTCAGGCGCAAGAGTTAACTGAACCTGTTGAAAATGTAGCAAAAGATTATGTTAGCGAAGAAAAAGGCGTGAATTCTATTGAAGAAGCAATTGCCGGCGCAAAAGATATAATTGCAGAGCGCATTAGTGACGATGCAAATTTAAGAAAAACCTTGCGTGAAATTATTGCTAAAAAAGCGCAAATTAAAGCAGTGTGGGACGAAGAAGCGGACGAAAAGAAAACTTACGAAAACTATAAAGATTTCGTGGGTGATGTTGCAAAAATTCCAAGTCATAGAATACTTGCCCTAAACCGCGGTGAAAAAGAAAAGTGCTTAAAGGTTAACATTGAAATTAACCCAAAACTCACAATAACTGAAATTGAAAATGTCTATAAAAAAGATAATGAATTCACAAATCAAATTATGGACGAAACAATTTTAGATAGTTATGATAGGTTGTTATTCCCTTCCCTTGAGCGTGAATGCAGAAGCACCCTAACAGATAGAGCGGACGAACAAGCAATTAAAATGTTTGAAGTGAATTTAAAGCCACTTCTTCTTCAAGCACCACTTAAAAACAACGTTATCATGGGTTACGACCCGGGTTACTATAATGGCTGTAAAATAGCAGTTATTGATAAAAAAGGTGATGTGTTGGACACTGCAGTTGTTTACCCTACTCCACCACAAAATAAAACAGAAGAAGCAAAGAAAAAACTCACTGATATGATTGTTAAAAACAATGTTGATATCATTGCTATTGGAAATGGAACAGCAAGCAAAGAAAGTGAGATTTTGGTGGCGGACTTAATTAAAACCTGCCCTAGAAAAGTGAGTTACGCAATGGTAAACGAAGCAGGTGCGTCCGTTTATAGTGCAAGTAAACTTGCAGCAAAAGAGTTTCCAGATTATGATGTAAATTTAAGAAGCGCTGTTTCTATTGCAAGGCGTCTTCAAGACCCACTTGCCGAACTTATTAAAATTGACGTAAAATCTATTGGTGTTGGTCAGTATCAGCACGATATGCCACAAAATAGATTAAATGAAGTACTAACAAACACCGTTGAAGATTGCGTTAATAGCGTTGGCGTTGACCTTAACACTGCATCTGTTAGCCTGCTTTCATATGTTTCTGGAATTTCTGGTAGCCTTGCTGAAAACATCGTTGATTATAGAAGCCAAGTTAAACATATTTCAAGCCGTGAAGAACTAATGAATGTTAAGAAAATGGGTCCGAAAGCGTACGAACAATGTGCTGGTTTCTTGCGTATTACAGACGGTGATAACATTTTGGATAACACTGCTGTTCACCCTGAAAGTTATGGGGCAGTTAAAAAATTGCTTGATTTATTCAATCTAACAGACGAACAAATCAAAGCGGGCGAACTAACTATGCTTCCTAACCTAATTGATAAAAAAGGTGAAAATATGGTGGCGGAAGCAATCGGCGTTGGTGTTCCAACTTTGCAAGATATTGTTAAAGAGTTGCTAAAACCAGGTCGTGACGTTCGTGAAGATATGCCACTTCCAGAACTTAGAAGTGATATATTATCTATGGAAGATTTAAAGCCTGATATGGTGTTAGACGGTGTGGTTAGAAATGTTATTGATTTTGGAGCATTTGTGGATATCGGCGTTCACCAAGACGGACTTGTTCACATTTCACAAATTAGCAATGATTACATATCTCACCCAAGTGACGTGCTTAAAGTTGGTGAAAAAGTTAAAGTTAAAATTCTTTCTGTTGACCTACAAAAGAAACGCATATCTCTTACAATGAAAGGTATTGAATAAAATCGATATTTTATTAAAACAAATAAAAAACAATTGTTATTTTAATCAAATAAAATTTTTATAATAAAAAAGCTGAACTAATCAGCTTTTTTATTCTTTTTGTTAATAATAGCATAAATTTCCTTGAATTGCTCGTCTAACATTTTTAAGAACTCTTCTCTTTTCATAATTTCTCTTTAAACCCCCAAAGTATCAATATCTTCTAATAATTCATCCCTGGCTTTTTTTTGTTCTTCCCTTCTTGGATCTACACCTTTTAATATTCTATTTTCTTTTTCAATTTTTTCTTTAATTGACGCTAAAAGATCTCTGGTTTGTTTTACATACTTTTCATCTATCATTCCATGTTCTTCAAAATACCCAACTGAATGATTTAAAGAAAATCTAATTTGACTAACTGCTAAATTAATAAATTTTTCATCTGAAAATGTTTTTGTTGGTAAATCCAAAAATGTTTTAGGGTGATAATATATCTCTCTAAGTTTTTTAACATACTCTTCAGGGCATTCAACGCCATCTGAGTTAAGATATATATATTTATTTTTTAATACAACTTTCGCTATTCCTCTCTCAAAATCTTCTGCGAATTTAAACCTTTGTTTCCCAAGCCTACCTGTTTTTTTATCCGCACATACCCATGAACCGTTTTTTAATTGAACCAAAACACTATCACCAAAAGAATTATGTATATCTGCAAATCTTCTTTGTTTCCAGATCCTACCATGTTCATCAACAAGTGTATAACTATTATCATCAAATCTTGACAATCTAACGACTGCATATCCGCCCCAAAAATTAAACACCATATCAAATCTGTGTCCCCAAACTTCACCTGTGACTGTATCCTCAAATGTTTCTCCATCATAATCTTTATATATTCTTAAGCTCATAAACTAACTCCTTTTACTGTAGTGTAATATGTTTTATTTATATTGTCAAGAAAAACATAATTTATTTCAATTGTCTTTATTTTATTAAATCTTAAAATCGCTATCAACACTATCTATTAAATCTTGCAATTGTTTGATTTGGCTATCAAGTGCATCAATCTGGTTTTCTATTTCTTTTTTCTTGCAAGTTAACTCATCAATGGCTGTTTTTAGTTTCGCCATGAAAGGTGTTGAATAATTTTCGTCTTCAATATGCTCACGAGTATATCTACCGCGAAGTGACGCATTTTTATTTTCAATTACTTGTTCAACTTGATTTAATTGAGTCAATAATTCTTCTTTTTGGTCTAATAACTTATCTAATTGAAGTTTTAAATTTTCAGTGTCCGCATGACCAAGCAAATCGAGAGCCTTTCTTAGTTTAGATAATGAATGTTTAACACGCGTTTTGCCTGAATGTGAAGTTGTGATATCTTCTAACAATTCTTTTTTCGCGCGAGTTTCCATTTGATGTTTATCATCTTCACCAATGAACGCCATTTTCGATTGTTCACTTAAATTTTCAACATCTCTTTGAACCAAACTTTCAGGCACGCCATACTTTTCAAGTATCTCTTTTATTTCTTTTACTAACTCACTTGATTTTGTAACCGCCACACTCTTTCTTTTCTTTCTTTTTGACAAATCGGAAATTAAAGTTTGAGATTGCTCCGCGTCAATATCAATTCGCGACGATAAAAGTGTTTCAATTCCACTAATCATTTCAAAGTAGTTAGATTTTGTGTTTTTTATATCCATTAAAAGTTGTTCGTCCGTTCCGTCAATCAACTTATTTAATTTTTCTATATTTAGTGCAAGTGTGTTAATTTTTAAACGAATTTGTGATGCTAGTGCCACCATTTTATTGGACTCTCTTTCTTGCATAAATCTATTTAATTCAGCCACAATCTCTGAAAGTTGTTCATAAATTAAATGAATGTTAACAACTTTACTTGTTTCTGTTGTTGGTGCATAGTCCGTTTGAGTGTTGTCTATCACGTCAACAATTTTATCTTCTAATTTATCAGAATTATCATTATCCACAATTATAATTTTGTCAATATCAGAAGTCTCACCACCCTTTGGTGTTGTTCCTAATGACAAATCAAGTGGAAGACCAATACCTAAACCATTTAATCTATCCAAATCTAAATCAACATCAGTAATATCTATATGTGTTGCGCCTATTTCAACTTGTTTATCTTTATCTTGGTTCATGGTTGCTAGTAGGCTAGCCACAAGGCGTTTTTGCGATTTTCCAGCGCTATTTCTAGTGTGGTTGTATGGCACGTGCATATTTAACAATTCTTCCAAATTTTTTGCAAGTTTTTCTCTACTACCACTCTTTGCTATCACTCGTTTTACATTTTCTAACAATTCCGCGCTATCAATCTTAATTAAATTGAAATTGTGAGAAACTATTTTTTGCACGTCACTTAAATCTAACAAAGAACCCAAAATTTTTAGATTATTTGTAACATTTTTATAGTGGGCGGTTGCTTTATTTGTAATATCTGCGATTGCTTCAGAAGTGAACATACCAACTATATTATCTCCAGTGATAAGATAATCAATATCAAAACCATTTTCACGAAGTTTAGTTACCTTTTCACTAATTGGAACATTATCTGGACCTAAATTAAAGGTTGAATATAAAATCTCTGTGTAAGTAGTTGCAACTCTATTTAAATTGTCTAAATTAAGCGTTGTAAAAATCGCCGTATTATTATCAATAATATTGAAATGTTTTGCACTATCCATACCCGTTAGGCGCAGATTTGGAAAATTGTGTAACAGGCTATCAATATTAGAATTTTCTGCATATCTTTTTTTAGAACTTATAATTTCACGCACTGGTGCACCTGTTAAAAAGTTTACGGTGTCCTGAATGCTAACTGGTTTTCTAATTAAAATTGAACCACCTGTTAAAAACATATCTTTGGTTGTGAAAGCATCAATTTTTGATGTGTCAATCAACTTATCTTCTTCGCTTAACTTTGAAATGTATGCAATATACTCTTTCAAAATTGAACGCATTTCTCTAAGTTTATCACGGCTAACATGCCCAATAATAGACGCTGTTTTATTAAATAATGAAAACACATCTTTTGAACTAAACAACTCATTTTTATTAACACCTTCGCCTGCTGTTAATTCCTGCAAAAAGCCGTCTAATTCCAGCACGTCTTTAACTGTTAATCTTTCAACCGATTTTAATGAAAGTATGCGCTTGGTTATAAGGTAATCAAGCATGCTTAAAAATTCTTCTTCGCCGTTTTTGTAAGTTATTTTTATCTTTTCATTGTTCTCACTTTGAATGTACTTTGCCAAAGAAGCATACAAACAAGCAAACGAATAAATGAAATTGTACATTTCGTCACTGAAACTTACCATTTCAGAATTTTCTTGATATGTTATACTCTGAATTTTATCATACAACGCTTTTATAATTCTATCAAAACCTTTTGGATATTCTAAATCGTTGTCACGATAATATTGTTTGAGTTGATTGTCAATCATATCAAACTGCTCGTATGTGCGCGTGTCTTGCGTTTCACACATTTTCATGATTAGTTCTTTTAATTGTACAGGTCCAATAAAACGTTTATCCTTTCTAGTTATAATTGCATATTTTCTTGCACCGTTAAAAATTGCTTTTAAGCGGTCATACGTTAAATTGTGATTTATAGAAAATCTATAAAGTTCGTCTTTTTCACTTTGTGTTAAAACATTATCATACTGGTATTCATTCAACAATCTATCAAAATCTTCTCTACTAATGACAATTTCTTTCATAACAACTCCCAATTTTTATGATAAAACACTTAAATATGTTTTATTCTAACATAATTTTTTTGTTTTTACAATCTGTTTTACTTTTTAATTTCAATAAAATATATATTTTTTAAAAATAATGAAAATTTTAGAAAAAATAGTTGACAATTAAATAAAATTAACATATAATAGACGTGTTGTTATGCCTCGATAGCTCAATGGTGGAGCACTCGGCTGTTAACCGATAGGTTGTAGGTTCGAGCCCTACTCGGGGCGCCAAAAGCACAATATATAGTAGTGTTTAATGTGTTGCAACACTACTATTTTTTATTTTTTTAAAAAAATTTAGTGTCAGATTTAGTGTCAAAATTAAGTATTAAAAATGCTGTTAATTTTGCTAGCTTGTTCCTTCTCAAAATCTGAAAGAACATCAATATAGTATTTTTTAGTTGTGGATGGATTTCCGTGGCCCAACCACTTGGCAATTGTGTTCTCATTTATTCCATTTTCAGCGCAAATTGTGGCAAACGTGTGCCTTAATGACTTCTGCGTGAACTCAAAACCACACAATGCTTTTAATTCTTCAAATTGCACTTTAATCGTCGTCTCGCTAATTGGGAAAACTCTTTCGTTGGTTTTTGATATTGTTGATAACAATGCTTTTAACTTTTCAAATAATGGTATCCAACGTTGGCCGTTTTTTGATTTGGTTTCGTTTATAAAAATTGTATCTTCCTTGATATCCGACCATTTAAGGTTCCTAGCACCCTGTGGTCTGCACCCTGAATAATACTGAAATAAGAAAACTTTTCCATATTTTATTTGTGGTGCTTTTTCTAAGAATATAATTCGCTGTTCTTTTGTTAGTGCAGTTCCTTTAATCCTGGTGTGATGTATTGGAATGATAAGTTCGGCCAAATTATCTTTAATAAGTTTACTTCGATAAGCAATGCGAAGTGATTCGCACCAACAATCATATGTATATTTTTTCATTCGGCTAGACTCGATTTTACTTAGCGCAACATCAATATCAATTGATGTGAGTTTGTTAAGTGGTCTATCTTCGATATTTTGCTTTATATGTTTATTTATGCATATCTGAATTTGATATAAACTTCCAGGTTTAAGTTTGCCAACTTTGTATGTTTTGTACCATTTATCTAACCATTCATAAAGAGTAATGGATTTTGTAACTTCTCTTTTTGCTGGTTTATTTTTGAAGAACAGTTTTAAATTTTCGTAACACTCAATTTGTGTTTTCCCATAAATACTATATTGCTTGCCATTATATGTAGGCTTTGCCATATAACGGCCGTCTTTTCTTTTTGTTATTGTTATTCCTTTATATCTCATTATCTGTTCCTCCTCTAAAAGTGGAACAGTTTTTTTAATCTCTTCTTCTTTTATGTCTTCTTTGTCTATTTTACCCACAATGTAGGCTTGGAAAATGTTATTCTCGCTTTTTATATAGTCAATTTGTTTCTCTTGTTTTTTAAAAACTCAAGCATTGTTGTTAGTATAATTTTCATTATTATTAAAAAATCCTTTTAATTTTTAATATATTGTGATAGAATATTTGCGTTGACAAATAAAATATTTACATTTGTAAAGTATTTTAACTGTTGTAATATTCAAAGTAAGTTCTTTTTATAGCCTACCACTAAGGATGGAAGTAGTTATAATAAGAGTTTACTAAAACTTCTAACATACTTGAAGGGCTACGCGTTCGCGTGGATGGCTATTAGAGATGTTGGGCGTTGCTTCGGAACTGTATTTTAACAGTTCCTTTTTTATTACTAATCTTGGTCAGTTTCTTTTGCTAGCTTTGAAACTGATTTTTGACGTTTTAGTTTTTGTGTATCTCTATCTTTTTTCTTTTTAACAGGAATTGATAACACTAATATTCCAGATATTATAAATAATGCAGAAATTATACAAGCCTTACCATAACATTTGTTAATCCATTTTTCTTTTTGAGAATCAGTCATTGCTCCCCATACTTCAACATTATCAAAATCTCTTTCTATAGCATATTTATATGTATAATAATTTTCTGTAAGTTCTGTTAAATCAGTTAATTCCGATGTTTTCGTAATTGCGTCATCCATTTGTTCCCAACTTAAATGATAAATTGCATGCGGATAATAACTAAATGATACAAAACCCAATATTATTAACGTTAAACCAATAATAATTTTTCTTGCCATATTGCTTTACTCCGTTAAACCTGTAACGTAGGCGCGTGTTTTTGCAAGTTCTAGGTCGTTCATTTTTAAAATTTTTCTTATTAAATATGCCTCATTTTCATTTAAATACTTTAAGTTGATTGTATCTGCTTCACGACCTACCAATTCGTCCAAAGTGCAGTTAAAAAAATCAGCAAGTTTAATCATTGTTGAAATACTAGGTTCTGAAACTCCACTCTCATAATTAAAAAGTGTAGTTTGTGGAATATTCAAGCGTCTTGCTGTTTCATTTTGCGACAAATTCATTTTTTGTCGTAGATTTTTTATATTCATGTTTTCCTCCTTTATGATTGATTGACATTTTCATTATATAATAAATTAGTAAAATTTTCCTATTTTTTTATAAAAAATAAAAAAATATTCTAAAAATTAGAAATTTTAGTTGACTTTTTCTAAAAAATAGATTAAAACTTTTATAGTTATTCAAAATTAAGAATAACATTCTAACTTTATGATTGATTGACACCAATAAAAGTTAGTTATATTTGAGAGTTTTGTTATTCTCTCTCAAAACAAAAAAGGACTGTCTTATCGGCAAGGCAGTCCCCCAGCTGTTGCTGGAATTGTACAATGACAAATTTATAGTATAGAAAAACACCAGGTTTCCCTGGTGCAAAAAGATTATTTCTTTTTGGTTTTTCTTTTTCTGGGTTTTTTAATGTTAATTTTTGTAACAACTTGTACATCTGTTTTCTTATCTTTGTTGAAAGAATCTGAAATAGAAATACTAGTGTTTTGAACATTGTTACCTGGATTAGCCATTTTGATTTCTAAAGCTTTTCGAATATCGTAATTTTCTTTAGCTCTATCTTTGTACTTTGTTTTACCAGTCTTTCTATATTTGTCCATATTCTTTCTAGCCCTAGAACCGGCATTAGTATATTGTTTTACATCTTCTGGTAATTTGTCTTTACCAAACATAGAAAATCCTCCTTTGTAAAAATTTCCAAGTCTAGGTGATACGACCACCTGTCGATTGGGACTTAGATTAAAAAAGGGGAGAAAAAATGACATTCCCCCATAGTGTTGATTATACTATAAATTTTCGTTATTGTCCAACAATTATGCCCAACGCCAGGCTAAACCTGGCGATTGGCACTAAATTGAGCCAATTAAAAAGGGACTCCGTTTTAAGTATGTAAAAAGTGAATCCATTAATTAGTGGTTACCCCTACCACCCTTGGCTCAATTGTATGTTCGTAAAAGAATTAACCAGGTGCAATTCCTGGAACGAACACCAAAGAATGCTTGCTAATTGACTGGCAACATTCTTACCAAAGGCCAAGAGATAATAAGAGTATGAGAGTAAAACGGCCTTTTCAGGAAGCAAGACAATTAACTTTGATTAAAGATGTAACTTAAGAAAAATGCTTCCATAATTGCGGTTGAAATATACCGCTATTATGCGAGTTAAAAGAATTAACCAGGTGCAATTCCTGGAACTTGCTATAAGGAAAAATTATGAAACAAATTCAATTACAATCAATAGGTCGAAAAAACGCAATGCCTGCGAAAGAATTAAAAGTAGGAGATGTTTTAATTTGGAATTTTGGAGGCAGAGAAAAAGTTGTAAGTATCACTCCCTCTAAAACAGGAAAGTCTTTAACGGTTGGAATCAAATACAAATCATTCTTAGATAAAAAAGAAAAACTTAGCAAAAGACGTTTAAATTCCAACACCTTGGTTGCAACTGAAAAATTAAATCCAGGAACAAGGGAGTGGTTATAAATGAAAGCATATATCAAATATTTGGTCAACGAAGTGATGTTTGACGACTTAAGGTCTGCCAATCAATATAAAGAGAAATTGCAGAAGTTAAACATCCCCGTTATTATGCACAAAGTTACTAGAACTTTGGAAAGAGACATTTATCAACTGATGATTGTTTAAAGGAAATTATGAAAAAGAAAAGTTACTTATATTTACAAGAAGAAATAAACCGCTTGCAATCTGAACTCAGAAAAATGACTTCAGATTATGTTTCGTTGGCCAAAGAATGCACTGCCCTACTTAACGATATCAAATATTTGAGAAATCTTTTAAATAATCGTGAAAAACAACTATTTGAGGTGGAACGATTAATTCACCGTGCGGAGGCAATATGAAAGTTTTAAATTTTGCGTTTGTATTCCAAAAATCTTACAAAGAGAAAAATATCGAATGTGTTGCCGAGCAAGGCGAATTTAGTAAAAAACTAAGTTTTTATCGAAAAAATAAAATCGCAGTCCGTCCGTTTGTCATTATTGAAGATTTGACAAAACCTAGTGGTAATCGGTGGCTTAAGTACACAGATTATAAAAAATTAAAAAAGGAGGTACAAGCTGTATGACAAAGAAAACAACAAAACCTACTGCAAGAAAAAAGGCTGTTTCAACAAAAAAAACAACTGCCAAAAAGCCTGCACAAAAAAAAGATTCTCACTATTATATCTGCACATCTAATGGCTTAGTCGTTGGCAAAATGAAGAAAATTTAATAAACAAATCCAAACACTCAACTTGAGTGTTTTATTTAGTTAAAAAATGAGGTGCAAAATGCTAATCGTTAGATATTGTAACAAGCGAGGCCAAATTGTTGACCAAATCGTACTAGATTACGAAGCATTTTTCACATATAGAGAAATAAAGTCCACGTTTGGCCAAGCCGACCTCATTTTAGTAACAAACGAATGCGAACTTTGTATTGTATGAAAAAAACAAATTAAAAGGAGAAACAACTAAATGAAAGGTTTACTTATTGCTCTTATCATTGTTGCTGTTGCTATATTTACTGGCACCTGGATTTTTGATGGTCTTGGCTGGTTGTTCACCGCTATTGGCAAAGTGTTTGATTTCTTAGCCGACATTTTAAATATGTTTGGTTGGAACTCTGGAATTATTTAGGAGGTGATATGTCAGATTTAAATAAATTTCAAAAAGGTTTAATGATAACACTATATATTCTCACTGCCATAGCTCTTGGCGTGTCTGCTTTTGTTATCTACACTATTGCCGTTAAGGAGAAACCTTGGACTATTGGCGTAACGTATGCCTCAGAATTAACTGCAAACGATAACCAAGTTAATATCTGCACCGTTTCAATCCATGATAATTTCAATAATAATGGTCAATCGCTTTATGAATTGCAATTCAATTCTTATACAGATTCTGAGGGTAACGGAGTGGCTGGTTTTGGTATTCAAATTGTTGGTGATTGGCAAGTTTGGAATGCTGATAGAACATATGAAAATTATATGGCAAAAGACTCAATGAGTTTCTCAACAGCTTTACAAAAATACAACTCACGTGGACTTACTCAAAACTTATCTTGTCTTTTAGGAAACGCTTACCTATATTACACAGGTGATGATGGAAAAATTTACTATTCTTTGTCTGCTGAAGATTTAGACAATTATCTTCTAATTGACATTGACGGTCAATTTTATAGAATGACACTTAAAAATTATGATTATGAATCGATAAAAGACGGCTTTTGGAACGAACTATTTAATCGTACAGAAACTCGTCAAACACCATATTCGTGGTTTGAAGTATTCGATGTAATTATAAAATCTGCGCTATCTCACTCTGGTGATGTTGAGTATGAAGAATTTCCATTGTCTTTATTAGATTTGTCTAGGTTCTTTAATTTTGAATATAAAGATGAAAATGGTCAATATCACCCACTACCTGACACATCAGAAAACAGAGCTTACTTCACAATTCAAGTTGCTTATTCTCGTGACGGTGCGCTTGATGTCGACGATAGTATGTTCCATCAAGTAGCTAATTCAACAACTTGGAACTATTACGATGACTTATCTTTAAATGATTATTGGAATGCTTACACAAACATTGTAATTAACGAACAATTTTTAAATGCAGTATATAACGAAGCTGAAAACGCTTATTATGTAACTCTTGACCGTGAATTTGCTAACTATCTTAACACACTACAAATGTCTGAAATTAATGTTGAACTAGATTTAGACAATTTAGACTATGACGTTTATGCTATTGACTTACAAAATTTCGATTTCAATATGCAAAGTTTAACAATTTCTTCAGATGTAATTTCGGAATTAGAAATTTACAATGAAGAAGATTGCTCTGTTGATGTAACTCTTAATTTAGGAGGTGTTGCATGACAAAAAATCATTACATACAAATAGCTGTGATGTCACTTGTTATACTTATTGCTTCTGTTCTTTTTGGCTATTATTACCAAAATTACGTTGCACCAGAAAGTTACACTATCGGTTCTCTTACAGGTGGAGATTATAAAGAACTTGCTATTAAAGATTATTTAAGTGATGAAACTGTGTTATTCAGTCAGAATATTAATGATGTTTCATTTAAGGTCGAAAACGGCACTGCTACATACGATTATAATTTTGACACAAAAGAGTTTAACGGACTTGAAAACAACTATTTAATTTACGTTAACAATTACATTATTAACGATTTAACAACAAATGCTGGTGTTATATCTGGAACGTATAATTTAAACTACCAAGATGTTAATAATGACACATTATGCGCTTCAAAAATTAATATATCGTTTACGTTCCGTTCATTATCTAGTGTTTTGCGTGTGACACTTCCAGCAAATGACTTAGGCTATTTAATGAACTACTTTAAGTCGGACAACTTCATTATAACCCTTGCTCTTTCCCCTTTTGAGTTTGGGAATAAAGACGGTGAAGTTGACGAAAAAATAAACCAAATTATTGAACTCACAAATGAAGTAAATAGTTTGAGTGGTCAAATTTCTACTCTTAATGGTCAAATTACTGAATATATTCAACAAATATCAGATTTAACCAATGCTGGTGAAGATAAGGACGAACAGATTGCTGAATTACAAAGCAATATCTCTAGTTTGCAAAGTCAAATATCGTCTTTAAATAGTCAATTGTCTGAAAAGAGTGAAGAGCTAAATACAATTCAAACTGAAAACGCTGAGCTGTTGGAAGAAAACGCTTCTTTAAGTGCTCTAGTTACATCTCAGCAAGAAACTATTACAAGCCTTAATCAAACTATATCTGAATTGCAATATCAGGTTAGTTATTATGAAGAACTTTTGGAAGCTTACCAAAATTCTGAAAAACTAGCTGTTACATTTAAGGTAAACAATGAAGCTTATTTGGTGCAATTGGTGGATTTATTAGGTTACCCTACTGAACCTACCGAACCAACAAAAGAAAATTACGATTTCTTAGGTTGGTCAATAAACGGAACTGATATCGTTGATGTTACTACAATTCAAATTACGCAAGATACAACTTTTATTGCGATTTTTAAAGACAAATATGGTTTATTTGATTCTAACAATCAATTATTAATGTCGTGGAATGATTTAATTTCAAATGGTTACTTTGTTGAAGACAATGGAATATTATCAGAAGGCACTGTTGATAGAACTGGACTAAGCGGTAAACTAATAATACCTAATGATATCATTGTTTTGTCAGAAAGTGTATTTGAATATTGTTCAAATTTAACCGAAATTATATTGTCAGAAAATTTAACAACAATAGGTGCTCGAACCTTTTACGGCTGTAGTTCATTGACTAGTATTTATTTGCCCGAAAATGTAGTTACGATTTATTCTAATTTTAATTCTGCTTACACTCCATTTTGGGGATGTTCAAATATTTCCGCAATCTATTGCTACGCTTCTGAAACTTTAGAAGGTTGGGAATTTGGTTGGAATTATCGTTCAACTACTCGACTATTAACTGTTAATTATAATTATACATATGAACAATATCTTGCTGAAATAAATTCAAATAATTAAGGAGAAAATTATGAATAAATTTGGAATATTTGCATGTACAGCACTTGGAACTTTAGGTGTTGTTGCAGGTGGTGTTGCTATTGCTGTTAACACGCCACAGATTAAAGATAAATTAAGTGTGAGTTTTGACGGACAAACCATCGTAGGTGTTGAAGAACCTTCAACTCCTGGTGCTTCGTCTGACATCGAAAAATTAGGCTACGTCGCAGTTGAATATGTTGATGGAGATAACTCTACGATAGCCTTACAAAAGAAAGGTAGTGCGGTTGAACGACTTAACACACCATCAAAAGATGGATATATTTTCATGGGCTGGTCGAGTACTGAAGACGGTAAAAATATGGTGGCAAATGTTGAAGAAAATTGCAAACTTTACCCTGTTTTTATTGAATCATCTGATATTTGGGTTACATTTTACATCAATACCGGAACACAAAGTTTTCCAATAGCTGATTTTAAATTTGGTAGAACAGATTATTCTTCTCAATTCTATACTTATGGATTAGTTGGTTTTTCAACATCAGAAGATAAAATTGAATTTGTTACTGACATCAATCCGGAAACAACCTATTACGGAGTCTATTATTGCTTAGACACTGATAAAATTTATTCTGCATCTGAATTAAACGATTTAATTGCTTACTCTGAAATGGGTGAAATGGCTTATTACTCAATCACAATACACAAACCAGATGGTACAACTGTTGATACAATGGTTAAGGACTTTAATCAATCAGATTACACTGTCAATTTAGATGGCACTCAATTTATGGCAATAGGGCTTTCTAGCACAGTAAACAGCATAGAAACCGTTACTGAATACACTTCTGAAGAAAATTATTATTTAATCTATATGTACCGTGGAAACACTTATTCTTACAACGACATGGTTAATATCATTGAACATGGTTCACTGACCATTAACGTAATTGGTGTTAATAACACATTTAACGACCAGGTCAAAAACTTTTCATTATCTAACATGTCTTTATGGACTCCAAGTACACGATACAACGCAGTTGGTTTGTCAACATCTTCTTCAAGTTCAATAGTTGATGTGGAATCATATTCAGAAGGCGCTACATATTACCTTGTTTATGAAAATTCAACAACAGGTGAACGTTACAGTTATGACGCAATGGCTGAATTATATCAAGAAATTCAATCATATGTAACAATTTACAAAGCTGATGGCACTACATACGAAGGTCTTGCTAATAATTTTAATTTGCCAGATATGACTATTGTTATTGGTGAAACTACCTACACTGCTATAGGTTTAACTTTTGACCCAATGAGTACTGTGCCTGAATTCACTTCTACTGAAGAACTTGAACCAGGTCAAATGTATTGGTTAGTTTACCAAAACGAAAGTGATTCAACGGTACATAGTTATGAAGAAATCTCTGGATTATATCAAGCGAATCAGTAAGCTAATTAAAATTTGTAAAGTTGTTGTTACAATTTTGTTAGTTTTTATTGGGGTATTATTGATTTTACTCTCACATTAAGACAAAAAAATTAAAAGGAAAAGCTTATGCCTTGTGAATTTGTTATTGGTAAACCACGAAGTGGTAAGACATCATATGTTGTTGCAAAGATTATTGAAGAAGATTTAACTTATTTAAATTCCCGTTATGAAAGTTTTTGCGACTATTTAAAAACTTATAACAAAACACATAATAAACAATTAAGCTTTCCGCCGGAAAAACATGTTGTTCACGCTAATTTTGAAATTTTCACCCAATTCCCAAACATGCACTCCTACACTATTAACGGTTTTGAGTTCGGAACAAAAACTCAATTTCAAAAAACAAAACGATTAGTACCCCATGGTGTTTACGCTTTCGACGAATGCCAAAGAATTTGGCCGTCAAAAAATAATTTTACCTTACCACCATGGGTTACCGACGCTTTCGAATTACGAGGTCATATTGACCTTAAAATTTACTTAATTGCGCAAAAATTGACAAAATTACATTCAGACATACGTGCCACAGTTGATGTTTTTACTCTAATTAAAAAATCAATACATACTTATTTAATAGATGGCAAAAAGGTCAAAACAAACAAATTATTAGGCTATGGCAAATTGCTAAGCACTACGTTTTACGGAATTCATTTTGAAGAAGAAGCTCAAATTCTTAAATATCTCCAAGATGGCACTAATGTTGGACAAAGTTTTATCCATACTCACAAAGGCGCTATTGACGAAAACTATAATCCTTATTCTTTTGAACAAGAAGTAACAGATAATGACGACGATTTTAATTTTGTTAATAATGTTGTGCCGAACAAACGCCCAAAAGCGTGGGACACATACAAAAAAGAACTCAAAAAGTTGGAGGAAGAAGTTGAATCAGCAAGCTAACGAAGACTATACTATTGTTATAGAATCATTCAGCACAATTAGCGATTGTACTGACTATTTTTACAGTGAATTTTCAAAGCTTGCAACAATGCATGAGCGTGATATTTTTTCCAAAAAAGAATACAAATCTAAAAAAAAATATTTAATGAGTCAATTCAACGCAAATTTAAAATTACTTAAACAAAAAGATAAAGTATCACGTAATCAGGAATCAATTTTTTTAAAACAACAGTCTAAACCCCAATCTACTCCTGAACCCACACAAGAACACGCAAAAATTCCAAGAAATGAACAATATCAAATTGAAGATAAAGAGGAAACAAATGAAGAAAATTAAACTTATTTTTAAACGAAAATTGCCTATTGGTCAAACCTTGGAAACAAAAGACAAATTTCTTCCAATTGACAAAAGACATAGTCAAAAATTAAAAGATTCAAGACCTTTAATTATTTTAGACAAAATAAAAAATCCAAAGGGCCAAGAAGAATATGCGGTCGTTACAGCGTCAACAAAAGAAACGAATAATACTAAAAGATTTAATAAATATGGTTTGAAATATATAAGGAATAATCTCGAAATTGAAGACAATGAAGGTAAACCTATAATACAAAATGAAAAATTTAAAGTAACGAAAAATTCAACAAGAATTTCAAAAGAAGATGCTGATAAACTTTTAAATTACACGTTGAATCATAATAGGTTTTCAAGTGAAAATAGAAAAAAACATGAGAAATTTAAAAATAGATATAAAAAATAGAGCAATAAGCTCTATTTACCAAACTCCATTGGTCGGTACATATAGCGCATCAGAGAAATATACCTATATGCCTGCCCACAGGCTTATTACCCATGGTAGATGGTTTTGATAATTAACAAAATCTCTGTATCTCAACCTCTAAGCATGCTTCATTAGTTTAACTAATTGATGTATTAAACATCGCATGCATTATTATTATAATACGAGAACACGAAAAGTCAATACTTTTTACAAAAAAAGTTTAAAAACTTAGGAGAAAATTTTATGGATAACGTCTTTAATGTTGAAATTGCAATTAAATATGGAATTAACTGTTCGATAATTTTAAAAAACTTATATTATTGGACTGAAAAAAATAAAGCGAATAACATTAATTATCATGACGGTTACTACTGGACATATAATACGAATAAAGCTTTTGCTAAACTTTTTCCATTTTTGACTGATAGACAAATTCGTTATGCCCTGGCTACATTAAAAAAAGAAGGTTTAATAATCACTGCAAATTACAGCCAAGGTTGTGATAGAACTCTTTGGTATGCTGTTACAGAAAAAGCAATAAAAATAATGCAAGGTTGTGTTAAAGAAACTATTAATGATAACTCTGAAAATTTGTCTGAGAGCATTCTAGAAGGCAATAATATTGAAGAAAAATCGTCAAAATTAGTGCAAAATTGTCAAAACGAATTGACATCATTGTCAAATGGAAATATGCATTTTTGTCAAATGGAATTGACAATGGTGTCAAATGGTACAAATAATAAACAACAAATTATAAACAACAAAGAAAAAGAAACATACAACAAAGAAAAAGAAGACCCTGTTCGGTGTGTGTTTAATTTTTGGAATTCAAAGAACTTGATTAAATCTCCTGAACTTACCCCAAAACTTAATGGACTGATTAACAAAGTCCTAAAATCTTTCACGCTTAATGAAGTCATAACGTGTATAACTAGGTACGACAAAGCACTAAACAATTCAGAATATTGGCTTACACACAAATGGTCGTTAAAGTCTTTCCTATCTCAACCTAATGCACTACCTGAATTTAGAGACGACGGTGAAAAATGGCTTAATCTTTCTGATTGGCTTGACAAAAATAAATCAAATAATTTCATTCGCAACAATTACACAGAAAATGAAATTAACGAATTTATTTCAGACCTAGACAATATTGAGATTTGATTTAATTTAATACACATTAACATTGTTTAAATTTAAACCGAAGTTAAATAGAGTGTGTTTGTTTGATAACTAGTTATCAACAATTTAAAAATCTAACAGCAAGAAGGAAAAAGAGATGGCAAGTTAGACCAGTGGTCTGACTGCCAATCGATTGACTGATTGCGTTAGATTTTAAGTTTACTTAATATAAACGCGGACAACGTCCGCGTTAAAAAAATTCAAAAAATTAAAAAAATTAAAAGTATGGAGATAATATGGAAAGATTATCAGATAAAATTAAAAAAATTTTAAAAACAAAAAAATGGACACAGGTTCGTTTGGCGAAGCATTTAAAAATAAGTGCTCCGCGTTTAAATAATTACTACAAAAATAAAAATTTACCAACATCAGATTGGTTAATCGAATCAATAGAAAAAATTTATCAGGAGTGTTTATGAGAAATTTGAAATATGAAGATTATTTAAAATTAGATATCTACCCTGATATTGTTAATAATGAGTTACAATTTAGCAAAGGCAATATCGATAACATAATTGAAAAATATTTAAAATTGGAAAAGAGATATAATGAATTAAAAAAACAATACGAGTTCAATGACCGTGAGTTTACTGCACAATTTGACTTTGCGCGTGCTTCTGCTGATTATTATAAAAATGAATACAATTTTGTTAAATCAGAATTAGAAAATATACGTTTATTAAATCGAAGGTATGATAGATTCGAAAAAATAAATGCAAACTTACGTAGCGAATGCAAAAAATACAAAGAAAAAATTAAAAATCTGGATTTAAATTATTTAAAATTAAAAAATCAAACAGTCCAAATTTTAAATGAAATAATAGATTATTGTGATTCAGATATAGATAAATTCTCTAATATTGTTAAATTCATTACAGATAAATTAAATAGTTTTGAGGTTGAAAATGGAACTAAAGAAAATTAGCAAATCGATTTTAAATAAAATAATTAAATGGACGTCTAGTAGATTCAACGTTTATTCAAAAAGTGAGGCTATAGATATAATTTTAAATATGAAAGACGGAGAAAAGAAAACATTCACTTGCGGTAGTTATGGTGCTGGCGCCTGGAATGGTGGTTATACATATAGAGTTACAAGAAACAAAGACTTAATGTACATTTATTCACACAACGAACGTTCCGTTTATATGTACGAGGTGTAAATGAAAAACAAATTGATTAAAATAAAAAATCCTTATATAAAAAATATGAAAGAGTTTTTAATGGACTCCTTTTATTACGGCTTTAAGCTCTATTCTGACTATACATTACAAAAAATACTTTTCTACAAATATGCTGATGTTAAAATTATAATTAACCTACATTCTGGCTTAATTGAATTCGAATATTTTGAAAATAACATATTGATTAAATTATCACTCGAAGACAAACAATATTTAATGAGAGCTTTCGAGCATTATGTAATTTGGAAATAAAAGAGAGATTAAACTGTTCCTAAAATTGTCTAAAAAAGTGGTGTCAAATTTAGTGTCAAAGTGCTTAAATTCCCTATAAAATAGAGGGTTTCGGAAAGGCTGTTAACCGATAGGTTGTAGGTTCGAGCCCTACTCGGGGCGCCAGTTCATCGCTTATGCGATGTTTTTTTTATTTTTACAGGCTCGAACCAAGGTTCCACCTGCGGTGCCAACTCACGTAAACGTTCCTACTCGTGACGCTAAAACATGCTAATTGTAGCATGTTTCTTAACGCTACTCTCCAACTCACGTAAACGTTCGTACTCGTGACGCTAAAACATACCCATTGGGGTATGTTTCTTAACGCTACTCCCCCTACTCTGGGCGCCAAAAGCACAATATATAGTAGTGTTAAATAGACGAACACACTACTATTTTTTATTTTTTAAAAAAATTTAGTGTCAGATTTAGTGTCAAAATTTATTGTATTTTATCTTTGATTATTGTAAATATCTAAACACCTTTTTTGAAATAAAATAATATAAAGAAAAACTCCTTTGTAATTCCAAGGAGTTTTTTTGTTATACATTTGTGAGTTTATTGTATAGCCCATTATCATTTAAAATTGTTAAGTAATTCAATTTTATTAACAATTCACTGGCCTTTTTTACAAATAAGTCTTCAATATTTTCGTCTACATTAGGGTTTTCTTTCACAAAAGTTGATAAATCGTAAGAGTATAAATCAACACTAAATAAACCACTAGTGTTTGAATAATAAACAAGCATTTCCTTTTGCTCTCCGTCAAGTTCATACACATAATTTGTTATTGCCGGAGCAAATATTGACGAACCCAAATACAAATTTTCATTAAATTCAATTCCTAATAAATCTAAGATTGTTGGAATGATGTCATATGCAGAAGAAAATCTTGAAGTTTGAGTGTATTTTCCCGCATACTCATTCTTTAATCCTGGGCTAGAAAGTATAAATGGTATTCTATTAACTTCCATACTTGCATAATCATCAAGACTTATACCTTTGAAACGATTTGAAAGGTTACTATAATATGTATAATGGTCTGAATAAAGCATTATGGTTGTTTCATCATAAATTCCATACTCTTTTAATTGATTTATTATTACACCTATTGCTTCGTCTAGACCCATTATACCACATTCATAATACAACAATTCGTCACAAATTGATGGGTCAATATCATAATAAGAATTTAACACATTCTGGTACCAATTGGTATAAGTTAATTCTTCTTCTGGAATATCTTCATTTAAAAGCCACATATAGTCAGCGTTAGGATATACTGATTGCAAAGTTTCAACATCGGTTATAATATTATCATTTATGTCCATATATGGTTCTTGAGTTTCTTGGTCCACAAGCACACAATCGTCCGCACCATACATAACATAATCACGGTAACGCACGCAATCACCTTCATTTTCATTGTAAACATACGAACCGTGTGAAGAAACGGTTAGATAAAAGGTATAAAAAGGATTATCTGCGTTTGGCACCAAGTAATCTATTGCATTTCTAGCAAAATCGGCTTCACTATCCCAATGCTCCCACCACAATTCTGCATCAGTGTAGATTGGGTTTCCTTCGTCGTCAAGCAAACTATCTTTTCCTATTACATTTTCAAAACCGAGATTACCATGAGTTTTATCACGGTCGTAAAAGTTAATCACGTTTGAATGCACATACGAAGTTGTGTAGCCCTTGTTTTTCAATATATTAGGAAGCGCATAACCGAAAGCGTTTGTGCTACTGTCATAGTCATCACCCGCTATATCAGTTAAATTTTGACCTATTGGATAAATTCCAAGTATGCCTTGCGCTTCTGAATAGTTTGTTTTAGATTTGGCATAAAAATTTGTTGCAATAACTGAGTCGTTTGATACATTTAAATTGTCCGTATCTTCTAAATAATCTTCACCATAAATTAGTGAATATATATTTGGAGTAAGTTCATAAGATAAGTTTTCCACATTAGGGTCATACGTTCCATCTCCAAAGCCAAACCATTCTAGAGATTCCATCATTATAACAATAACATTATTTCCTTCGTCCACTCCAAACACTTCGCTAACATCTGATGTGTACCTATTACCATTATTCATATATTCAATAGCATTTTCAGCAAGCCTTTCTTGAATTTTAGATTTGTTGCTAAACAACATGTTTGAAATATAACCATATGTACCAAACTTTCTATAACTTGCCGTTTTTATAAATAAAGTGTTCATGAGTAAGTTGTCGTCTATAACACTTTCGTTTTGCGTTACTGTTCTGATATTATTTATCTCGTTTCGCTTATTGATAAAGTACGACAAAGAAAAGCATTGAACAGCTACAAGCGCTATTACGCAAAACACAGAATAATGTTGTTTAACTCTGATTTTATCTTTTCGGCAATACTGTAATATGATTGCACCCACTATAGCGATTGCTAAAAATATAGCAATTAATTGTAAAATAACACTAAAATAAATAAAGTTTGAAGTTATTGCTTCGGTGGCTTCACCAAGCAAACTTAACATTTCTATTGAAAATAAGTCACCATAAATAGTGTATAATGAGTAATTTACATAAATTAAAATGGTTTGAACTAATAAAATCAAAGTAAATATAACATACTGAGCAATATAATTTGGTATTGCATATACAATAAAACTTATAATAAGAATTAATGATAAATCATAAAGTAAATATTCAGGCATAAACCCAAAACCTAGCACAGAAAAAGCCACAGCTTCTAAAATTAAAGCACTTACAATGAAATATAAAACCATTAATAATTTGTTAAAAATTACTTTCATTTTTATATATAATTTGTGTTTTTAGACAAATAATATTTGAATTATACTATTAAAAAGTTAATTTGTCAAATTAAACTAATAATTTGCTTAATTTTATATTTAAATATAAGAAAGGTTATTAAAATCTTTTCAAAAAACTAAAATAATGCTATAATATAGGTTAGTGATGTTAAAATTTTACTTGATACCGCTTTGCACAAAAACATTAATAAATTAAAACATCACGTTTGTACTATATTATCGGAAAGATTTGTCTGGAAGCACACAAGCGATAGCAGTGTGTTTACGAGCAAATCCGATGTTAATTCTAACGTGATGCCACAAGTTATTGTGGTGAATGCGTTAGCATTTTTAAAATTTTGCGTCAGTAAAATTTTTACATCACATAGTTTATATTATGTTTAATTGGTTTAAATCTAAAAAAAATTCAATAATTCCGTCTGACTTAGATAAAGGTTTTCTAACGTCTACTTTTTGCACTCTTAAATTAAACACACAAATGGAAATCCCTGAAAATGCGGTTTGTTTCGTTTGCTATAAAGATAAAATTTATCAGGAAAAGGAAAACGAATTGGTTATTGACAAGCAAAATTTCAATTCTCTTATTAAAAAACAACACAAAAAACCCAAATCTAATGAAATAGATATGGACTTATATTTTGTAAATAAAAACGAGCAAACTAGAGAATATACTTTTAGCGATAAAATCTACATTCAACGCGGACTTTTTAAAGTGTATTTTAAACTAAATTTAAAACTTTCAGTTGAAAATGCTAAAAAATTTTTGTCGTTTGTTAAAGTTGATTATGCTTTGCCATACGCTTCTGACGTTGATAGATTGTTAGAAAGTTACCTTGTTGATATTGTTAAAATGTACTTTTTAAGAAAAAATTTGCAAAATTTAGAATTAGACGAAAAATTATCAAACAATTTAAAAGAAAAAATTAGAAAATTTTTTAAAAGTGCTGGAATGAACCTGTTGGACTATTCATTAGTTATGTCAACGGACGAAAACATACCAAACAAAATTAAAATATTTGGAAATAATAACAAACCTAATATAGAAAACACACCAAAACAAATTGAAGAGCAAAATAAAGTTAAAACAATTGACCAGTCTGAAAAAATTGATTATAATAATGTTGCACCGCAAAATGACAAAGAAGAATATTGCCCTGTTTGCAATGGCAAATTGATAAAAGGTTCAAAATTATGCCATAGATGTGGTGCGACAATAGATTAAGGAGTTATTATGAAAAAATTTAAAGCAACTGATATTATTAGTGACGTTTTAAAAAATCACCCAAATGCCGAAGAAATTTTAACACAATTTGGTTTTCATTGCCTATATTGCCCGGCTTCACAAATGGAAACATTGGAAGAAGCCTGCGTTATTCACGAAATTGACATTGTCGAATTATTAAAAGCACTTAATAAATAAAGAATTAAATTTTCTTATAATTTTAATTTAAAGTATAAAATCTTATAATCGTGTATCAATCATATAATAATGATAAAAAAAGTTCGCATTTGGCGAACTTTTTATTTATTTTAATTCTTTTTTGAGATTTTAGACTTTTTTTCGAGTTTTTTCTTAGCGTCTTCCATTTTAGCACTTTCTTTTGCTATTTGGTCGTTTATTTCGTCTAAGTAAGCATCTAAATCGTCAATATTGCTCTCAACCTTGGCTATATCAACCTTTTTAGGTCTGCCCCTACCTTTTTTAGGTTTTGCAGGACTAGTTGTTGTTTGAGTAGTTGTAGTTTCCTGCTCGTTCTGAGTTTCTGTTGTTTCTTTTCTTGGTCTACCGCGGCGCTTTGGTTCAACCTGCTCACTCACTGTAACGTCTGGTTGTTCACTCTTTTTAGGTCTACCACGACGTTTTGGCGCTTCTTCGTTTACTGTTTCAGTGGTTGCTATATCTTCAACTTGTTTTTTAGGTCTTCCTCGACGCTTTGGTGCGTCTTGTTCAACCGCTTGATTTTCGCTAACTTCTTCGGTTTGTTTTCTTGGTCTTCCACGACGTGAGACCTTCACTTCTTCGTTTGTAACAGTTTCTTTCTTTTGTTCAGTTGTTTGTTTTTTAGGTCTTCCACGACGTTTTGGTTCAGAAACTTGTTCACTTACTGCTACATCTGTTGGTTGCTCGCTCTTTTTAGGTCTTCCGCGACGTTTTGGTGCTTCTTCCGCTGTCTCTTCAACTGCAACTTTTTTAACCTTTTTCTTTGGTCGACCAGCCTTCTTTCTTGGCTTTGTTTCGACGATGTTGAATATATCGGTTGCTTCAACACTTCCCGTATCTTCAACAGGCTCTTCACCAGTTGCTATCTCAGGTTGAGCGTCTGTTGCTTCTGGAACAACTTCTTGCTCAGGTTGTGCTACATCTTGAGGTTGTTCAACGAAATCTGTAACTTGTTCATTTTCTGCATATTCATTTGAATTATCATTTTGCGTATTGTAATAATCTTCGTCGCTGTAATTTTCCTGATAAGCGCTATCATTATCGTATTGATTATAATATTCGCTTGCTTCTTGCTCTGGTTGTTCAGGTTGATATTGCTCTTGAACTGCAGTGTCTGCTACCGCTGGTTTATTGCGCTTGTTCACTTCATCTGAAACACGGCTAATTACTTGCTCGCGTTCATTTATTTGATTTTGATATTCGTCTGCTTGAAGGTTAAGTTGATTGATTAAATCTTGATTTTGCTGTTCATAAGATGTTAATTCATTTTCTTTTTCTTTTAATTGTTCAGTTAAATTTGTGATTTCAGTGTTTAATTCTTCTGTCTTTTTCGCTTCTCTTTCTTCAACAACCTTATAGGCTTCTTCATATACCTTATTGCTGTATGTGTCAAACTCGCTCATCATCGCTTTCTCAAGTGCGGTGCGCGCTTTTTTGATTTCGTCTTCAACAGATTTTAGTTCTTGTTGATAGTTGTCCAACAATTTTTTGTGTCTATCTGTTGCCGTGTCGTAATCACGCTCTAAATTACGTTGCCTATCAAGTTCTTGTTGTTGTTGCTTTTTTAAGTAGTTTGCTTGAATGCTTGAAGTGACTTCTTCTAATTGTTGTTTAAAGTTTTCAAACGTTTCCTTACTAACTTGCATTTGACGTTGATATTCTTTTGTGGTTTCTCTGAAATTCATTTCTTCTTGTGTTATATCAGAGTTAATCATTTCAATATCTTGCAAGTATTTTTTACGCTCTGCAATGTAGTTTTCTGCTTCTTGCATTGCACGCTCCAAAACTAGCGAACTTGCAACACCTGCTTCGTCAAAATTAAACTTTTCGTGTTCAACATTTTTAAGGCGTGCTTTTTCGAGTTCCTTTTGCTCTTCTTCTGCACGTTTTTGCAAATAAGCATAAAGAATAGGAATACCACGTTTGATTTCGTTACGGTCAAACAAAACTTCATAGTCCACATAGTCTGGGAGAGTTTGCGTTGCTTTGTCAATGTTTACTTCGAAATACTGATAATTTGAGTTAAGGTCGCTGACTATTGCATTATGCCTTAAATCTAAGAAGATTGTTACTATATAATTTAAAACTAAAATTAATATTGGACATAAAAGCGAACTTTGAAGCACCATTGCCACATCACCGACCGCTCTGTATATGTTGAATAAAAAACACAAAAAAGCGAGAATGTATGCTATTATGTTCATTGTGTTGACGTCACGTTTATATGTACTATTTTTTATAGGGGTTGAAACGCACGCTTCAAAAGACATATATGAACTTGCTTTATTTTCTCTATAAAGAACAAATTGTTGCCATTGTTTTCTAAGTTGTTTTGGCACTTTTCGCATCTTCATACGATTATTAAATTGAACCAAATTATCTTCTGTAATTTGTGGATTATCAATAAAATAATTATTGAACATATCTATCGCTTTAATCAATTTCGCTTCGTATGATTGCGACGTTGAAATAATCACAACTAAAATTGTGAAAATAAATAAACTTAAAAATATAATGAAAATAGCATTATAGTCGATATAAGCATTTACTGAAGTAAAAAATCTTTCTACTGATTCAAAAATATTTATCATAAACACCCCAAAATTTATGTTTTACTAATGTTATTATAACACATTTAACTTTTATTTACTAATATTTTTTAAATATTTTTGAAATATTTTGTAATTTTTTTTAGAATTATTTTATTTAAAATAATAAAATGTAGAAATTTAATTAATAAATAACCTATTTATACTACATTTAATTTAATTTATTGATATAAAAAAACTTGTTTTAAATTTAATTTAATATATTTTTTCTAAAACATAATATAGATATGATATTAAATTTTTATTCGCATTAAATTTGGTTGACAAATCAATCTAAATTATTTAATATATATAAAAATAAATCAATAAATAATTACATATAATTATTAAAAATAACTTTCTTATAAGGAGATAAAATGTTTACAATTTATTGGATATATTATTTATTAGGGTTTGTTATGATACCTGGTTTAATTTTAGGAATATGGGCTCAGACAAAGGTCACCACAACATTTAATCACTATAATAAAATAGAAACAAAACACGGAAAAACTGCAAGTGAAGTGGCAAGATTTATGTTAGACACAGGCGGTTGCGTCAACACAAAAGTGCAACCTACTAGCGGTCAATTAACAGATAACTACAACCCACAAACGGACACTGTTTCACTTTCTGAAAGTGTGTACAATCAATCAACAATAGGTGCGGTTGGAGTGTGCGCTCACGAAGTGGGACATGTTTTCCAACATAGAGAAAAATATGGTCCTGTAAAAATGCGAAAAGTGTTAGTACCTGTGTTAAACATTTCTGGCTTTTTCGTTTGGCCGTTAATTATAATTGGAATTATTCTTGAAATTGGCGCAACTGCAACCACAAGTGTTACTGCTGCGAACTGGTTAATTGGTATTGGTATTGGGCTTTATGCACTAAACATTATTTTCTGTTTAATTACCCTACCTGTTGAATTAAACGCAAGTAAACGTGCATACAAAATGTTAACAGCAACGGGAGAAATGGACCAAGAAGAAGCAGAAGGCGTGAAAAAAGTTTTAAACGCCGCCGCTTGGACTTATGTCGCAGCGCTTGTCACCAGTATTCTTTCTCTCATTCGCCTAATTCTATTTGTATTTATAATGCGTGGGGATAGAAATTAACTTAAACTCAATTTAAAATAAATTAAATATAAAAAAACTAACCTTAAATTTGACAAATTAAACAATTGGGTTAGTTTTTTATTAAATTTTTAAAAAACTTTTGCGAATATTAGCACTTTGTGTTAGTATATTTTAGGGGAATAGTTTATGAATGTAATGTTTAATATTTCTTATGGTTTATACATATTAACAGCGAAAGATAAAAAAATGAATGGTTGCGTTATCAATGCCCTATCACAAGTAACGTCAACTCCAAATAGAATTATGATTGCCGTTAATAAAAACAATTTAACAACAGAACAAATTTTAAAAACAAAAAAATTTAATGTTTCTATTTTAAACGAAGATGCAACATTTGATTTAATAAAAAGATTTGGGTTTGCAGACGGACGAAACAGCAGTAAATTTGATAATTTTTCCGATTTTAAAATTGCTAAAAATAAAATTCCATACATCACACAAGGCACAAACTCATACATCTCTGCAAAAGTTGTTGAAGTTAGAGATTTAGGCACTCATTATGAATTTTTAGCAGAAGTTACCGACGAAGTTTCTTTAAATGATAAACCTTCAATAACTTATGCATATTATCAATCTCACATAAAACCAAAATTGAAGGCGTCACAAAAAAAGATTGTATACGTTTGTTCAGTGTGCGGTTACGTTTATGAAGGCGACACTTTACCAGAAGATTTTATTTGTCCACTATGCCTTCACGATGCAACATATTTTGAAAAGAAAGGAATTTAATTTTCAAAATTAAAAACGATAGCACAATGCTATCTTTTTTATTGTAATTTTAATTTATAATACGCCTAGTTGCACGAACAGAAGAAAAATTGCACATTATTTCATATTCACTAGTATGCCTATATTTTGCAAATTTACTTATAGGGTTAAGATTGTTGAGTATTCCAATCTTATCCCCTTTTTTTACGTCCAGTTTTGTCACGTCTAACATAAAGCAGTCCATACAAATATTTAAAATTTCACACTCTTCACCTTTAATATTTAATTTCATTCCTAAATAGGCTAAACTTAACCCGTCCGCATAACCAATAGGAATAATTGCAACGCGCATTTTCTTTTTTGCAACAAACCGCCTATCATACCCTACCAATTCGCCTTTTTTTATTTCTTGAATTTGTGTTATTGTGCTTTTAATTTCGGCAACTGATAAAAAATTATCACTAAATCGATTATACAAATTAAAACCAATTCGCACCATATCTAAATGGTGATTTTTAAGTTCACAAACACTGCTGTTATCTGCATGAATTATAGGTTTAAAACCAGCACGTTTTGTTACTAAAATGTATTTATTAAATATTTTCATTTGTTTATCAACATAATCGTCCGACGTTGCAAAGTGCGTAAACACCCCTTCCAATTTCAACTTGCTTTTTTTAATTAAACTTAACGCACATTTAAATTCTTTTATTGAATTAAAACCATACCTATTCATACCTGTATTTACTTTCAAATGAATATTTGCAACAACTTTTTTATTGATTAAAAATTCAACGTCTTCAATATCACAACAAGTATATGAAAAATCATTGTCTATAACGCTTTTTCTTTCAATCGGAGAAACTATCAAAATTTTATTTTTTGTGTATTTCCTTAACCTTACCGCTTCTTGAGCACTTGCAACACCAAAAAAATCAACTTTTTCGTCTAGTATTTTTACAATTTCCTTCATTCCAACACCATAAGCGTTCGCTTTAACCATTGCACAAATTAAAGAATTGGGGTTTTGCTCTTTTATAAAACTTAAATTTCTAAGTAAATTATATCTATTTATAACAATTTCATTTAACATAACATTATATATGAAATTATTTTTTTCTTGTTTAAAATCAAATATTTTAAATGTTAATTATATTAAAAAATAAAAATTTAAAAAATTGAGTATATATAATTTGTAAAACAAATATATAAACATAAAAAAGTCCGTCATTTTATGACAGACAAACAAAATTATTTTTTATTAGCAAAACGATTACTTAGGGCTATTTCTTAATACAAGCAACCTATTGGAAGGGGAGTAATGAGGGGAAATGCCCGCAGGGTGTCCCCTCATATAAGTGAGGGCAACAACCCAAAAAAGAAGTCCGCCATTTCATGACGGACGATTACAGCGGGTTTGTTGCCCCCACTCACAGCCACAATATTCCTGCCTATAAATCCCCAATTCTTTACAAATTTCGATTGAACGAAGGTAACCATTTTCTTTTTTGAAGTCTGCATGCAGGTATTTTATACCATACTCTTTTTCTAATCTTTCACCGAGTAAATTTATAAACTCTGCATCTTTATGTGGGCTAATTGAAAGTGTGGTTGTAACAATATCAAAATTATTTTCAACTGCATATATAAATGCACGTTTTAGGCGCATAGCAATGCACACTCTGCACCTATTCCCACCTTCTTTTTCTTCTTCCATACCTTTTGTAACTTGCAAAAATTCATTATGGTTATACCCTAAATCTACAACTTTAACACCCAACCTTTCAAACTCACCTTTTCTTCTTACATATTCACTTTCAGGATAAATATTTGGATTATAATAAAGAAAAGTGATATCAAAATAATCTTTCAACTTTTCAATGCAGGCCGACGAACAAGGTGCACAACAAACATGCAAAAGCAGTTTTGGCTTAAAACCAAAACTGCTTATTTCTTCATGCATCAATTTGTTGTAATTTATTTTCATGTTTATATTCTAACACTTGTAGAAAATTTGTCAAGTTTAAGACAAAGTAAAAGTGAAAACATATGTTACATTGCCGTCTGTGATTTGAATTTGTGCGCTAGTTATGTTTTGTGCCAGATCTTCCACAATTAAACTTAAACTTATTTCTTCTAAATTGTTACTTATGGTAACTGTAGTCTCATTTACTTGTGCGGTTATTTCTATATTTTCCGCATTTTCAAAATATGATTGCACAAAACCTGCATTGATTGTAATTTCCGTTACATTAGAAGCCGTTTGAATGTCAAAGTTATAACTATTTGAACTTACTGTAACATTCTTTACATAACCTGCCACAACATTTTCACTTCTTAAAATCAATTCATCAATTTCGGTTGAGTTGGTGAATGCCAAACGTTCTGTGCCGTATGACCTTCTATTCCAGTTATCAAAGCCGTCAATTTCCGCTCCAACTAAGTAGGTTATATACGAACAAGCAAAATCAGAAGAATAAATGTAGTTAACAAATTCAATATCATAACCAACTGCACTTGTCAATTCGGTTGCTTGAACTTTAACTGCACCATTAAATAGTTGTGCGTTTACAATCGTTCCAACACTCGTTTCGGTTGCAATAGTGTTTGCAAATATATTTGTTGTAACGTCCGTATTTGTTGCAACGTCATGTTCAACCACTTCATTTATAACAAGTGTGCTAAACACGCCATTTTCAGTTAAATATCTGTAACTTGTAACTGTACCATCCACATCTTCACCGCTAATTGCACCTATAAGAAGACCATAAATTCTATAACTTGCAAACGCGTCTTCGATGTTATCCGCACCTGAACCATATGCATAGAATGTACGCATATTTGCGAATAAACCTTCAAGCGTTACACGTGAAATGTTGATATTTGTTAAATTCTCAATAGTAGTTGTGTTATTTAAGTATGTCAAATCGCTTGTAGGCACGGCAACTTGTGAAACGGTTTGCAATGAACCTGAACCTGATTGCCTTGAAATGAACACATCTCTTGAATAACTTGTGCCAATCACAGCGCCTGCAAAGTAGCCTAATACATTTCCACTTTGATAAACGTTTGTTACATAGCCATTTACGTTTCTACCAACAATACCACCTGCAGTTGCACTGCTAGTGTTTGTGTTAACATTTATGTTTGCGCTTGAATTCATAACAATACCGCCTAAATTCAAACCAGCAATACCGCCACCGACGTAACTTGAACTGCTAAACATATTTTCAGACGAACTAATTACGCTTGAATTTGTGATAACACCGCGGTTTTCACCAACCAAACCTGCTGAATATTGCCTTCCGTTTAAAGTGCCTGTTATATTTGCACTTGCACCGTCAACACGAACTCTCTCTCCAACAAAACCGAACATTCCACCGACAATGTCACCCAAAATAGTAACATTTCCTGTTGAATTTGCATTTCTAACTTCGTAATATGTGCTTCTAACAATATCACGGTTTGCATTTATATTGAAGTTTGCTATGTTGTAACCATCAAGTATTCCAAACAATGAACCAGCATAATAAACATTGGTAAGATTTGTTGAACCACCATTGTTGATTGATAAGTAAATTTGATAACTATTGTCGCTAGTTTCACGAGTGCTGTTTGCACCGACATTTGAACTTACATTGTCTATATCAAACTCACCTTCCACTAGACCAATCATACCACCAACCGCGTTTTTACCAACCACAATTAACCCTGAACTATCAACATGAACGTTATAGATGTTGAAATTATCGCTTCGTCCAGCAAGTAGACCTACTGCGGTTGTTTTTGACGCTAAAACTGAATTTGCTGAAATGGTTAAATTTCTCACTGAATTTTCAATAGATATATCACTTCCACCTGCTAAACTTTCAAATAGACCGATTGAATCTAAACTTGAAGACGAATAGATAGTTAAACCGCTAATTTCCATGTTGTTACCTTGCAAGTTGCCCCTGAATGTTTTATCTGCGGTGCTTGGGTTATTGTAAACCGAACTGAAATCAATATCTGTGATTAACCTATAATAACCGGTTGAATTATCTGTGAAATAGTTATCCCATGAAGTGATGTCATAAATCAAATATGGGTTATTTCGGCTTCCGTAACCATTGTTTAGAACAACATAATCTGTTGTTTCGGTTACATGACCTGCTTCGTCTGTTACATCATACTCAACTTGAACAATTGCTCTTAATCCTGCTGGGTTCATTGCAGAATTTGTTGAGCCTAAAACTGTTCCTTTAATTTCGCCAATACCTTCAATTTCAACAGTTGCAGAGTCACCAACTCTAAATGTGTGCGCTGGGGTTACTGTTTCGCCTTCAACCACCAAACTTGGAAGCACTCCCAAAGTTGTTTGCGTCCAAACTGCGCTGGTGTTATCACCGAATGTGAACCCTAAATCGCTATAGTTTGAGATAACAAATCGTTCTTCTAAGTTTAACGTTGTTAAATTTTCAATTCTGTTATTGTAACCAGCGGTTATATTCATAATTTCAATTGAATTTGTGATACCTGTTGTGTTTTGTGGAGCAAACATATTCACAACAGACGAAGATTTATTTCCGTTGTTGATAAATGTGTAAGTTCTATTGATTGTGCCCGAATTTGAATTTACAAAACCAGAGAAGGTGTTGTTGTTTTCACCAATTCTTGTTAGATTTACGTAGGCATCATAAATTGAACCTGTATTTGAGTATACAAAGCCAGCTGAAATGTCTTTTGCAGACATATTTCCAATATATGTTGATTGTGATAATGTGGTTTGACCAACTTTAACGTTACTCATGCTGATTTCGCCTGTGTTAGACACAACAAAACCTGCGATTGACGAAATAATTGTGGTTTCAACGTTTCTATTGTATGCGTATATTAAACCATTTCCGTCTGATGCGTCAAACTCACTTGCAACGATTTTTCCGTTGTTTGTGTGAACCAAACCACCGATGTTGGCTTGCGCAAAAATCTTTAATCTGCTGATTGAATTTGTGATGTAACCAGTTGAACCGTTTGTGCTTACAAGTCCACCAATGTTGAAATCTATTGTGTATCTACCAGACGAACCAGTTTCCCCACTATTTTCAACAGTTGAAGCGGACAAAGCAACCATTCCTTCAACCACGCAATTTGTGATAATACCATTATTTACAGGTGTTATTCCACCAAAGTCTGCACTTGTGTAGTTCACATCTGGGTTTTGGCAAAGGTCGGCATAATCAACTCTAAAGTCGTTTACTCCTAATTCATAAGAACCAAATGCATTAGACCTACCATCGTAACGAACAGTTAGATTTGCAACTATCATTCCGTCGTAGATTTCTCTAAATAAACCTGCTCTAATTTCGGCTTCACCAAACATTTCAAAACTTTGAATTGTGATTGTGTGGCCGTTTCCGTCAAACATTCTGAAATTGACATCAAGTGGCGTGTAATCTCTAAGTGTTAAATCGTTTGCAAGTATGTAGTAAACATTTTCACCAGACGTCATGTTTATAAAGTCGTCTTCATCTAAAATCACAATAGGGTCTTCATATGAATTTGAGTTTACAAATTCTAGTGAATAATCTTGGGTGTAAGTTAGGGTTGTTAAGTTGGTGTTTGTTATATCTTCGTTTGTATTTTCAGACATTGTCCAAACATAACCATTATTTGCATCTAACTCTAACTTAAATTGCAAACTTAAAATTGTTGACACGTTTCCACTTTGTACAACTAATGTGTTACCTGTTAAAGTTAAATTTTCTTTATCTTCTTCGGTTTGATTTAATGGAGTAATAAATTTATTTCTACCGCCCGTTCCTGCTGTGTCTGTGTTTAACGCTCCTAAAATGTTGTTTATAGCAATTAAACTTTTTTCAACCGAATTTGCGTCTTCATCTGCAACATCACTTAAAGTTTCATCATATCTATAAGTTTGGTTCCAGAAATTATCGCCAATCTCTATTGAAGAGTTATAGAAACTTATATCTGTTGGGTTGAAATAGAATTCTAGTTGAACTGCGGTGTTATAATCGCCATAGATAATTCTATCAGGCGGGTTTGTTGTGAAATCAACGCGCGAATTTGTTACGCTCACATTGTGAATTACAAAATCGACAATAGTTAAATTCATTTGCGTTTGGGCTATTTCATAATTTCCATTTTCATCAGTTGCACGTGTTGAAACCGTGATAGTTAAAGTTTTGCCAAGTAAATCTGTGTTGTATGCGCTTCTTAAAGTGTAGAAACCATTATTACCTAAAACAAACTCAAAATAACCGTTAGCATTTGAACCATCAGACAATGTTAGTGTTACATCAACATTTCCGTCTGAATTATCTGTTGTAACTCTAAAATCTGCGTTCACACCATTTGCTAAATAGTAATCATGGCCATAATCAATGTCCGTGTTAGTTCTAGTTACCACTCCGTTTGGATCGATGTAATTTAGTTGAATACCTGGAAGCATTCTAACATCAACAATTATTTGATTTTCAGCAATCAATGTGCCGTCTGATAAATATGCACGAACTGAAACAGTGTGCTCTCTTGTTGAATAGTTTCTGCTAATTCTTGTTTCAACATAGGTTATGCCGTTAACTTTTACTAACCTAATACCTGTTCCATCACTAGATGGTAAGTTCATATCAAGGCGCGAACCTGCAATGCCGTCCACTTGCGTGAACACTATCTCTTCTTCGCCTGTTATATCAGAAATTTCTAGATAATCGTAATAACCATTTTCTGGTGCTATTTCAATTAATATTATACCTTGACCGTCTGGGCGTAAAACGTTAGATTTTGATATCTCTTGGTCTTCCCTTGATGTGTAAACATAGTTGTTTACTTCTATTTTGTTGATACGTTGTGGAAGAATTGTAAATTCAGCGTTTGCGCTTCTTCCATTAGTTAATGTAAAGCGCACAACTAAATCAATTGGTTCATTTAAACTACCAACATCTAAATTCTCTAAATTTAATCTAAAATATACAGTTTGAATGTTTGTGTTTTGATTGTATATTGTTCTTTCACTTAAATATTCAATATATGTTGAAATATCCACGTTTTCATTATCTATTTGAACAGCGCTTACAAACGAACTTATTTCTTCGTCGTCAAGTTCTAAGTCTGTGTTTATGTATGCTGTGATTATTGTGGTGTCGTTTGGATACATTATAGCATGGTCAAAGTCTAACGAAATGTTTGTTGCACCAAACGCTGGAATTAGTGTGAATGTGATTGCATTTGCTTCGTCTAAATCGTCTAATATATAATTTCTTATTTCTTCGTCATTGTATGTCAATGTTGTGAATGGTCTAACATTAACAATAAATGTTACTCCTTCAACATAATTTCTAACAGATATACTAAATGGCACGGTGTAAGGAATAATTATTGCATTACTTCCGTCGTCTAAAGTTGGAGTTAATCCACTTATATTTAAGTAATGATAAGGGTCAGTATTTATATCTTGACCATCTAAACTGCTATCAATTTGTGTGGTTATTTCAACGCGTAAATAAATTTCGTCATTGGTTTGATATGAATATTTTTCACCATCATATTCAACTTCACCATTTGCGCTAGTGTAATACTGCTTTGCGTGGTTAAGTGCAATGCGTTGCTCGCTAGCATCAACATTATTTTCGCCGTCTAGAATACTGAAACTATCGTCAACTGGATAAGTTACAACCACAGTAACAGTTGCGTAAACTTGTGGGTTTAATATTGACCTAAATGTAAGTGTGGTTTCACCAACTCCATTTATAACCAATCTATCATTTATTATTGTGATAACATTTAAATTTCCACTCGTTGCGTAAATTCTAACTTCTTCTAAGCTATTAGGTGTGTAACTAAAATCAAATAGGTCTTTTAAATTGTGTGTGTTATACTCTTCATTTAGTGCGTTTAAAATTGTTATATAATTAGAATTTGTTATGTCTATGTTAAAATTATAATAATTCAAATGTAATAATGTGTTAGTGCTTTCAGGCGAATATTCGTCTTTTACAAGTGCACTTAAACTTGTTGGAGCAAGTTCATATATTGGTGTGTGCAAACTCGTTATAACCGCATCGTCGCCTTCACCTGATGTAGTTACCTTTGAAATAAATATATATCCGCCGTTTAAATCTTCTCTATAACCCCAATAATCAGCAAGACTGGATTTAAATGCATCTTCCGTGATGCCTGTTGAAGAATTATACTTAATTTCAAATGTATTTGTTGTGTGGAAACTGCGTTCTACCACGCTTCCGTCATCTTTAACATCAACGGTGTAAGCAATATTGAATAGATAATGTGAATTGCTTGCAAGTGCAACTGCCGTGTCATTATATAAAGTTAAATTATGATAATACACATTTCCACTTAATTTACCAAGGAAATATGAATTAAACACTATTGCAAAACCACCTTCTGTGATTGTTGTGGTGGTAGGGTCGTCTTCTAAAAGCGACATAATACCACCAATAGCATTTAAACCTTCACCATTCGACTCTAAATATGCGCTTACACTGCTATTTTTAACTAAGGTTGCACTGATTGAGTTACCTCCTGCTCCTAAAGTTGATGTGGTTAATGAGTTGGTTGCAAGACCTACAATACCGCCAACAAAATCTTCACCAATAATATCTGCATGAACACCACTAAATGTGTTTGCAAGTTCGTCGTAATTAAAGCGGTAACTCATAACTGAACATGTGTCGAAAGATCCATCACGCGAAGCACCTGCAATACCACCAACATTGTATATTCCTGTTAAGTATGCTGTGTCCGCTTCCAAAATTTGATAATGCACGTTTTTATAGTAGCCACCGTTGTCTGTTCCCACAACTCCGCCAACATTGTTTCTACCGCTAATTTGCACGCTTGACGTTATATTTTCAAGTGTTGTTTCCACTTGGCAATCTCCGACACTAGCAATTTGGTTATTTTGTATATTTACATTAAATGTCGTTGTTTGACCAATTTGGCGACCAACCACACCGCCAACATTGTCCGTTTGGGCATTGATTGTACCTGTGACGTAAGCATCTTTTAGCGTTCCAACGCGAGTTGCATTATCAATACTTTCATAAGTATTAACACCTATAACACCACCAATAACGCTATTATTGTTAGTTAGAGTTGAATTTAGAGTGATGTTTGACATTGCACCTTCGCCTGCAATCAACACACTAAATATTATTTCACTATCAATGGTTTCAGCATTATTTCTTGTTAAATCAAGTGATGTGTTTGCCGTATTATCTTGATTATAACCAGCAATAGTGCCAACATTTTCACCAACAAGTCCACCAAAATACACTTGCGAACTACCACTTAATTGTAAATTTACATTCGCACCTATCACTGCATTTGATGTGTAACTAATATTTCCGCTATTTCTTCCAACTAGTGCGCCAAACACATAGTTATCAGTTGAATTAAAGTTAACATTTCCGCTAGCATTAACGCTAACATTTGTTAAACTATTAGCGCTTGTTTCATTAGCACCCATTCTATCAAACACGCCAAGGTAGATAGTTGAAATTTGTGTGCTATCCATGTTTGATGTGAAGTTGTAGTTGTATGTTACTGAGAAACTAACGTTTTCAATACTTCCTTCAAAATTTGTAAACAAATTAGGGTTATTTTCAGTTAATTCAATGCCAAATAGACTATAACTAAACGTTCTTACTTCTTGATTATCACCTTCACCATATGTATATGAGTCCGTAGTAATAGTTCCAGTAAAGTTATCTATAACACGTGCGCCGGTGTATGTTGTGTTAGAAACATCGACGTTTGTCATTAGTCTGTAATGCGCGTCTACATCTTCTGTTATTTGCCAGAATTCGTCACCATTTTGAATTAAATAAGGGTTTGACCTTGTTCCGTCTGATAATATCAAATCAATTACAATATATGCGTTCTTATATTGATAATAATGTAAGCCTTCTCCGTCTATAATGTACGATTGTGGGTCATTAAACCCTTGCGAATAAGAATTTATAATTTCACCAAGCACATCGCGTGCAAACACTATGAGTTGCAAACCTTCTGTTGAAGCGATGCTATCACGAACCGTGATTGTGTTGGTATCATTATCAACTTGTACTGAATTATAATCTGAATTACCGAACCTATCAGCCACAACTAAGAATATATCTGGGTTTGTAACTGCGCCGTCGGTTGAATAGTTGTTTGCTGTGATTTGATAACTTTCACCTGCTCTTAAATTGATGTATGGGTTTTCTCTATCGTCGTCACGAACACTCACATTGCTTGTTATTTCAATTCTATCTGTAAGTATTGGTTCACGAACATTTATCTGCACAACAAATGAAAATTCAGTGTTAAATTGCCTAATAATTGCAACTATTGTACGTGAATATGCACCACTTGTCTGTGCGCTATTTGCTCTTAAACTTATAGAGTAATCAGTTTGTGCCAAAGTTTCCAAACCGTTTGCACCAGTGGTTGTCCAAACAACACGTCTTAAATTATTTCCTGTTTCTTCTGTGTTGTCCCCTGTTGTGTTATCAATGCCTATTTGGTCTGTGTTTTGTTCGTAAGATTGAACATAATTCCACAAATTGTTGTTTGTTAAACTTACAACAAGTTCAACTTCCGACCTATCTTTATAATATATACCCAATTGGTCGTAGATATATAGGTTTGGATTTGTTGTGTTGATTGATATATCGTTATTTCCTATTTCGTCGTATATAAAGAAAGTAATAATGCGTGAAACTGCTTTTGTTCCTGCTGGGGTTAATATATTTTCATAGTAATTTACATATACGCTGATGTTTAAAGTGAAATATACATTTTCATTATTAATATAACTACCACGCAAAAATCTTAAAAGTGCGCGATTATCAGAAGATGTAACATCAAAATAATCAGAAATATTTATATTGGCAACGGTTAAAATACCTGGAGTGATTTCATAACCTGTTACAAATGGTTCAGTGGTAAACACTTGGTCCAATACCACTTCGAAGTTTAAATTTTGACCGCTTGCAACAATATAGTCCGCTGTGTATCCTTCAAATAAATATTCATTTTCGCCTACGCTATTTTTAAATGCGGTTGTGTTTTCATCTATGTTATAATTAATGTCTTCATACGTTAGGTCTTGATAAACATGGCAAGTTATAGTATAGGTGTATCCATTAGCATGTGTGAATGTGATTGTGTATTCGCCAATATCCGTGTTTATATCATAAACGAAGAGTATTGCATTATTTGGAGCACTATTTGTTCCCCCTGTTTGATTGAAATTGTAAGTTATAGAACTTTCACCAGTTGCGTGTTTACCATTTCCGTCGTTTAACAAATCATACTGTTTTAGTTTTAATGGGTTATTTCTTCCGCCTGTTACTGTTACATTAAATGTTGCACTTGATATAATTCTATCGTTTATACCTAAAACTCCACTGCTACCAATATATAGCACACTACTTGAAACGGACCTATCCGAACTATCAATATTTGCGTCCATTCCGTTTAATCTATTTAGATAAACATCGGTTGCAACAACATCTGTGCCGTCTGCATTTTGCACGGTGCTAATTTGCACACCACCTGTTGTTTGACTTAGCGATAATTGACCTGCATTTACTATTAGATTTGTAACACCGTCTTCACGGTTGAATTGCAAACTAACAGAAATTGGAGAAATTTGAGTTAAGTAATCTAAATCACCAGAATAAAAACTGATAACATCAAGCCCTAATTCATAATCATTGGTTGCTATAGTGGTTTCTGTGTAACGGATATAGATAGACTGATTTTCATATATAGTTTCAGAAACAAGCCTGTTGGTTGTTTCGTCGAAGTAAAATTTCATTGGTTGATTGCCAACAAAAATTTCTAACACATAGCGGTTATTACGCACTGTGTGTTCGGTTGAAATATCTTGTGGATTTGTTAGCATGGTTGTGAAAGTATTGTTCGAATATATTGGATTTTGACCAACATTTTCATTATTTATTGTTAAATACGCATTCAAAATTTCAGGAGCGATTGAAAATTGCATGGTTTTAAAATCTTGCATTGCATACGTTTCAATTGGTGTAAAATTAAATAATGCGCCTAATGTGTTTGAACTTGATTGATAATAATCATACAAATCGATGCTCTCAGAAACATCTATTTTTTGACCTTGCATGTAAACATCAATGTCTTCTGGTTTTGTTTCACCTTTTACCCGAATTGTTTTATCAATCCTAACGATTTCACCAACGCAATCTTTTGGAACAAGTGAGATTGTAACTTCTTCCACGTCATTCGTATAATCATTAGCCTGAACAACTATGCCTTCACCTGTGAGCATTGGTCTAATGCTTTCACTGGTTGAATAAAAATCATAGTCGTAAAAATCTAAATAGTTATCAATATCAAACAACTCGCCGTCAATATCTTGCATAAAATTGAGTTTTAGGTTGTTGTAATTGTAGCTTTGCCCGTCCACGTTAACCGCTGTGTTGTCATTCTCAATTAAATATATTGGTTCGCCCGCAAGTAAATAGTCGTCATGCAAACTATCAGACGACAAAACCACATCACTATCCGTTAGCACTTGTTTAAACACAAACTCAATAGGTTGATTTGAATAAGTTGTTGGTTCATAGTTATTCATGTATGTAACTGGATACAATGTAACTCTATCACCATCAGTCACATTGCTATTTAATCTAAAACCTGTGATGTAATTTTGATTGTCCACATTAGTTGTTATAAATTCAACATTTTGTAGAGAAGACGCATTTAAAGAAGTAAAATAAATATTATCTGTGCTTCCGTTTAGATATAATCTAACAAGGCTTGAAGCGTCAATAATGCTATCTTTACTTCCTTCTTCCGGAATTGAAATTATGTAACGATTAGATAAAACGGTTATATCGATTGATTTTTGACCTATATAGAGATTACAACTTGCTGTTTTATCGCTAGATAAATGTTTTACTTCAAGTGTTGCACCAGTTGTAGGGTTATTTGCTCGAATTGTGAAATATACAATGTTGCCTTCATAAACATAGTTTGAAACGGTTACAAGTCCGCTTGGTCTAGACTGAACGATGATATTTCCAATGTCGCCTTCACTAATACCGTCAAACCTAACACCAATTCGCACTGTGTCATTATTCAAATCGTCGTTATTCTTATCAATGTTTAATTCAACTCTTTCAATGCTCGTTCCAGAAAGAGAAACAAACGACATTGATAAGTTGTCGTAATTCGTTCCGCATGCAGAGAGTATTACGCTAGACATCAGCACTAATATTAAAAGTGCAAAACTGTATAATTTTTTCATAATTCCCCTATTTTTAATTTTCCCTAAATGAAATAAATTATTTTTAATTTTTAAATTTACGCATTAAATTAAATACCAAAAAAAATTGATAAATTTAATTTAAATATATATTAAATTATTTTATAATAATTTGTCAAATAATTTGGAAATAAACATAATTAAATATATAAAAAAATAAAATATTAAAAATAATTAAAAAATTAGTTTAAGGAGAAATATGGAAAAAGAAACTGAAACTAAAAATAACGAACAACTTATTGTTTTAAGTAATAAAAAAAATTTATCGGTAACAGGCACAAATAAAGTGATTAGTTTAAAGCCAGATTTAATTCAGTTGGACACAAATTACGGTGGTTTAATGATAACCGGCTCAAACCTTGAACTCATAAAACTAGATAACGTTACAACGCGCGCCGAATTATCTGGTGATATCAACGGAATTAAATTTTTAGATAAACAAATAAAAGAACCATTTTTTAGGAAAATTTTTAAATGATATTTAGTTCGTTTAATCATGTAAATTGTTTTTTAGTTTTTTTATTTTTTGGAATTATTTTAGGTTTTATTGATAATATAATTTCTATCGTTTTTTTGAAAAATTATCAAAAAAAATTTGTAATTCCTATTTTTGACACTGTTTTTTACACATTTTTTTCAATTTTATTTGTAATTTTATTAAATATTTTTAATTTTGGTGAATTTAGTTTGGTGCTGGTGTTAGCATACGTTTTAGGTTTTTACTGGATAAAAAAACAACTTAAAAATTTGGTTGCGTTTTTACAAACCAAGTGGTATAATGTGATTAACAGAATACGAGCGAAAAGAAAAAATGAAAAACATGTCAAAAAAAGTTAAAATGTTATTTATTGGTGCAATAGTTATTATTGCTCTTCTTTTAATAACTGTGATAGCGCAAATAATCGCAATATATCAAAAACAACAAACCAACCTTGCGCAACAAGAAGAAATCGCACGCCTTGAAAATGAAAAAAATTATTACGAAAACCAGCAAGGTGACAATTCAGATGATAAAGGTAGTGATAGTGAAATTATTGTGGGAGAAAATCAATGATTATAACGCTAACAGGTAAGCCATGTTCAGGAAAAGGAACAGTTGGAAAACTATTTTGTGAAAAGTACAATTTTGAGTACCTATCAACTGGTCAAATTTTTAGAGAATTGTCTGCAAAGCACAATTATAAAAGCGTGTTAGAATTCCAGCAGAAACATAAAAATATTAAAGATGTTGACAAACTTGTTGATAGTAAAACAGTGGAAATCGGCAAAACTAGATTAAATGATAATATTATATTTGACTCTCGCCTTGCCTGGCACTTTATTCCAAAATCATTTAAAGTGTTTTTAGATATAGATTGGTTCACCGCAGGGGAAAGATTGGTTAAAGCAGAACGCGAAGAAGAAAATGTTGAAACCCTTGAAGAAGCGATTGAAGTTTTAAAAGCGCGTTGGAACGAAGAAAACGCTAGATATCTATCTCTTTATAATGTGGATAACACTGATATGTCTAAATACGATTTAGTAATATTCAGCGCAGATAAATCGCCAGAAGAAATAGTTGAAATAATTTATAAAGAATATAAAAAATTTATGAAAAATTTAAAATAATTACAATTTTTTATTAAAATTTCATAATTTTTTTATTTTTTCATGATTTTTTATTTATTTGAATTATTTATTACTTAAATTATTTCTAAATAATGATTTATTTTTAAATTAAAATTTAGTTTTTAACACCATAGCAAAAAATAATTGAATTCATATAATGAACTATGAAAAGTAGGCTCAAATTATTTTTGGTGATTTTGTTTTTTGCCCTTATTAGCGTAACCACTTTTTTAATACTACGTGCGTTTGGTTTAACCAATATTGAAACTATACGAAACATTATAACAAACTCTAAATACGCTCCACTCGTGTTTGTGCTAATAGAATTAGTTTTATTTGTGTTCTTCTGTTTTGTGCCAGTTATGGAAACAGGAATGATAACACTTGGTATGATACTTTTTGGCGCATGGAAAGGATTTTTACTATCTAGTTTTTCGTGCATAGTGTCATCGTGTATTTTGTTTATTATAGGCGACAAATTCGGCGAAGGCATGGCAAGAAAACTTATAGGAAAAAGCGAATTGGAACGAGCGCAGGATATTGTAACTCACAAAAGCAAATTTATGTTACCTATTTTCTTCTTCATTCCGGGATTTCCAGACGACGCAATATGCCTTGTTGCTGGCATGACAAAAATGAAGTTTTTATACTTTTTTATTGTAACAACAATTTGCCACCTGCTTGACGTTGCAATAATTTGCTTTTTAGGAGAATTCATAAATTGGTCCACCCTAACACCTATTGATTGGGTGCTACTCGTCAATATTTTAATAATTGATTTCTACCTTTTATTCAAACTACAAAGGCATTTAGAAAAATCAAGCAAAAACAAAAGAGAACCACCAGAAAAAATGTAAATATGTAAAAATTTTATAAAATTATCAAAATTTTATTAAAATTTAAAATTTTTTTGTGTTTTTTATGCATTTTTTTAAGATTTTTTATTGTCTAAATACGGATTTTTAAAATTTTTCTTATTTTCTTGCCTTGCGCGTGCTATTGCAAATTCACTTTTTTCAACATCTTTATTTATTGTGCTACCTGCGGCAATAAACGTGTTATCACCTAGATTAACAGGTGCAATTAGGTTAACGTTCGAGCCAACAAACACATTATCACCTAGCGTGCACCTTTGTTTTATTTTACCATTGTAGTTGCAAAACACAACACCACAACCAATATTGCAATTTTTACCAAGCGTGGCATCGCCTATGTATGTTAGATGTGCAACCTTACATCCTTCACCCAGACTAGAATTTTTAATCTCAACAAAATTGCCAATTCGAGAGTTTTTACCTATTGAACTATTATTTCGTAAATGTGCAAATGGACCAACAGTTGAGTTATCACCAATATTGCAGTCTTCAATATGGCTTGATAATACTTTTACCCCTTTGCCTATTTTTGAATTTGATATAACCGTGTTTATATTTATCTCTGCGTTATCACCTATTTCGGTGCAACCTAGCAAACACACATTAGATTGTAGTTTTACATTTTTTCCAATTTTAACATTTTCTTCTATCACAATGTTCAATGTGGATAAATCGGTTTTATTTAATTTGTCATTATATACAATATATTCCATAATTTTATATATGAAAAACAATTTTAATCATGACAATTATTAAAAAATTTGCTTAAAATTTAAATTTAGAGTATAATTAAACTATGCAAGAAAGAAAATTAACCGCCATAGACACATCTCTAGCCTTTTTCATAGGCTTTTTACTTTCACAAATATCTGTCGTTGTGGTTATGGTTATCGGTTATATCGTTTGCATAATTGGTGGCATTGAAATAGAACTGTTGCAACCATTTTTAAACACCGCTTTTGGATATCTGCTTTGTGTGATTGCAATGGATTTAACCATGGTTTTAGTGTTTTGGTTTTACCACAAAAGAACTGACGAAAAATTTATTTCCAAACCAAAAACAAAAAAAATATTTTTATACATTCTGCTTGCAATAATTAGTTTTCTAGCATTATATCCGATTGTGACATGCTTTGATAGTTGGCTTGTTAGCGTTGGAATTAGTTTAAACACCATTCCATACGAACTAAACACCGCAAACTATTTTATCTCTATTTTGTCACTTGTTATTCTTCCTGCTATTTCAGAAGAACTTTTGTTTAGGGGAATTATTTTTAAAGGGTTAAAAAGATATGGAAAAGTTTTCTCTATAACCATATCTAGTTTAATGTTTATGATATTCCACCTATCAATTAGCCAAACAATTTATCCTATGATGTTTGGGTTGATGTTAGGTGTAATAATGTACTATGAAGATAACATATTATATTGTATCACTGCACATATGACTAACAACTTTTTATCACTCACCCTATCTTATTTTAATGTAAGTTTAAGTTACAACCATTGGTCATACATTTTAATTGCTGTGATACTTATGTTAGTTTTTATCACCGTTATTTTGTATTTTACTATAAAAAACTCAAAAAAAGTGGAAAAAGTCAAACCAAATGCAAAAGAATTGACATTTTTAATCGGTTCGCTAATAATAATGTTAATAATTTGGATTGCAAATAATTTTTTAAGTTAACATATAATTATAAATGAAAGACAAAACTTATATAAAAATCAATCTCATTTACTTTATTGCAATGATTTTAGTTGCAATCATTTTTGTATTAGGAGCATTTGGAATTGTTCAAAATGAGTGGTTATCCACATTTTTAATACAAATTGTGGTTATGTTTGCTTTGCCACTATTATTATATTCACTATTTACGAAAACCAAGGTTAAAGATACATTTAAAACATTTGGCATTAAAAAAGTTAGCCCAGCAATCATTGGTTTTTCAATTTTACTTGGCGTTATTTTATACTTTATCAATTCATTTGTGGCAACAGTTTCGCAAAGTTTTATTGCACTACTTGGATATGAAACGGTTACAACCAGCACGACCACCGTTCAATTTAGTTATTCACTTTTACTTAAAGAATTTTTGCTTTCTGCTATTCTTCCTGGAATTTGTGAAGAAGTTTTGCATCGCGGTTTAATGTTACACGCAAGTAAAAAACAAAAAAGCCCAAGATGTTGTTTGATTGTTTCTTCTATTCTGTTTGGATTAATGCATCTGAATATAAATCAATTTTTCTACGCAGCAATTTTGGGTTGTTTTATGGGTTATGTAACACTTGTTGCAGATAGCATAATTCCAAGTATGATAATTCACTTTATGAACAATGCCCTAGCAACTTATTTCTACTATGGTTATTATCTAAATTGGCCTTTGGCAACCTTTATGAACGGAATTGAAAACGCTATATATTCAAATTTGTTCTTATACGTTATCTTCACAACGATTGGAATATGTCTACTTATTTGGCTATATTTCTATTTTGTTAAACGAATTGCTATTGAACGGTCACGGCGAGAAGTGCAAAAACTGGTGCAATATTTAGAATTAAATGAAATGAGTATGAGTGAAGCGCAAGTGCGCGTAAACGAAATCAACTCTATCCTTAAAAAGAATTCTCAAAATAGGTATATAAACAATCAGAAAAAACCGAGTTTTACAGAAAATATTTTCCTATATTCAACCTTATTTTTAGGTGGAATTATAACAATTTCAAGTTTTATCTGGGGGTTAATCTAATGATAAAAATCAACATCGTGGCAATTGGAGATATTAAAGAAAAATATTTTACGGACGCCATAAAAGAATACTCAAAACGCCTATCTAGATTTGCAAATTTAAACATCATTGAAATTAAGGAAAACAATCCAAAGTCGGATAGCCAAAAAGATATTTTGTCCGCACTAAAAAAGGACGCCTTGGAAATTAAAAAACATTTATCAGGTTTTATAATTGTGTTAGACGTTAAAGGAACAGAAATTGATAGTGTGGTGCTATCTAAACAAATTGAAAAAGTAACTCAAACTAATTCAACAATCACATTTGTAATTGGCGCTTCTAATGGACTTGACGAAGAAATAAAAAACTTAGCAAATTTGAGATTATCATTTTCAAAAATGACGTTTCCACATCAACTTATGCGCGTAATTTTACTTGAACAAATTTACCGCGCATTCACAATTCTAAACAACATTACTTATCACAAATAGAGAAAAGTTTTTCTCTATTTATTTTATTTTTTTGCAAATTTTTTCTAATTTTCCCCAAAATTTTTTTCATTTTTTTTAAGTTTTCAGTGCATTTCCATTTTTATTTGTTATGTTTTTGTATTAACAAAAAATTTCTGCTTTTCATAAATAGAATTGGAGATTATATGACATATCAAGAATTAATTGCAAGTATACTATCCTTACAAGAAGAAGGAATAGAATTATTTAACGCAGGAAAATCAGTGCTTGGAAAAAACATTTTAGCCACTCACCTTGGCGATTATTCAGGCACACAAATTTTAATTCAAGCAGGCATACACGCACGCGAATGGATAACCACGCTACTTCTCGTTGAAATGGTTAGAAACTTATATAATAATGACCTAGTTAAAGACGGTGGGATTTACTTTGTGTTTTTAACCAATCCAGACGGCGCGCAAATTGAACTAGATGGTGTGGACTCACTAAATTGCGATATCACACGTGAGTATTTGACGCTTGCCAATGGTGGAAGCACAGATTTTTCACAATTTAAAGCAAATGTAAACTTAGTTGACCTTAACACAAATTTTGATGCTAACTGGGGTGGTGGTTCGCAAAATGTGTTCTGCCCTGCCACCGAAGATTTTGTTGGTTTTTATCCTGAAAGTGAAAGAGAAGTGCAATCGCTTGTAAATTTTACACTTAAAACTCGCCCACTTCTAACTATTTCATACCACAGCAAAGGTAACGTTATTTATTATGGTTTTGAAAACGAAAGCGAAGAAAATATTGAACGCGATAGAAACATCGGTGAAGCGCTCAGCGCAACAACCAATTATCCATTGATTTTTACTGAAAACTCAACTGGTGGATATAAAGATTGGTGCATTGACGAACTCAGAATTCCAGCCTATACTATCGAAGTTGGCGCTGATAGCATTCCGCACCCTGTGGGCGTTGAATACTTACCCGAAATTTATAATAGAAATAAAGACGTTCCACTTGTCGCACTGCAAAAAGCAAACGAATTTGCAAGTTCTATTGACTTTATGGGAAGAATTGTGCAAAATAGTAGTAATGGAAAAGTTAAAGTTAAATCCAATGGCTCAGGCTACCTTGCTAGGTTGCAAAGCCTATACGAAAGGCGAAGTGCCAATTGGAGCCGTAATCGTAAAAAATGATAAAGTAATTGCAACAGCAATGAACAGGCGTGAAAAACATCAAATTGCAACTCACCACGCCGAGATTTTAGCAATTGAAAAAGCATGCAAAAAGTTGCATTCGTGGAGATTAGACGAATGCACTCTTTTTGTAACTCTAGAACCATGTCCAATGTGCGCTGGCGCAATTTTGAATGCACGAATAAAAAAAGTTGTGTATGCTGTGAAGGACGAAAACAGTGGTGCGATTTCAAAATTTGATATGCTAAACAACACACTTAATCACACCACTATAAGCGAATATGATAAGACATACGAAGAAGAAAATAAAACTCTAATTCAAAATTTTTTCAAAAATAAGCGAAAAATTCAAAAAAATAATAAAAAATTGAAAAATAATAACATTTTTTAATAAATTAAACATTTTTAAAAAATAAAAATTTTAAAAATATTGCAACAAAAAAACAACGCGAAGTTGTTTTTTATTTTGTTTTAGATTTTTAAATATTATCTTACGCTTTGTTTTAAATTGTCACTCGCTTTGAATGCTGGTGTTTTGCGCGCTTTCATAAGGCGAGTTTGTTTGGTTGCAAAATTGTACATTGGTTTTGCTTTTATTTCATTCATTTTAAACTTTCCAAAATTAGATAGCGTTACACTTTCACCTTGCTTCAACGCATCTTTTATCACATCTAAAATTGCATCAAGGCAAAGCTTACATTCTTTCTTGCTTAAATCAACTCTATTTGTTACTTCTGATAAAAATTCATTTTTGTTCATAATTTCCTCCTACTAGATAGTTTACAAAAATAAAATTTTTATACATGTATAAATCTAAATTTTATATTCGTTAGAAAATTACATTGACATATTATAAAAAGGACAATTTGAAAATCTAATTTGCAGGCATTATAAAAAGTCTAATTTTATTAAAACTAACTTGCATGAATATATAATTAATTTTTAACTTTGTATTTAATTGACGCTAAATCTCGTTTATTAAAAATCTTCAAAAAGTAAAGTGCCACAAAATATATTATCACGGCAACAGCAAGCGCAAGTAAGGTTGTTAGATAACTTCTATAAAGGTTTAAAATAGCGAGTAAACTAAGGAGCATAACAGTGTTTGCTATTATCAATTTACCTGAAAAATAGTAGTTGATTTTTATTTTAAAATGTTCGCGTATTTCCATTAAATTTAGAACCATTGCTGTTAAATAACATGCCGTGTTTGCATATGCTAAGGCATAAATATTAATTTTCACACTTGGCATAAAAATGCTCTCTATTATAAATTTTACCACCACCGCAATGATTAAATTCCTAACCGTAACTCCCCTTTCGTCTACCGCTTGAAGCGAAGAAGAAAACACTTGATTTATTGCTAAAAATATTACCCCTATTCCAGAGATTGCAAGAAGGCGATATGCAATGTTTAAGCCTTCCACGCCATAACCATTTAGCCTATCTGCATAAAGTAAATCAATTAGTCTATTTGGTATGAATAAGAAACATAACACACAAGGTATTGCTATTAATAGTATCACTTTCACAGCAAGTGACAACTTATGGCTTCGTGAAAAAATGCTCCCCTTTAAACTGATGTTTGGCAAAATTACGCTAGCAATGGCAAACGAAAATATTGTTGGAAGGCTCACTAAACTTGACACTGCACCACTTTCTAAACCATATAGAAAAATAGACATTGGTCTAGTAAAACTAACCGACAATAAATTTACCACCAATAAACTATCAATAAAACTTGCAATAGGCATAATTATATTTGTTGCGGTGATTGGCAAAACGTCTTTTGCTATATCTTTCATTGATAAATTTGCTTCTATGTTTGTATCTTGTTTAGGCTTATTGTATTTGTAATAAAGTAGCATTATAACAACAGATATAATTTCACTCACAACAATGCTAATCATTGCACCAATTATAGACGCCATTAAACTTACTCTTAGCAATGCAAAACTAAGAATTAAACCAACTGCAAGTTTTACAAATTGTTCCGCAATATTTGAAACTGCACTTGGCGTGAAATTTTCTTTACCTTGGAAATAGCCACGCAACACGCTTGCTGAACTTACCAAAATGATAGTAGGTGCTAAAATTATATAGCATATTGTTATGTCAACATTTCCCTGAATTGATGCGAGCGGACGCGCAAATATTAAAAGAATAAAAGTAAGTGTAAGTGAAATTATAGATGTGAACATAAAGCATTTTTTAACAACTGATTTTTCTTTTTCCCGATTTCTTGCAATCACTTTTGAAATTGCCATTGGAAGCCCAGCCGTAGCTAGCACCACACACAGCGAATAAAGTGGAAACACTAATTGATATAAACCAATTCCTTCTCCACCTAAAATTCTAGTTAAACCAATCCTATATATTGCGCTAAAAATTTTGGCAAGTACTCCGCCAATAGATAGCACTAACACACCGGACATTAAATTATTCTTTTTCATACCGCTAGTTTTTGCAAACAATAAAAAAATATTTATTATTATAAATTTTTTAATTTTTAAACTTATTTATAAAAAATTAAATAAAAATAGTTAATTTTTATGATTTTTAATTAAATTTTTGCAATTTTATTTTAAATTTTAAGTTAAAATAAAATTTTTAGAATTTACCTTGATTATTATTTTTGTTTTTTATATAATTTTAATATGAATAAATTATACGAATTTAAAAATGGAAAAATTAAATTTAAAAAATTTATAATTGCGCTTGCACCAATGGCAGGGGTCACTGATTTCGCATTTAGAAAAATCTGTGCTGACTTTGGCGCAGATATGGTTGTAACTGAAATGATAAGTGTTAAAGCGCTTGAAAATAAAAGTTTCAAAACAAATAAAATGTTACGCGAAGAAGCAAACGCCATTAGATGTTGCCAATTGTTTGGTCATGACACTATCTCCATTGCAAACGCATTACACACAAATCTATTTGAGAATTTTGACATTATTGATTTCAACTGTGGTTGCCCTGCACCAAAAATAGTTAAAAATAATGACGGTTCTGCTATGATGCGAGATATTGAAAAAACCAGAAGCGTTATTTCATGCCTAGTTCAAAATTCAAACAAACCGGTATCCGTTAAATTTCGGTTAGGGATAGACGATAATATAAATTACATTGAGTTTGCAAAAATGTGTGAAGAATGTGGCGTTAGTTTCATAACTCTACATGCACGAACGCGCGAACAAGGCTACTCTGGAGTTGTTGATAAATCAGCATACCAAAAATTAGTGAGCACAGTTAAAATTCCAGTGTTTTGGAGTGGTGATATAAACACGGTGGAAGATGTTGAATATGCAAAATCAATTGGTTGTGCAGGTGTTATGATAGGTCGTGCTAGCATGGGAAACCCTGAATTATTTTCTATCCTTTCTAACGCCACTCCACCATATTCTAAAAAAGAAGCAATTATTAAACATTTAGAACTTCTTAAAACATATTTTAAAACAGAAAAAACTCTCGTTGCTTACTTTAAAAAACATTTAATGTGGTACGTTAAATCACTTCCGCTTGCAACTGAAATAAAACGCAAAATTATGCTATTTTCAACTCTTGACGAAGTTAATAAGTTGATAGACAACCTATAAATCTTATATTTAAAACATTAAAAATTTTAATAGATATTAAATCGATAAAAAACGGCAAATTTTTAATTTTTTGCCGTATTTTTTTATATTTTTAATTACTTTTATTATTTTATGTTATAAGTGGATTTGTTTTATCTTGGTATGCAACCACATCAAACTCTTCATAAGTTTTATGAAGAGTTGGTTCATAATTTCTATTTGATTTTGTGTGTTCAACTTTTTTAGTGTTAACAAACACAATTGGAATGTTAAATTTTTTGCTAATTTCTATTTCTATTTCTCTTATATTATCTTTACAAAGAATATAATCTGGTTTCATTATGTTTTCACCACTACTACTTGTAGCGTTGGCGTGGGCGTGAATTTTTAGTTCATTGTAGTTATTATCCGCCGTCCAAGCCATAAAGTTTTGCAAATCAATGTATGTTGGTGGGTACTCTGAAACAACATATTCCAAACGCCTAATGTTTCCACGGCTTACAGCATAATCAGTGAAACTATCTCTAACGTACGCATGTTTCAATGCATTTTCACCAATGCTAATAAAACCAAAATTTACATAATCTTCCAAATTTTTATCACCAAATGTCCTTAAATGGTTATTGTCAAGCAAACTCATACTAACATTAAGTTCGTGCCTAGCCTTAGGAACATTTGGCATAATAACTTCTCTTTCAACTTGTTTAATAACTTGCGAATGCACAAGCATCATAAACGGGCTTTTATAATCTATCTCATACACTGTTGCGCCACTTTCATGCTCTATTTGTGTGGTTTTTAATTTGCTAATAGACCTTCGAACTTGTGTTTCAAATGTTTTTCTTGCAGTTTTCATAAGACGCACAAATTTTTCAGCAAAATTCGGCACTTTATCCATTAAATCACTTAACTCTTTCAACTCGTCAATGAGTTCTAAATCTTCTCTTTCAACCGATTTGTTTAGTGATGAAACATATTCATTTTTCCTTGTTATTTCAATCAATAGGTCTTTTAGTTTTTCTATTACTTGCAGTCCATCTTTCGTTAGGTGCTTTTCAAAACCTGGCATATCCATTGCATCAAACACAACGCACGCGGAATACAAACTATCGGTTGGGCACGCTTCAAAATACCTATCAAATATATAGTCGGCAATATGTGACGTTATCTTTTCGCTAGTGGTTGAAGTAAATTCTTCTAAGTCTTCATTTTTAAATTTGTCAATATAATAATCGTAATATTCGTTTCTTTTTTCTTTAATATTTTCAATCGCGCGTGGGGTGTTAAGTTTCAAACTTTGCATGACTGTTTTATACTCTACCACATCTTCAATATATGCAACATCTTCAATAAAATCTCCGTCTAGAAAAATACTTTCGCCAAGTGTTACGTCCACATTTTCTTTCAATAATTTGAATAAATTTTTCTTCTCCACATCACTCATTTCATAGTAATTTTTATGTGAATATAAAATCGACCTGTTTGCTGGGTCTAGTTCACTTAAAAGTGAGTAATCTTCATAAATGATTTTTCTTATCTCTTTATCATTTAATAAACTTGCAATTTTAGAAATAGCACTTTCATTTTCATCATAATTTAAATCTTCACGATACACATATCTTTTAGGATAAACAGCACGTAAAAAATAGGCAAGCAGACAAATGTCAATCGTGTTATTTTTTATAAATTCACTAAATATCTCAAAACGTAAATCGTCACTTAAATAATCAAAAACAGACGAAATTTGTGTTAAATTCTTTGGGTTTGTTAAAATGATATATCTATATTTTGAAACAATTTTGTCCCGTGCAGGCCTGTTTCGCATAATTTCTAAAACTGAATAAGCAACATTTGCCGACTTTTCACTGGAAAATAAATTGTCTATAAACTCATCATCAAACAATAAAAAAGGTTCTCTTTCATTTAAATCGTCAATTAGTTCAAAAAATGCGTTTCTATCACTAACTAAAAAATTTCTAAATTCTTCATTTTTAAGTAGGGTTTCGCGGTCTTCATCAGTTAGCATAGAAAAAAACTTGCCAATTGAATTTTTATAATTTTCCCACTCGTTATAATTCATGTGCATAGGAGTGTATCTACTTCTATTAGGTCTTCTTATTTCTTCCATATTTATCCTTATATTTTTATTATACCACAAAAATAAACTTGTTTCAATACATATAGAATAATAATTTAATTTGTATACATAATAAATAAAAACGATTAAGGGGTAAATATGGAAAGTAAAGGAATAGTTCGTCGCGTTGACGAACTTGGTAGAATTGTTTTGCCAAGAGAGATGCGCAAAATGTTAAATGTACGCGTTGGCAGTAAACTAGAAATTGGAGTCGTTGACGGCAATAAATTTTTACTAACAAAATATAGCGACATGGTTTCACTAAAAGAATATAGCGACGCAGTTGCAACTGCTATTTCTGTTAGTATTGAGCATGACGTTTTAATTTCAGATATGGAAAAAGTTTTATCTTCAAACAAGAAAAAATACATCAATAAAGATTTGACCGACGAAGTGCAAGAACTAATTTATAAAAAAGAAATTGTTATAAAAAAACAGGACGACGGAAGTGAAATGCTTGAATTTTTTGTGGGCGGTGGAAAAGACTATTCATGTGAGTTGATTGTGCCAATCATAAAAGACGGCGACGCAATCGGTTCAATTATAATCCTTGCAATGGAAAACAAATGTTTTGACGACAGTGCAATTAAAATTTGCAAAGCATTTAGTAAGTATTTAAGCGACCAAATTTCATAATACATTTTTATTCTTATTTTTTATTATTTTAAAAAATATAAAAATTTGATTAAAATTATAAAAAATACTAAAAAATAATCTTTTTTAATTATATTTATTTTTATTTGTTTTTTATTTTATTTTTTTATATAATTTGACAATAAATATAGCGAATTTTTATAATTTTAACAATTACATTTTAAGGAGCATTTATGAATAAAGTTGTGTTAATTGGTTGTGGAAATGTTGGCATGAGTTATGCAATAAGTTTAGTTTATGGAAATAGTTTTGTTGAAGAACTAGTGCTAATTGATATTAACAAAAATAAAGCAGAAGGTGAAGCGCTTGACCTTATGCATGCATCCAGTTGCAGTGAGCATAGAATTAAGATTAAGGCGGGCGATTATTCAGATTGTAACGATGCGGACATTATTTGTATTGCCGCTGGCAGAAATCAAGAAATTGGTGAAACAAGGCATGATTTAATTGATAAAAATATCGATGTTTTTCACTCAATAATAAATGAGATAAATAAAACAAATTTTAGCGGAATTTACTTAATTGCAACAAACCCTCTTGACGTTATGACCTATGTTACAATGAAACTTTCCAATGCTCCAGCTGAAAAAGTTATAGGAAGTGGCACCACCTTAGACACTGCACGTTTACGTTACTTAATAAGCTCAGAACTTTCAATAAGTCCTAGAAACATTCACGCTTATGTTATCGGTGAACATGGCGATAGCGAAATTATTCCATGGTCTAATGCCTTGATCGGGCTAAACCCTGCAACAAAGTTTTTAAATAAACAAACCAGAAGCAAAATTTTAAAAGACGTGAGAAATAGCGCTTATGAAATTATTAAGAAAAAAGGCAACACAGCCTATGGTATAGGAATGTGTTTAAAAAATCTTACCGATGCAATTTTTAATAACTCTAATTCAATATTTACTATTTCAGTGTATAACCCAAAATTGAAAATTTGCATCGGTCAACCAACAATCATAAATCGCAATGGTGCTACTAAAATTATGGAATTAGACCTAAACAAAGACGAAAAACAAGAATTTTTAGCATCAGTAAAAACTATAAAATCTTTAATCTCTACTATTAATTTATAATCTCTTTATTTATATCAAATTAACAATAATTAATATTTGTACAAAATAAATATATATTGTACAAATATTTTTATTAAAATACAATTAATAAAAAAAACAAAAAAATCTTTTTATTATCTAAACCATTATAAATTATGATATCTAATACAATCGAAGCAAAACATTGTTGTAAAGTAATTTTTTTGACCATATGCTACGTAGCAGTCATAAATACAATTCTTTCCACCCTACTATAACATGTAAACAACTAAATGTTATACTAAATTCAATTTTCTTAATTATTTTATTTTTTACAAATTAAAATATATTTTGTACAAAATAACCATTTGGCATTTAAAAAATTATATTAAATAAAATTCTATTGCATTTTTACTAAAACTATGATATACTAACTAGCGGTTTAATTCAACGTGACCTCATAGGTAAAGGGATATACCACAATCCTCCTAAGATTGGATTCCAGGTTCGAGTCCTGGTGGGGTCACCATTTTTTATTGAATTTTTTGATTTTTATTTTTGTTTTTTGTGTGGTATGTGATAATTGAAACTATTAATACAATCGTTTCCAATAAGTCAAGCAATGCAGATGTGTAAAAGCCATTAAACACATTGTAAATAAATATTAAAATATTTGGTATTAGTGTTAAATATTTCACTTTAATTAACTCTTTTGGCGTCATTGCTATTGTAAATAAAATTGGTGTTATTAAAGGAATTATGTCCCAATAGTTATTGTAAAATATTACGCCGATAGTTATGTACAAAAAACTAAAAATAAATAAGTAATATAGTGGTGTGGTTTTTCCTTTTTTTTCGTAAAAATAAATTATTATAACTCTAATTATACTTATAAATGTGTTTATTCCCGCTACGAGTGAAAAAGATGCAATAAAACCAGCGCCATAAAATATGTCCGCAAATATATTTAATATTAAAAATTTTTTCTTATTTGTAAAATAAGATATACAGATTAAAATTAAAGCAATACCACCAAAAATTTGTGATAAAACAAAATTTATCATACTTATTGATTTTATCATAAATTTTGCAAATTATAAATAATTTTACCATAAAATAACCAAAACAAATTTTAATAAACAACTTATTTGGTGATTTCATAAGCATTTTAAACATCAAATGATTAATACAAAAAAAGAGAGAATTATTCTCTCTTTTTCTTTTTTAGATAGAAGATAATTGGTTTAGATAGTTGTAAATTTTATCTTTCAATCTAATTAAAGTTAGAATTAAATATTTAAAATTCTGCATTTTGTTTTTCTTTATTAGATAAAAACAAATTATGTTAAACATCTTCACTTATTAATAAATACATTTACGTATCTACGCTGCGGTTATCGTATAGTAGTACCTTCCATTCTCTACTGTGTACTTTCCTACTCCAAACACATTATCTAACACTTCTGTTATTTCTGCGCTTGTTGCTAGGTCTACGTTTATCTCCCATATTCCTACGTATAATGAATACGTGCTTGTACTTCTATCTAATTGCCTTGTAAACCCATCTTCACTTGTTAGAGATAAGCTGTTGTAGCCTTCTACGTCTGTGTTTAATGTTACGTTCTGTGATTGTCGAATTATTACATCTATGTTGGTTACTTCCTTATCTCCTGTGATTGTGTATGTATATACTGCTCCTGTTATCTTCGTATTTACCACAACCAAATCTCCTGTGTTATACGAACTATATATCTCTCCGTTTATTTCGTATGTGAAGCCGATGTATGTTTCACTTACTGTTGAGAGTGATGATGTGTCTATTGTGATTGTTATTGTGTTTTCTGCTTCTGTTGCATACACGTTATCATCACTTGTTCCGCTTATTTCTATATCGCTTGTTACTCCTTGCTCTGTGTTTACTTCTAAGCGTTTTCCGTCCTTATACTCTAACTTTATCGTGCATGCTTTTGTTATTGCTTCACTTAAGGTCGTTGTGTATTCTGTGTCGAGCAATGAGGATACTGTTGTTAACAATTCATCATCTTTGTATATACTCAACAACTGGTATTCACTTAATTCTGCATTCGCTGTTAGTTCTGTGCTTATGGTTATCTTACTTCCTTCTGCTACTTCATTTATGCCTGTGGTTAAATTATTTTTTCCGTCTGAGATTGTTAAAGTGTTTTCACTCTTATTGCCCACTATCTCTATGGTTACTTCCACTGACCAGTTTGCTTTTACCGTTATATCTCCATATGCGTTTGCTGGAATATTGAGTGTTGTGTTGTTAGTTATACTTGATGTTCCTCCTAACGTGTTTGTTACTATTGTGTAACCTTCAAATGTGCAATTTCCAAATGTAAGTGTTGGCAATGTAATTGCTTGGTTAGTTGCACTCACTGAATATACCATATCTTCTGTTTCGCTTCCGCCGTTTTCTTGAATTATTATATTATATTCTCTAGTTTCAATCTCAAATTCTATTACGTTGCCACCACCACCTGTACCATTAATTAAGTTACCTGTAGGAGTTGCCACAATCCATAGCGATCCTTTACCTACATTTATATTGTTAGAGTATTCTACTGTGTAGTTGCTTTCTGGCACCACATTTCCATGTATTCTAACTGTTACATCTGGTCTTATTTCTTGTCCCGTAAATATGAATGATGTTTGAGATATGGTTACACTACATTCTCCTACTGGACGTTTTGCTATTGTAAAGCTTACAGATCTACTACCTAATAGATTTCCATTTGTTGTGGCTGTGATTGATATATTTGCCGTGCCTGCATTTACGTTGTTTGAATAAGACACTGTGTAGTTACTTGCTGGCACTGTGTTGTTACCTATTTTTACTATGACTGTTGGAGTGATCGCTGTAACTTGATATTTATATGAGCTTCCAGACATATCGTAACCAGATGTTGATAAACTTATCTCACATTCACTGAGTGGACGTTTCACTATTGTGAAGGTCCTTGACGCACTACCAGATAAATTGCCACTATCTGTTGCCGTGATTGTTACTGTTGCTGTGCCCACATTTATATTGTTAGAATAGGTCACAGTGTAGTTTTCTATTGGCACTGTGTTATTACCTATTTTTACTATAACTGTTGGAGTGATCGCTGTAACTTGATATTTATATGAGTCGCCTGACATGTCATAGCCAGATGATGATAAACTTATTGAACATTCGCTAAGTGGACGTTTTGCTATTGTGAAATTTTGAGATTTATTGCCCGATAAATTTCCACTTGCCGTTGCTGTTACTATTGCAGTTGCCGTGCCAACGTTTATGTTATTTGAGTATGACACACTATAGTTTTCTGACGGTACAGTGTTATTCTTTATTTTTACTGTAACGCCTGGAGTGATTGCTGTGACTTGATATTTATACGAGCTTCCCGACATATCATATCCAGTTGTGGATAAAGTTATTGAACATTCACTTAATGGGCGTTTTGCTATTGTGAAATCTTGTGATTTATTATTTAGTAAATTTCCACTTGATGTTGCCGTTACAGTTACTGTTGCAGTGCCTACATTTATGTTGTTTGAATAAGACACTGTGTAGTTACTTGCTGGCACTGTGTTATTGCCTATTTTTACTGTAACGCTTGGAGTGATTGCTGTAACTTGATATTTATATGAGTCGCCCGACATATCATATCCAGTTGTGGATAAAGTTATTGAACATTCACTTAATGGGCGTTTTGCTATTGTAAAGTTCTTTAAAGTGTTACCCAATAAATATCCATTATCTGTTGCCGTTACTGTTACAGTTGCCGTGCCTGCATTTACGTTGTTTGAATAAGACACTGTATATTGCTCTGACGGTACAATGTTATTCTTTATTTTTACCGTAACGCTTGGAGTGATTGCTGTAACTTGATATTTATATGAACTTCCAGACATATCGTAGCCAGATGTAGATAAACTTATATCGCATTCACTTAATGGACGTTTTGCTATTGTGAATGTTTTTGAAGTGCTACCAGATAAATTTCCGCCATCTGTTGCTGTGATTGTTACTGTTGCTGTGCCCACATTTACGTTGTTTGAATAAGACACTGTGTAGTTACTTGATGGCACTGTGTTATTTCCTATTTTTACCGTAACTCCTGGGCGAATTTCTCCAGCTTCATATTTATATGAGCTTCCTGAAATATCGTAGCCAGATGTAGACAAGCTTATTGTACATTCACTAAGTGGACGTTTTGCTATTGACCAACTGATTGTTTTTGGAGCAGTTGTGTTGTCGCTCCATATGTAGTTAGTTGTGTTAACTAACGACACGATTGCTTCATATGTTCCAGCGTTTGTTGCTTCATATACTCCGCTTCGTGTGTACCCTGTGCCTTCTTTAATTCCTGTTTGAACAGTTGCGTTGTACACTAAACTTCCTGACATAACAATAGTTATTTTATATTTTGATATTGTTACAGTTACGCTTCCACTCTTAGCTAAATATACGCTAGTTTCTGGGCTATACCAATAAACCACATATGTTCCTGCATTGGTTCGCGTTGGAATTGTTGTGGAACCTGTTGAGCTGTAATTAGAACTTGTTAATTGTGTTCCAACTGCATAGTAGATGGTTGTACCACTTGGTTTATTAACGGTGTAAACTAAAACATGTGCTTCGCCGTCATACGTGTTGCTGTATCCATTTACTTCAACAGGATTCGTTGCCTTTCCTATTACTATGGTTATCTGAGCGCTATCTGAGACTATACCATTAGTTGCTGTTATTGTAAATATGTATGTTCCTGCCACTGTTGGAGTTCCAGAAATTGTTGTTCCACTTAACGATAAGCCATTATATTTTCCGCTTGATACCGTAACATTCGAACCGTTACATGTAACTTTAGTTATACTATATGTTATTGTTCCCGTGCCTGTTGCTGGTGTGAATGAGTCAGTGTAGGCAGTATTTATTATTCCATTCTTTAATGTGTCGTCATCAAATGACACATAACTATTAACATAACGTGCATACAATGTGTGATTAGATGTTGCAGTTACTCTTGTGGAACTTGTAACCTTACTTCCACCAGTTGAAGCTGTGAACCAACCGTCAAAAGCATAACCACTAGGTGCTGTTGGAGTTGGAAGTGTTCCATAAGTGCCACCCACTGAAACTGACTTACTAGCTGTTGAACCTGAGCCATCGCCATAATCAAAGGTTACAGTTACAGAATTTCCAACCCATCGTGCTTCTAATGTTACTGTGTCAGTTTCCGTTGTTAAATTTCTAAAGATTGAGGCCGACGATGGGCTCACCCCACCACTCATATCAACCCACGAACCAGAATCATCTTGATACTGTGCGTATGAATAATCTGATGAAGATGCAATTTCCCAACCATCAAATGTGTAACCTAGACGTGTTGGAATTGGTATTTCAACTGGAGTGCCATATGTAGCATTATAATATCCACTGCCACTAGATATGGTTCCACCATTTAAATCTAATTCTATGCTATATGTATTTAAAGTGTAAGGCACTAAGATAAATGGATTTGTTATTTTATAGAACTCCATGGCGTCCTGATTAAGTGGTTCTCCTGGCATAAACCATGCTGGAGACACTAAATCTCTTGAAAATAACACGGCTGATGTGGAAGAATCTATAACATCACTATATCCATCTCCATTACAATCTCCAAAATACAAGCCATAATTAGACCAATTATTTACTATCCAGCTAGAGCTATAATACAATGTTTTTTCAACATAATAACCATAAGCATCTTGAATTGATATGGTGAATCCACCACCAGTCCAAGCAAATCCAATATTAACCAAACCGTTTAAACTTAAAGTTTCACCAGTGATAGGATCTGGCTCTGAATTAACTAGTGAAATAACTGCATATCTTGCGTCACCATAAACTGGATCTTGAACTTCAAGCACTAATGAATAACCATAATTTTCATTAGTTTGCGGATGTACAAAGTCAGTAACATAAAATTTTAAGAATTCATTTTCGCCATAATCTGGTGAATGATCTTGAATGAATATTAAATCTTCATATAATAAGGTTGAACCTTCTCTATTGAAAATTAAACTAAATGGTTGCAAATAATCTGATTGCATGTCAACAAATGGTTCACTGTTACCAGAGCTATAAATAGGATACAAATCTTCAAAATAACCTTTTGGCATTAATTGTTGTATCTCATCCCAATAACCATTCATAGACATGTCTGCCAAATAGTTGAAATATTCATTAGTTGTTGTGCCAACTGGATTATTATCCATATATGATTCCCAGTCTATTGCATTTAATATTTCAAACCACGTTTCATTTGTTGTGCCAATATAGAATGAATTGTCAATCCCAAATCCAGCCATTAAATCTATTTCTTCATATTCAACTTCTGGGTTACCATAATCATCATATGTGTATACACCAATCTGCAATTGATCATATGGCTCCCACATAGCGTATAGACCAATAACTCCATGACCAAAACCGCCATTATCCTCTATAATATAACCATATTCATCGGTAAACAAGCATGAATCATCATATTGATTATTAAATAAAGAACTACTATACCTTCTTGCTTCCCAACCAACGAATCTATAACCCGGCCTTGTTGGAATTGGCAATCTATATCCATAATAGCTTAGACTTGAGTTATACATTATTGTTAGGTTTTCCTTAAATTGATTATCCATTGAAACTCTAATGTCACCTTGGTAGCCAATATTTTCCATTACCAACTCTAAAGGTTGCATCTCTGAATACAATATATCTCCAAAATATTCAAGATTTATGCTAAACCTAAATGTGTTACTATAACCACCAATATCTTCCACAAATTCGTAATCAATGACATAATACTCTCCGTCATAATTATTATAAAGATACAATAAAAACTCACTACCGTAGGACATTCCTGAATAATTTAAGAAAGAAATAGTTCCACTGATTACCCTGTTATTAAATTCCCAATAATCATAGCTATCATATAGATCATAGTAAGGGTAAATAGTTGCAATTTGCAAATAAGGATAATATCCATTCACCCCTTTATATAAAGCTGAACCATCTGGCAAAGTAACCATGCTAGAAAAGCCAGAACTTTCAGAGTCTGTGCTTACGTATTCAAACGAGGTATTATCATAATACATATTATCCACAAGGTTATTTGCAACATTATTTAAATTTAACATTCCACCATTTGCGTGAAGTTGCAACATAGTTAATTTATCATGCAAAGATTTGCTTGTTTCTCCACCATAAATATTTGTGGCTGTGATTCGAATGCTATAATCACCGGAGCCAAGCCAATAACCTAGATCATCATAAGTATAATAAGAATCAACAAATTCAAGGTTGGCTACTTGCACATAGCCACGCCAGTTGTAGAATTGCCCGTCAATAGTTATATTGCATGAAGTTGCCACACCGTCAAATCTTGGTGCGTTGTAGAAATCGGCGCTACCTTCCAGTGTAACAGAATCAACACCAAATTCGTCAGTTATGTAAGCAAACACTTCAACCATAGTGTTACCATAAGCGCCAACGCGTGTGGTGGTAATCGCATGGATTTCTGGTTTTATTTCTGTTAGATAACTTGAAGTTAATGTTCCACCACTTCTTTTTGCAACTGCTAAAAAGTTACCTGTTTCAGTTTTAGATGCATAAACAGACCCAAGTTGGCTAACATCCAGCAATTCATCAATCATAAACACATTATTAAATGAATTAGGTCCTGCATAAGTCATTAACGTTAATTTATCTGTTGTGGCCTGAGTGATATTTGCCGTTGCAGTTCCGATTAATTCTCCATCAAAATATACTGACAATAAATCTGCTGAGTTATCATAAGTTATTGCCAACGTGTGATACCCACTCCATGTCTGATTTATTGATAACACATCTGTACTTCCTACAGTTACAACAATAGTATTGCCTCCAACACCTCTAACTGACCACCTTCTTGCGTTAGATGAGTTAACGACTTCAATTGCCTTAGGATAACTTAAATTTAATACCCCAGACATAATAAATGTGAAATCATCACTACTTGATAATAACAAGGATCCTGTAGTTATTGTACCAATTCTATCTGTGTCATAATATGAATATGCTAATCGGTTTCTAGTTGCAATATCACCACAGTTTTCACCGCCAAAATATTCATAAATTAAATCAGTGTAAACATCTAAATATGCAGTGCTATTAGTTTCCCAACCATTAAACCTAATATCTGAAGATATATCTTGCACATCTCCTAGGTCAAACAATGAATGTCCAGGCACAGATGCACTACTCGTTGACCCATTCACATTTTTATTATAAGTATAATAAGTTATTGCAATCCAGCGTGCATATAATGTGTGATTGGTGGTACTTGTTACAACAGTGTTTGATGTTACAACCGATCCACCAGAAGTTGATGTGTACCAGCCCTGGAAAGAATATCCGCTTCTAGTTGGAGTTGGAAGTGTGCCATATGTTGAACCATATGTAACAGTCTTACTAGATGTTCCTACCGATCCTCCATTCGCATTAAATGTTACGGTTAGTGAAGAAACTTGCCAATTTGCTCTAAGTGTTATATTTCCATATGCATTTGCTGGAATTGTTAATGCAGTTTTATTCGAAATTGAACTTGAAGAACCCGATGTGTTAGTTGTGATTGTATAACCAGTGAACGTATATCCACTTCTTGTTGGAGTTGTTAGTGTGATTGTTTGGCTAGAATCATCCACTGTGTACGAACCTGAACTGATGTTATTTCCACCATTTGTATTGTAATTTATAGTGTAATTCTTTGGATTCCATTTAGCATATAAAGTGTGATTACTTGCTGATGTCACTGTGCTAGTTGCAGTTCTTTCTGTTGTGTAACTTGTTGACGTGTACCAACCATCAAATAAGTAACCAGCCCTTGTTGGCGTTGGTAATGTCATAGTACTAGGTGTATTACCATAAGTTGCATACGAGAAATTAGAAGTATCAATATCTGGTATACTATAGAACATTGAAATTCTAAATCTTACGTAATAACTATATCCTAAAGTTGCACTAAGATACGACCTAAATAAGTTATCTAATGAACTATTATTAAATGATGATTTAGTAGTGAATGTGGTTGTATATATGCCAGTTGAAGCCACACCAAAACTAATTTGCCCCGAAGTGTTTGCCACATCAGTAGAACCTTGAACATCATTCGGCGAACAAATAACAATTCCTAGATTACTACTACTTGAATAACTTAAAACTTCCAAAACTACTGTATAC
>DWVI01000013.1 GCA_019120295.1 Candidatus Onthoplasma faecipullorum | reverse complement strand
TTATATATTTTTTATAAAAAAATTAGTTTTTTTATTCAATTTTATATTTTTTTATTTTATTTCAATTATTTTTTAAATTTATTTTATCTTTACAAATCTTAAAATTTATGATATATTTTTGCTATGATTGAATTTAATGCAGTTACAATTAAATATGTTCCAGACGTCACCACCCTATTAAATTTTAATTTAAAAATAAATGGAAACACATTAATAATAGGTGATGAATTTTTAGGCACTAGTTCGATTTTAAGACTACTTGCTAAAATAGATAAAAATTACGAAGGTGATATATTTATAGAAGGTGTGAATTTAAAAGATATAAAAGATAGAGATTTATCAATTGCCTACATTCCAAAAGAACCGTATTTATTTAACCATAAAAGCATAGAAAAAAATTTAGGCTATCCATTAAAAATAAGGAAAATTGATAAAGCTACAGCTAAAGAAAAAGTTAATTTTGCATTAAATCTTATAAATAATCTTACACAAAAATACAACTTACCAACCTTTTCAAATAAAATAAATAAAATGAACATTTCTGAAAAGAAAATCATCACTCTACTTCGCGCTAGTTTGCGCACACCCAAATACATTTTAATAGATGATTTCTTTATAAATTTAAACGAAAAATACCAACCATTAGTTGCAGAACTTATAAAGCAATTAGAAAAAACATCAACAATTATTGCCACAACCAGCATTATAACAAATCTACCATATAAAAATTATAAATATATAGATTTAGTTAATTAATAACAAAAAAGTGAGATTTTTCTCACTTTTTTGTGTATTTTTATTAATTTTTAATTTATTTTTTAAATTTTTTATTATTTAAATTTTTAATAATAACAAATCTTGTTTTTTAAAATTTATTCTTCGCCAGATGTTTTATCTTGCTTGGTTAGGAAAATTAGTTTTCCGTCCTTACAATCTACTAAGACATTATCACCTGATTTGATTTCGCCACGTAGCATTTTATCTGCTAGTTCGTCTTCAATTTTGGTTGTGATAAGACGCCTTAATGGACGCGCACCAAAGTCGTCATTCGTGCCATTTTTGATTAGATAGTTGAAGGTTGATGTTGTGAATTTTAATTCAACGCCACTTTGCTTTAAGTTTTTATTCAAATCGCCTAACATCTTCTTAGCAATTTCTTTCAATACTGCTGGGCTAAGTTTATTGAACACAACAATGTTATCAATACGGTTAATGAGTTCTGGTTTAAAGTACTTTTTAAGTTCACTCATCATAAGTGCGTTTTTATCTTCATCTTTTCTATCATTAAAGCCAAGACTAACATTTGTTTTGTTGAATTTTTCGCTACCAATATTTGACGTTAAAATGATAATTGTGTTTTTAAAACTTACCACTTTGCCGTGGCTATCTGTAAGCCTTCCGTCGTCTAAAATTTGAAGAAGCATATTAAACACTTCTGGGTGTGCCTTTTCAATTTCATCGAACAACACTACACTATAAGGTTTGCGCCTTACTTGTTCGGTTAGTTGTCCGCCGTCATCAAAACCTACGTATCCTGGTGGGCTACCAATTAGTTTTGATACGCTATGCGCTTCCATAAACTCGCTCATATCAAGGCGGATAATTTTGTTTTCGTCGTCAAACAACGCTTCTGCAAGCGCTTTCGCAAGTTCGGTTTTACCTACACCTGTTGAACCAAGGAATAAGAAACTTCCTATTGGACGGCGTGGGTCACGGATACCAATACGACTTCTTCTAATTGCTTTTGCAACTTTTTCAACCGCTTCGTCTTGCCCTTTAACACGCTCTTTCAAAACCTTTTCAAGGTTTAACAATTTTTCTGCTTCACCTTCGGTTAGTTTTGTTAAAGGAATGTTCGTCCATTTACTTACAACTTCAGCCACTTCATGTTCTGTGATTGTTGCAATATTTTGCATTGTTTTAGGTGAATTTTTGGCCTTTTCAATGTCGTCTTTTAGCTTTATAATTCTATCACGAAGTTTACTTGCACGTTCAAAATCTTCCTGAGATACGGCATCTTCTTTTTCGGCTTCGCATTTTTTTAGTTTTTCGCGCAATGCTTTAACTTCTTCTGAATCGTAATTTGATTTAACTTTTGCCCTACTTGACGCTTCGTCGATTAGGTCGATTGCTTTATCTGGCAAACTCCTATCTTGAATGTATCTATCAGAGAGTTCAGCGGCTGCTTTTATTGCTTCGTCTGAGATTTTTACGTTGTGGAACGCTTCATAACTATCACGAAGACCCTTTAAAATTTCAATCGTTTGCTCAACTGTTGGTGGGTCTATCATAATTGGTTGGAAACGACGTTCCAACGCTTTATCCTTTTCAATATATTTTCTATATTCGTCCGTTGTGGTGGCACCAATGGTTTGCATTTCGCCACGTGCTAAATATGGTTTTAACATATCTGCAGGATTTGTTTCGCCTTTATCACTTCCAACTTGCGCTAAAGTGTGAATTTCGTCTATAAACACAATGATGTTTTTATTAGAAGTGATTATTTCTATTGCTTTTTTAAGTTTTTCTTCCATTGAACCGCGGTATTTAGTGCCTGCCATAAGTCCACCAATATCTAGTGCGTAAATGGTTTTATTTTTTAGATTTGCTGGAACATCGCCTGCAACAATACGCCTTGCCAAACCTTCAACAACTGCTGTTTTACCAACACCTGCTTCGCCAATTAAAACTGGGTTATTTTTAGTTTTACGGCAAAGAATTTCAATCATACGTTCAATTTCGTTATCACGTCCAATAATAGGGTCGATTTTGCCATTTTTTGCGCGCAAAGTTAAGTCCGCACCCATTTCTAGTAGTTCGTCTGGCAATTCGCTAACATAATTTTCTTGCCTAGCATTGTTACCTTCACCAGACATATTGCCAACTTGTTCAAAACCATTTGTGTTAAATGATTGTGAATTGGTGTTATTTGCTTGATTGTTTGCGATAAGAGCAATCGCTCTATTTCGCATTTCATACACATTTAATTTCAATGCACCTGCTAAAATATTGATTGCAAAACTTTCTTCTTGGCTTAGCAATGCAACAAGCAAATGTTCGCTTGAAATGTATGCACTGCGAGTGCGTTTTGCAACGCTTCCAGCAATCATTATAAGTTCTTTAACACGTGGGGTGAGTTCCACCACGCTAGACGGAATACCTGCTGTGTTTAATTGGTCTAAAACATCTTTTATAACATCACTATCAACGCGGTATGACTGCAAAAGTTTTTTAGATTTACTATCTACTTTGGTTAGTGCGTATAAAATATGTTCTGTGCCAACTTCATTGCCATATTTTGTTGCAAATTGACTTGCAACTTGAATGACTTTATTTGCTAAATCAGTTAGATTATACATCATTATTTATCATCTCCTTTTAACACTTCTCGGACTTTGCTTGCGAGCGCCAACATATCATCTTTTGTGGTGAAATTTGATTTTGTTCGAGTTAGTGAATACAATTTTAAAACCGCATTTCTATCAACTTTTAATGTGTTTAGGTTAACACCACGAAGTATGTTAGAAACGTGTTTTTTAAGTTCGTCTATATTTAATAAGTACGCATTAGATAAAACGCCAAAACTTCTGCACGCTTTATCTGTTATTTCATCTTGATATTTAGGGTACAAATAATTTAGGCTTTCATTTTCAAGGTCGTCCAATTTTGTTAACATTTTGGTGAACTCTTTTATCACTTCGCTTTCAGTAAAACCAAACGTACATGAAGTGGATAATTCATATAAATTTTCGTCAATATACTTTAAAACAAAACCCAAATTCCTTACATTTTGAATAACCTTATCTATCTTTCCCATTTCTTTAAGTGAACTTAAATCAAGCACACTTGAAATTTGCATTCCGTTACCAATAAGTGAAAGATTGCTTGTTAGATAGCCGTATTCGTCGCTATAAGTTAAGTTGATTTTATCTTTAAGTAAATTTTCTACCTTTTTTGCTTTGTCAAAAATCTTTCCGTCAAAACCAAGGCAACCAGCGATAGTTTTAATATGTTCGTCTTCAAAAAGTGATATAATTACATCATTTTTAAGGTCTGAAAGCAGAGTTTTAGACTTTGGTGTGATTAAATTTAATTCATATAATTTGTTAAAATATTCAGAGTTTGATTGTTGGTCAATCAATTTCATGTCTTTATTTACCGCTTTTACAACAATATCATAAATTGCCTTTTGTTTTTCTTGTTCTAGTTTTGGAAGGAATTTATAATCTTTAACATTTCTATAATATTTAACATTTGTACTTATAACATTATTCATTTTCACTCTCCAAACGCTGAATTTGTTTTTTGATTTTTCCTGCGTCTTCATACCTTTCTTCTTTAACGGCTAACGCCATATCTTCACGAAGTTGCTTGATTTTTTCTTCTTTTGTTTCCACCTTTTTGCTTGGTTTTTCTTTCGTTTGCGTCAAACTTTCAACTTTATGTGTTGAATATGGTGCTATACGACCAATTATATTTGAAATTTCTTCTCTAAACGCATCATAACAGTTTGGGCAACCTAATTTTGATGTGTTTTTAAACTCCCTTAATGTTGTTTTGCAAACTGGGCAGGTTATATCTTGCACTTGTTCGTAAGGCATAAAGTCGGCGAACGCTGAAAACATATCGTCAAAAATACTAGTTGGTGCGCTGTTAAACACTCCTTCTTTTATAGCACAATCTCTACATAAGTTGGTCGTTTGACTAACTCCATTAACAATAAGTGTTGAATGATAAACACTTGGTTTTCCACATCTATCGCATTGCATAATAATTCTCCTTTTATTTTATAAAATTTTGCATTTTTTCTAATAATTTGAATTTACTTTAACTTGAATAGCCTTAATAATACATTATTTCTTCGGCTTGCTTTCTCGCTTTAACAATTCTATTATAACCTGCTTTAAAATTCCACTGCGTAAATTATTATCAATATTTATAGGGTTATTTAACGCTTTTGCACTAATTGTGCATTTTAATAAGTCGGCTTCATTTTGATTGATAATCTTTTTATCTGCCATTTGCTCAATTAGTTGATTACCTTCAACTTGGTTCATTGGTTTGTTGGTTAATTCAAGCGTGTTTTTAAGGAAATTGTTATTATTATCTGTGATTTTAACCAGTTTAATATATCCATTCCCTCCACGTTGACTTTCAACGACAAAACCACGGTTTAAGGTAAATCTTGTGTTTAAAACATAGTTTATTTGGCTTGGCACACATGAAAAGAATTTTGCCAAGTCATTACGTGATAATTCAATAAAATCGTCGTCGTCAAGGCTAGACTTTATGAATTCTTCTATTATGTCGCTTATACTTTTATTCACATTTTACCCCCTTTTAATTTTTCATTAAAATATTTCCACTTTCTAATAAGTTTATTTATATACTATTTTCTTTAAAAGTTGAACGCTTAACAACCGATTACCCTAAATGCGAACGGTTTTTAACTCGTGCGTCTAACGAAGGTTCGAGCTAAAAGTTGAAGCATTCGAGCCGATTTTGACTATCTTTGACCTATGCCCTTATTCTACTACTTAAATTACACAATGTCAACTAAATTTGCAAAAAAAATTAAAAAATTTAGCAATCTTTTTATTTGACTGCTAAATTTGTGTTATTTTTATATTGTTTTGCCCTATCATATTAAGTTATACATCAGATTTATATATTTTTATTTCACCAAATTGAATTAAAGTATATTTAATTAACTTAAAAGCACCTATTCAAATTATCTGAATTGTTACAAAGTTAAATTAAATACTAAGTTTTATTGGTTATGACTGAGATGTTTCACTTTTTGCTTTTGATTGTTTGCACTTATTTACAATCAATTCTATAAGTTTATATGCACCAAGCACAACCAAACCAAGCAAAAGGTGTGCAAGCACCATGACGATTGTGTATAAAACGTGTGAAAAATTGTAAATTGTTACTAGTATTGGAATAGGCAATCCACCTGGGTTATCAAAGAACATCATGTTTCCGTTTGTTGTGCATACATTTACGATTATTGCAAGCGTCATAAATATTGCACAGAAAATAAGGTATTTATAAAACAATTTTAAATCATACTTCACCGCTTTTGTTTTTATGAGCATTATTCCTGAATAAACCATTAGTGAGTGGTAAAGCATACTATACAAGCATTGGAAATGGAAAATTGGATAAGTATTAAATGATGTTGACGGCGAAATTATAAACACAACACCTGCCACGATTCCTGCAAACGCTATGAAAGATAGTCCGATTTCTCTAACAAACTGCTTTTTGCTATACGTAAACCAAAGAGAATAAATAAACACCGAACAAAAATATAATGAAACCCAAGCGTTTACGTTTGTGTCTCCAATAGATAATGTCCAAATAACTTTAAATAGTTCCAGGCAAGTTACAACTATTGCAAGTATGCGCAAAAATTTTATGTAAGTTTCCTTTGTCATTTTACGTGTGAAAAACACGGCTAGACCAATCAAAATCAAGCACACAAAAATTGATATTATATGCGCAGTTGAAAATAAACCTACTGCCGGGTATGTTCCAGGACGTGAAAACATAATGCCATTATTTTACCAAAACATTAACAAAAAAACAACCAAAATCTAGTTGTTTTTTATTATAGTTTTACTTTTATATAAACGAAAATTAGTAAAATAAATTGATTTAAACAACAATCATTTCGTTTTTATTTATGGAAATGATTGTAAATTTTTTGGGCGGTTTTTTTGTTCATTCCTTTTATGTTTTCAATTTCACTAAGTTCTGCGTTTTTAATGTTTTCAATTGTTCTAAATTTGCTAAGCAGTGCACGACGAGTTACCGGCCCAACGCCTTCAATCGACTCCAAACCACCCTTATACATTCCTTTTGCTCTAAGTTGACGATTGAATGTGATTGCAAAGCGGTGCGCTTCGTCACGTGCTAGTTGAATAAGGCGAAGCGAGAAACTACCCTTTTTTAAAATGTAAGGTTTGCTTTCATATGGCTTAAAAACTTCTTCTTCACGCTTTGCAAGTGAAATCAAATCGCGCTTGTAACCATACTTTTCCATAACTTCAACGGCGTAACCTAATTGACCTTTACCACCGTCTATTATAATCAGATCAGGCATCATTGAAAATGACACATCGTCGCTATTTAGTTTTTCCATACGTCTAGTTAACACTTCACGCATAGATGCAAAGTCGTCTATAAAATCTACTGTTTCAATCTTAAATTTGCGATACATTTTAGGTGCTTTTTCACCATTTTGAACAACCACCATACTTGCCACCGTATAAGTTCCGTGAGTGTGTGAAATATCATAACACTCAATTCGTTTTGGCTCGTAACGAAGATTTAAGTCCTTTTTTAGTTGGCGCATTGCACCAATACTTGCGTTTATGTGTTTTGTGTTTTTATCTAAGTTCTTTTCAATGTGTAGCACGGCATTCTTTTCCGCCATTTCTAGTAGTTTAAACTTAACGCTATCAATCTTAGGCTTTGTTACCGCTACCTTTTTGCCTGCTTTGTCGTTTAAGAAGAGTTCAATCTCGCTTGTGTCAATCTCTGGCATAATGATTTCGTCCACAATTAGTGGGTGCGAAGTGTAATACTGCATAATAAATTGAGTGTACGCTTCGTTTTCTTCTAAGTAGTTTAAAATGTCATAAGTTGTAACCCCTTGCAACTTTCCACCACGAATGTTTAGAACGCACATTGCTGAAAACTCACCACTCGTTTTGAGTGAAAATACGTCGTAATCAACAAGGCTTCCAAGGCTTGTGATAACGCGAGCCTTAAATTTATCTAGTATCTTTATTCTATCGCGAAGAAGCAAAGCGGTTTCAAAATTTTCATTAATGGAAGCAATCATCATTTTATCATATAAAATTTTTTCAACGTCTTTCGTTTCACCCTTTAAAAATCGGATAGCATTTTGAACTTCGCGCGCGTAATCAACTTTACTAATTTTACCGGCACACGGTGCGTCGCACATATGCATATCGTAAAACAAACATGGTTTTATAGGTTTTTTGCCCACTGCAAGTGGGAGTTTACATTTTCTAACATTGAACGCGTAATCAATTATCTGCATAACTTCCTTTGCGCTCACCCCAGCCATGTATGGACCAAAGTATTTGTCGTTTTTATTTAGCCTTCTTGAAATCTCAAAACGCGGAAAATCTTCTTTTAAATTAACTTTAATGTATGCGTATGTCTTACTATCTTTTAATAAGATATTATAATAAGGTTTATATTTTTTAATTAGGTTATTTTCAAGCGCTAGTGCTTCCACTTCGTCGTTAACCACAAAAAAATCAAAATCTCGCACGTTGCTAACCATGTTTCTAACCTTAATATGGTCCTGCTTACGCAAAAAATATTGGCTAACGCGCTTTTTTAAATTCTTTGCCTTGCCAACATAGATAACGTTTTCATCTTTGTCCTTCATAATGTAAACGCCTGCATCGTTTGGCAAACGTTTAACTTTGTCCATTATAATGTCCATAACCGTATTATAACACAACACATAAATTTTTTAAACTATTTTTAACAAACTTATAAAACAAACCAAGTTTGAATATATTAGTTTATGAAAAAGATTTGGACATATATAAAAGCCCACTATTTAAAACTAATTAGTTTTACTCTGCTTATATTTGTTTTGATTTACGTGCCAATTGTGGCAATAAATAAGGCGCGCGATTACGAGATTTATAAAGTACCTGAAATAGAAACAAAAATTTACACCATTTGGCATGTAGAAACGTTTGAAGGTGGCGGAAAAGCGCGTGTTGACTACCTTAAAAATGTTGTTAGAACCATGGAGAAAACTCACGATGGTTTACTTTTTATGGTTAAAACAATTCAACCTGAAAGGTTAGAAAGTGAACTTAACGTTGCAACGCCTGATATAATTTCGTTTGGTTTCGGCGTTGGAGAAATTGTGCTAAATAAACTCGTTGCTTTTGATAAAACTTACGACATTCGTGACGAACTAATTGAGAGTGGTAGTTTTTCATCCAAGGTGTATGCCCTTCCATACATTGTTAGTGGTTATGCAATGATAACTCACAATGCAAATCAAAATGAGAGCAATCAAAATTTTCATTGTGGAACGTCGAACTACACACATCCAGAAAATATTTATATCGAATTAAATCTAACCCCTGCTGAAACGCAAACGAGTTTTGAAGCGTACAAAAGTTTTGTGTATGATAAATCGGTGAGTTTACTTGGCACTGGGCGCGATGTGTTTAGAGTGAACAACTTAAATGAACTTGGAAGAACAAACGCTAGCTTCACCCCAATTTCAACTTACACCGACCTTATTCAATACATTGGCATCACAAAATCGGACGACGTTATTCAGGAGTTTTTGTCATTACTTTTTAGTGACGAAAATCAATTTAGTTTAGTTAACTATTCGCTATTTAGTGCAAAGTACACAAAAATATATTCTCAGGGAATATATAATGATATGGAGAATGCTATCTATAATTGTTCGATAGCGCGTGTGTTTGATGCGTGAGATTTATGCGTATTACAAAAATGCAACCTTAACAAAATTTAACACTTTTCGCTTAAACCCAAAGGCGGACGAACTTTATATTTTATACACGCCACAATCATTATATAGTGTATGTAAAAGATGTAATACACAAAATATAAAATTTAAAGTGATTGGAATGGGTGCAAATCTCGTTTTCCCTGATAGTGGTTTTAGGGGTGCAATAATTGTTAATAGAAGTGATAATTTAACCTTTGATATGGATAGCGTGATTGCTGAAAGCGGTGTTAAACTATCAAACCTTATTCAAAAATGCTATTTACGTTCGCTTGGTGGTTTTGAGCGACTTGTTGGTATTCCTGCAACTGTTGGCGGTGCTATTACAAATAATGTTGGCGCTTTCGATACATCGTTTGCCGACCATATTGAATGGGTAAAAGGTTTTTTAACTAGTAACCCAGATATTAGTTTTACATTCACAAATAAAGAGTGTAAATTTGGTTATAGAGATAGCATTTTTAAATCTGGTAACTACGTTATAACGCATGCAAAAATCAACCTAAAATCACTCTGCCCTGATGTTATTCGTGGAAATATGATTGAAGCCATAAATAAAAAGAAATCAACTCAACCACTTGATTTTCCTAGCGCTGGTAGTGTGTTTAAGCGCATTTATTTAAAAAGCGAAGAAAGCGAAAAATCAAACATAAAAACCCACCAAAACAATGAAAATGTTATTGCAAAAATTATATATCCTGCAAAACTAATTGACGAATTAGGGCTGAAAGGTTTAACTGTTGGTGGTGTGCAAGTGTCATGTAAGCACGCAGGTTTTATTGTAAATATCGGCGGTGCAACAGCAAAAGATATAGAAACATTAACTAAAATCATAAAAGAAAAAGTGTTTTATGCAACAGGTATAAAATTAGAAGAAGAAATAGAATTTGTAACATAATAATTACCATAATGCAAATTACAAACAAAACAATGTTTATCAAATGTTAAAATATTACCAATATAGTATTATTTAAAACGCGCTTAAACTTAATAATTTTTCCTAAAAATCAACATACTAAAACTAACCAAATGGCAAAGTTAAACAAAATTTGCCATTTTTTAAAGTAGGTGTAAACTCAAAAAATAGTTGAAAATTTTATTGCACCGTGATATAATATACTCGTTTATATTTATATACTTAATTAAAAGTATTTATATAGAGTATTTATTTATAAGATTTATGTAACTCACTGCAAAAGCAATAACGCATTTTGGGTTATATTATATTAAAAATCAAAAAACATTATGTTTTAAAGATATTTAATGAAAAATTATAAATTATAAGGAGAATATATGGCATTACTTGCAGATTATCATACACACACTAAATATTCGCGCAATCATCATGGAAAAGGCACAATTGAAGAAAATGTGCGTGTTGCCTACGAAAAAGGTCTGCGCCAAATTGCAATAACAGACCACGGTTTCAATCAAAAATTATATGGCGTTAGAAGAAAAGACATTCCAAAAGTGCGTGCGGATATTGAAGATGCAAAAGAGCGCTACCCTATTGACGTGTTGCTTGGTGTTGAAGCAAATTTAATTTCCAGCCAAGGGGACATTGACATTGTTCCAGAAGATATGAAAAATTTGGACATACTTTTATGCGGTTTCCACCGTCTTGTTAAATCAACCAGCACACGTGAACAATTTGGTTTTGTTTTAAAAAACATATTTAGTGAAATTTTTCACCACACAAGCAAAAAACAGCGTGAAAAGAACACAAATTCGTACATTAACGCCATGCGTAAATATGATATAGACATTATCACCCACCTAAACCACGCATGTAAGGTTGACGTTGAAAAGGTGGCACGTGTTGCGAAGGAAACAAACACTCTTATTGAACTAAACGGAAAGCGCCTTGGCATGAGTGACGAAGAAATTATGACTTGCTACAATCTTGGTTGCAAGTTCGTTATAAATAGTGACGCTCACTCACCTAACCGAGTTGGAGATTGTCACCTAGGGCTTCAAGCCGCATTAAGATTAAGAATACCAGATAGTGCAATTGTAAACTATAACGACCTACCAACATTCAAAAAGGAAAAGTTAAAGCAAAAGAAAAGGAGTTAAAAAAAAAGTGATAGACTGCAAAACTGAAATATTATCAAGTATACCTATCAATAATTGTTGCGGTCTTTCTTTTTTGCAAACTTTGCTATATACGTCTAGTAGTAGGCACAATAATTCGTCTATCATAATAAACGCTAAACCTGAAATTTTATTAAAGGCGGAAAAAGTGATTGCTAACTTCTACCCTAATTTGTCTTTGTCAAAATGGGAAAACTTTTTATATGTTGAAGGCAATTTGTTTGACCTTCATTTAGAAGAAAATTTTAACCTTAATAACTTTGACGCAGAATGTGATAGGCTAACTATTATAAAAACCTTATTTTTAATTTATGGTAATTTGTATTATAATAAGGACACAAACGGAAATTCAAAAGGTTATAATCTTGAATTTGTGTTAAAGGACGAAACCCTATCTAAAATTCTTTCAACCTTACTGAATGAGTTTAAATTTAATTTTAAAAGCATAATTAGGCAAAATAATTTTGTGTTATACACTAAAAATAGCAATCAAATATGTGATTTTTTGGTGTTACTTTCCGCCACCAAAACAGCGCTGGACATTCAAAACAATCTAACCATTCGTGAAGTTAGGAACAGTGCCAATAGGCAAAACAACTGTTTTGAAGGAAATCTTGAAAAAACTATAAATTCGAGCCAACAACAATTACGCGCAATCAACTATATTATGGACAATCTAGGCTTAGACTATTTAGACGAAACTTTGCGCGAAGTGGCTCTTGCCCGCCTTGCTAATCCGGACGCGTCCCTTGAAACACTTAAAAAAGTGTTAAATGATAACATCAGTCGAGCAGGGATAAAATACAGGCTAGATAAAATCATTCAACTTTATCAAAAAATCAAAGGAGAAAAATAATGAAACCTTTTGTTCACTTACATGTTCACACTGAATATTCTCTTCTCGACGGTGCAGCGCGCATTGAAAAGATGTGTAAAATTGCAAAAGAGTATGGCATGCCTGCTGTTGCTATGACTGACCACGGAAATATGTACGGTGCACTCCACTTTCATAACGCATGTGTTGCCAATGGAATAAAACCAATTTATGGCACTGAATTTTACGTTGCGGACGATTTAACTGTTAAAACTGGAAAAACTAAACTTAGCCACCTAATAATACTCGTAAAAAACGATATTGGCTATAAAAATATATGCAAACTCCACTCTATTGCTTTCGTGGACGGATATTATTACAAACCAAGAATAGATTACAAAACTTTAGAAAAATATCACGAAGGTTTAATTTGTTTATCTGCTTGCCTTGCAGGGGATATTCCAAAACTAATTTTATCCGAACAATTTGACAAAGCGGAAGAATTGATTTTATGGTTTAAACGCGTGTTTGGTGACGATTTTTACCTTGAACTTCAACATAATGGCATTGCAGAGCAAGAAATTGTGAATGAAAAACTGCGTGAGTATTCTAAAAAATTTGGTATAAAACTTGTTGCAACTAATGACGTGCACTACCTTTACCGTGAAGACGCAGAAATGCAGGACGTTTTAATGTGTGTTGCCATGCAACGCCCTGTTGACGACCCTGATAGGCTTAAATTTCCAACAGACGAATTGTATTTTAAAACGTATGACCAAATGCTTGCTGGACTTCCAAATGACGAAGAAGCGCTTGACAACACAATCGAGATTGCTGAAAAATGCAATTATGATTTCACAGAGTATGATAAAGGTATTTACCACTTCCCTAGGTACGTTCCAGAAGGTGGATATAATGAAAAAGACGGAAAAACTCCAAAAGAGTATTTATTAAACCTTGTTGATAAGGGCGTGCAAAAAAAATACGGCGGTTGGACGGACGAAATACGTGCGCGTGTTGATATGGAAGTTGGCGTTATTGAAAAGCAAGGTTTTATTGAATACTTCCTTATTGTGTGGGACTATATAAATGCAGCGCGCAACATGGGTGTATCTGTTGGCCCAGGGCGTGGTTCAGGTGCTGGTTCAGTTGTTGCCTACACCATGGGAATTACCAATATTGACCCACTTAAATATGATCTTTATTTTGAGCGTTTTTTAAACACAGAACGTGTTTCTGCGCCTGATTTTGACGTGGACTTTGAAGATTCACGCCGTGACGAAGTTATTGACTATGTTACAAAAAAATACGGTGCAGATAGAGTTGTGCATATTATCACATACGGCACAATGAAAGCGAAAAATGCAATTAAAGACGTTGGACGTGTTATGCGCGTGCCTTACTCTGTTACGGATAAAATAACAAAAAACATTCCAATGTATAAAAGCCCAATTTTACCTAAATGTTTTGGTTTTGCAGAGCCTAAAGAAGGCGACAAAGATTTTGGAACAACTTATGCTGTGCCTGAACTTGTTGAAATGTATAATTCCGACCCACAAATTAAAAAAGTGGTTGATATTGCCATGAAAGTGGAAGGTTTTCCGCGCCAAAGTTCAATTCACCCTTGCGGTGTTATAATTGCAGCGGATACCATTGATAATTTTATACCGCTAAGTAGAAACGCGGACGCCATTTCAACCCAATTTGAAGGTGCGGACATGGAAAAATTGGGTCACCTAAAAATGGACTTTTTAGGGCTCACCAACTTGTCCGATATAAAAGGAGCAATTAAACTTGTTAAACGTAATTATGGCATAGATATTGATTTTGACCACCATAATTATGACGACCCTAACGTGTTCAAACTAATATCAACTGGTAACACGGACGGCATATTCCAAATAGAATCGGCAGGCTTTAAAAAGTTCTTAAAAGAATTGCAACCAACCTGTTTGGAAGATATTGTGGCGGCGGTGTCGCTATACCGCCCTGGTCCTATGGCGTACATTCCTGTATATGTTCATAACAAGCACCACCCAGAAGACACAAAATATGACCACCCACTACTCGAGCCAATTTTAAACGTTACCTATGGCGTTATTGTCTACCAAGAGCAAGTTATGAGAATTTGCCAAAACTTGGCTGGGTTTAGCCTTGGTCAAGCGGATATGATTAGGCGTGCCATGGGTAAGAAAAAACTTAAAGAAATGTTAAAATGGAAAGAAAGTTTCATGAATGGCCACGAAGCCTACACGGACGAGCACGGAAAATACAACCCACCTATTATTGGTGCGCTAAATAATGGAGTTAGCAAAGAAGTTGCAGAAAAAATTTGGAAGGACATGGAAGCATTCGCATCCTACGCCTTCAACAAATCACACGCCGCAGCCTACTCTATGGTTACCTATCAAACGGCATATTTAAAAACTTATTACAAATTAGAGTTTATCACAGCAATCTTAAATAACAAGTTTGCAAAACCAGATGCGTTAAAACATTACATTGCATACGCTAAACAAGAAAAAATTGAGATTTTACCGCCGGATATTAACCTTAGTAACACATATTTTGACACAGATGGTAAAACCATACGTTATGGCTTAGCAGCTCTTAAAAATGTTGGCGTTGGCGTTATAAATGACATTATTAAAGAGCGCGAAGAAAATGGACCCTATAAAGATTTGGAAGACTTTATTTTGCGTTCAGACTCGCAAGCACTTAACAAGCGTTGTATTGAGTCACTAATAAAAGCGGGTGCGTTTGACTGTTTTGGTAGACCACGCAGTCAACTAATGGCTGTCTACTCTATTATGGTGGATAGGGCCTTAGAGCGAAAGAAAAAATCAATAAACGGTCAACTAGACTTATTCGGAAGCCTAATTGAAGACACAAAACTAATTGAAGACAACGAATACCCTAACCTAAACGAGTATGTAAGTAACGTTAAACTTCAATATGAAAAAGAAATTTCTGGAACATACCTTTCTGGTCACCCACTTGATAATTTTATGGACGTTATCAATACATTTACATTCAATTCAAGTTACATTCCAAGTGACGAGCAGGACGACGATGGCATAGACCAACAAGAAAATGTTACCGCCAACTTTGACCTTGGAATTGAAGAAGTTGAAGAAGATAAATACAATGGTTTAAAAAACGGAGATATTGTAACATGTGGCGGAGTTATTTCAGATATTAGCGTTATAACAACCAAAACAGGTTCTCGCATGGCATTCTTAACTATTGAAGATTTAACTGGTACCTTTGAAGCAACCCTATTTAGTAAAACCTACGACCAATATAAAGAGATACTAGCAAAAGATAGTTTGGTTGCAATAAAAGGTAAATTCACTATTCGCGAAGGTTTTAAACCATCAATCACTGTTAACACTTTGGAATTGTTAACTAACGAGCAAGCTGATAATAGTGAAGCAAAAGAAGAAGTTGTTGAAGTTGAAAAACCTAGAAAATTATGTTTAAAGTATAATATAAACGACGGCATTTTGCACGACGCTGTTAAGAAAATTCTTTCTTCCTATAATGGTAGCGACGAAGTTTATATTAAAGACACAGGAACTGATAAAGCATACAAATTAAGTTGTATGGTAACAATTAGAGAAAGTTTGCTTTTCGAACTTGAAACAATTTTAGATAAATCATGTATAGCAGTATGTTAAAACTTAAAAAAATCGCAATTTTGCGATTTTTTTATTAATAAAAATTATAAAAATTTGCGAAAAATTATTAAAAATTAATATTTTTTAATTATTTAATAAAATTTTAAATATTTTTTAGAAATCTTCAATTTCTTCGCGCTTTTTTTCTTTCTTTTTCTTATAACCATATAATTTTAATTTACCTTTTGAAAACACTGTTACAACTAAAATATAAACAGTTGCCACACCAATAATTACATAAATAATTCGGCTAAAAACATTTGCCTGTGTGCCGAAAATGCCTGCAATGAAGTCGTATTGCAAGGCTCCTATCATTAACCAGTTAATTCCACCTATGCATGTTAATAGAAAAGCGACCCATCTCATAAAAAAACTCCTTAACATATTTTGCAAAATTATGTTAGATTTATACATTTATAAAATAAAAACAAAAAATAAACACTATAAATTAAATATAAAAATATTCATAAATTCAATTAAAATATTATATAAAAATAAAAAAATAATTAAAAAAAATAAAAATAATTAAAATTTTATTTAAAAAACTAATTATTTTTATTATCTTTATTAAATTTTTCAATTTTATTATGTGTGTGTTTATATTTTCTTGGAATTTTTAAATCTACAACGCTATATGGGCAAGCAGTGTGACATTTATAACAAAATATGCATTTACTATAATCAACATGAGCATAAAGTTCGCCGTTTTTATCATATTTCATTATTATTGCACCTGTTGGGCAAATTTTACTGCACACGCCACAACCCTTGCATGTTTTACAATCAATTATAACTCTCTTTTGATGTGTTTTAAAATACGCTTTAACTTTGCGTTTGTTTTTATGTATATTTTCATTATCTTCAACTTTTGTAAGTTGATAATCTTCTAAGTGAAATTTTTCAACTCCTTCCCCATCAACTTCTATTTTTGCATCAAAATCAAATAGGTTTCTCAGTTCTGCTTGTTTTAAAATTCCTTTTGATTTGTCAATATTTAAAATATCTTGCATAACAGCGTCAAGGCTGTATATATCTTTGCTAACAGCCAAGCAATAAAGTAAGCGTTGCGTGTTACCTGCTTCAAGGGTTACAACTGCGTCTAACACGTTTAAAAGCAATTTATCTTTTAATGCTTCAACTATATCAATGCAATAATTTGAAAAATCTTTTTGAGTGGTTAATCTATTTAAAATTTCTTCCTTCACTTCTCCTGGAACTAAACCAAAAAGATTTGTGACTGCTCCTAGATACCCCAACTTTTCGTCCATTTTAACTTTGCCAACGTTTACAATAGCGTCAACATCATTGATAACGTCTAGCAACTCCAATGATTTTGCACGCGTTCCTTCAAGTGTTTCAACCTTACAAGTTTTCAAATTGTGGTTCAATTCACATTTTGTTTGATTTGCGATTGATAACATTCCTGTTTTGAAATACAATTCGTCCAATGAACCAATTGAATACCCGTGCATAGGGCTATCTGCGATAACGCAATCTATATCCATTTCATTTAAAACCTTAATAAGCGCACATACCACTTGCGGATTAGTTACTACTCCGCTATCTTGATTTTCAATAAATGGCAAATTCACCTTTATTAGCACTTTCATTTTAGGTTTTAAGGTTTTAAAAACATTTAGAGAAGCAAAACTTTCTCTAAATGCATCAACTATCACATCTAAATCATAACTATCCACATACTTGGTTGAAACTTTTTCACTCATATTTAATATGCTAACAAAAATGTATTAAGTTGTCAAACAATTTGGCTTAGCACAAAAATTTTTACAATTTTCATTTTAATGTAAGAAAAAGCATATTTTTGTTTGATTTTTTATCTTGTTTAAATTAAAATATTACCATGATAAAAATCTGGGGAAAAGTTATGAGCCACGACCACATAATAAAGCAAAAGACGATTGAAATTGACGAAACATCGTGCACTTTTTTTGATATGCTCAAAGATGTTTGTGTTGCTCTCAACATACCTACCCCAGTGCTTTTAGATAAGCACGTTTACGACTTCAACCTTTTCCACACCTGTATTTTTAAACCGAGTGATTTTGTTGAAAATGTGGTGTTTAGTGAGTTTATTTTACAGCATATAGGAGTAAAATAATAACACACTAAATTATTTAAAAATTGCAAAACATATGAAATTTTTTAATATTTTTGCAGTTTTTATGTGATTTTTACTATTTTTAAAAAAATTTTTATTAAAAATCTATTTAATTTTATTATTTTTTATAAAAAGTTGTTATTTATTAAATAAGTTAAAAAGGAGAAAGTATGCAAATAAAAAAAGTTGTTGTGTTAACTAGCGGCGGCGACGCGCCTGGCATGAACTCAGCCATTTTTGGAATTTGGAAAGAATGTTTGGACAAAAATATAGAGTTATACGGCGCTATTGGCGGTTACGAGGGTCTCATTGATAACAATTTCATAAAAATTGACTACTCCATTCTCGTTGGTAGAATTAATCGTGGTGGAAGTGTTTTGAAATCAGGTAGAAGTCCTAGATTTTTAAAATCAACATACTTTAACCGTGCCCTTAAAAATTTAAAAGATAATAAGTTTGATGGTCTTATTGTGCTTGGTGGGGACGGAAGTTTAAGGGGTGCCATTGAATTGCGTGATGCGGGAGTTAACGTTATCTCTATCCCTGCAACAATTGATAACGACCTTAATTTCACTTACACCCTTGGTTACGACACTGCAACAAATAATATAGTTAGTGTCATTGATAATATAACCGACTCACTAAATGCGTTTGGTTATGGTGCAGTCATTAAAATTATGGGAAGAAATTGCACTGATTTGATTAACAATGTTGCAAAATCAATTAACACTGATTTGGTTATAACAAAACCAGACTTTGACATGAAAAATTTAATAAAAAAGATAAATTTTATTAAAAAACAGCAAACTATTCCACCTATTGTGTTAGTTTTGGAAGATGTGGCAGACACGGTTGCACTTGCTAGTACCCTACAATCAGAGTGCAAAATTCAAATGCGTCCACACATTTTAGGTTATATTCAACGCGGTGGCTCGCCTAGCGCTTTTGATAGAAGGTACGGCATAACTGCTGGTAAATTGGCTGTTGAAACTCTAAAAGATAAAGAGTGCGTTATGATTGGTCTTATTGGTGATAATTTAACGAAAAAACCATTTGAAGAATGTTTTAAAATATAACATTTTTTGGTTGACTTTGCATAAAATTATAGATATAATCATATCATACAAAATAAAATTTTAGAGCGACATTGCTCGCTCTATTTAATTGGAGGCTAATATGGAAGAGAAAAATTTCATGACCCAAGAAGGTTTACAAAAAACTAAGGATAGATTAAACTATCTTTTAACCGTAAAAAGGCAAGAAGTTGCCAACAAAATAGCAGAAGCTAGAAGCTATGGCGATTTAAGTGAAAATAGCGAATATGAACTTGCGCGAGATGAACAAGCTCAAGTTGAAGCTGAAATATTTGATTTGGAAACAAAATTAAAATCTGCTGAAGTTATTGACCCTAAAAAAATAAACACTAAAAAAGTTGGAATTGGTTGCAAAGTTAGTGTAACAAATTTGCAAACAAAGCAAGATTTTGAATATAAAATCGTTGGCGATACCGACTCTGACCCATTAAAAGGTTTAATCAGTAACACTTCTCCTATCGGCGCTGGTTTAATGGATAAGAAAGTTGGCGACATTGCTGTGATTAAAACACTTGCTGGCGTTATTCAATTCAAAATTAATAAAATAAAAGCGTAAAAATTGATTTTATCTATTTTTGGCTTTTAATTTAGAAAGTTAACAGAAACGTTAACTTTTTATTTTTTATGATTTTAAATGATCGTATTCCATATAAAAAAAAGGAAGACATTGCCTTCCATTTTTTTGTTACTCAACTGTTACAGTTTCTTGCTTTTCAACAATTTCAACTGGATCATTTTTTAAACACAAACCTACAATCATGAAAGCAAATGTTATAATATTTGCCGTGAATATTGAAAGCACTAGCAAAGCGATAATTGCACCTTTTTTGTTGTTTTCGGCATTCTTTATAACTTTAACTGCAACAGGTATAGTTGCGATACTCAAAGCTAATACATAAATTGCTATACCTGTATATAACAATTTCACTAATTGCACCATAGCTTGAACTTGCGCTTCCGTTAATTCCCCCATTGTTGGATCCATAGCGAGAAGTTCGTTTACCATTTCAACTGTAATCATGCTTGACATACCAAACACGATTAAACCAACAAGAATCAAAACACCTGCTTCAACAAACGAAACAATTGAACCAGCCAATAAAAAAGCTTTTCTAGTTTTATTCATTTTGCCCTCCTATATTTGATTTTAACATCAACTTAGTATTTTGTCAAAAAAATTCATAAAATTTGTTTAAAATTTAAATAATTAATTGCTTTTTTAAAAAACGTTTCAATTTTTTTAAAATAATATTTTTGTTACTTTTTACCAAACCTACATTGCATCTAAAATTTTTATTAAACAATTGAAAAAAAATGCTAATTATGTTATAATATAGCTATGCTACAAAGCATTAAAAATACTGAATGCTATAAGTCTTTAAAACTTGCGTCTAAACTTACGCATGCATATTTATTTTATTCGTTAGATTCTTATTTAAACAAAGAAATTGCTTTAACTAAAGCAAACGAAATTTTATGTGAAAATGGGAATTGTTGTGGCATATGTGCTGGTTGCAATCAATTTAAAAACCTTTCACACCCTGACCTTACTGTAATTGAACAAGATAGTATAAAGGTTGAAGATGTTTCAAGATTAATAAATATACTATCCACCAAGCCTGTTTATGCAAAAATGCGTGTGTTTGTTTTGCTAAATGCCGACGTAATCAATGAAACAGCGCAAAACAAACTTTTAAAATCGTTGGAAGAACCAAATAACACAACCGTGTTTATTTTAACAACCACTAAACTCAACAAATTGTTACCCACAGTTATGAGTAGATTAAATAAAATTTTTGTGCCAAATTTATCGGTTGCAGACAAAAAAATAATTTCCAGCGAATTAAAAAGAGAAAATATCAACATTGAACCAATTATAAACAAAGATTTTAATCTCACTGAAAGTATAAATTTAGTTACGAATAATAACTACTTAGATACAATTAATCAAATCTTTGAACTGCTAATAAATCTTAATACCACTCAAGATATACCAAGTTTAGTTTCAAAACTCAATGTTAAAGATAAAGCATTATTTTTAACTTGTTTAATGGAAATATTTTTAGATGTTCTCACTCCAAAAAAGTTTGATGATGAAAAAATATTACCTCTAAAACAAAAATTTAATGATAAAGCAATTATTAAAATATTACCACATATAGACACTGCTTACAAGTACATAAATTCAAATGTGAATTTTACTTATGTGTTGGACAACTTATTATTTAAAATTCTTCGGGAGAAATTTTTATGCAAATAGAGATATTACTAAATAACAACCCTATTTCAGTTCGAATTGAAACAGAGCAAAATCTTGAACCTAAAACTTGTGTTGTTGTTTCAACTGCAACTGGTTTAGAATTAGGAACTGTTAAAGGCTTAACTAAAAATTTAGAGTTTGAGCATGCTAATTTTGTGCGGATTGCCACACAAAAAGATATTTTAGATAATTGTGAAGCCTGCAAATACACCCGATCACTTTTACCTGAAATCAAAAAGATTGCCAACGACTTAAATCTTGATATGAAAATTGGTTTTATTTCAACTAACTTGGACCGCTCAAAACTAATAGTCAATTACACATCAGATGCACGCGTTGATTTTAGAGAAATGATTAAAATTTTAGGTTCAAAGTATAAAACAAGAATTGAAATGCGCCAAATTGGCAATCGAGATGAAAGCAAAATGTTAGGCGCTATAGGAATGTGTGGTAGAATTACTTGTTGTAAACTATACTTATCAGATTTTGATAAAGTTAGTATCAAAATGGCAAAAAATCAAAATATAACTCTTAATCCTACGCGTATTAATGGCATGTGTGGAAGATTGCTCTGTTGTCTAAAATATGAAGATGAATATTATAAAGAAATGAATAAAATTATGCCAAAAGTTAACGCCAAAATAAACACGCCTGATGGCGAAGGCGTTGTTAAATCTACTGATTTTTTAAAAGAAACTATCACTGTTGAATTTTCTCATGATGACACAACCGAAATTAAAACCTACCCTATTAATGAAATTATAAATAAATCAAAATAACAAAGGAAAAATATGTATTCAAATCTTTTAAAATTTAGGGGGAAATATGCCTAAGTTTGATAATTTTAAATTAGAACACTTCCCCAATAATATTTCGTTTAGCAGGAATGATTGCTCATTCCTGGGTAAATCGAATTTCGTAATAATGGAGTGTGCCTATGCCTAAGTTCGATAACTTCAAATTAGAACACTTCCCCAATAATATTTCGATTTACCAATCAGATAATCTCTATAAATTCACGCAAGATGCTATACTTCTCGCTAAATTTTGCAACATAAAACACAGTGATGATGTTTTAGAATTGTGTGCTGGAAGTGGAGTTATAAGTCTTTACGCCTATTCTCTATGCATGTTTTCACATTTGTATTTTAATGAAATTCAAAAAGAAATGTGCGAGATAATAGAAGAAAATATAAAATTCAATAATTTAAAAAGACGCAGTAAAATATTTAATTGCAATTTAAAAGATTTAAAACTTACTGATTTTCCGCGTTCTCCTGATGTTATAATTTGTAATCCGCCATATCAAAAGGTAAATGAACAAAGTAAAATAAATGATAAGCGAGAAATTGCCTTAGCGCGTCATGAAATTGAAGCAACGCTTGAAGATATAATTAAAAAAGCAAGCGAACTTATTAAAGATAAAGGTAGGTTTTATATTGTTCATTTGGCTAGCCGTTCAGTGGAATTAATTAGTTTATGCTCAAAGTACAATATGGAAGTTAAACGCCTTAAATTTATTTTTAATGGAGATAAAGAAGCATATTTAGTGCTTGCTGAAGCCGTTAAAAATGCTCGCCCAGGAGTAAGAGTTACTAAAAATAAAGAAAGCGACTAATTTAGTCGTTTTTTTATTATTTTTTTTAACTTTTTTATTATTTTATAATTTTTTTTTGATTTTTTATGTGTATTTTTTATAATTTTTCTATCTAATAATTTTGAATATTACCTACTTAAATTGTTATCACTTTACAATGTTTGATTTTTTGTTTATAATATTACTATGTTATATTTTGTTTCAACACCTATTGGAAATTTAGAAGATATTAGCGTTCGCGCTATCAATGTTTTGCGTGATTGTGATGTTATTGCGTGTGAAGATACAAGGCATTCTAAAATTTTATTAGACCATTATAATATCAACACAAAAACTATTGCCTATCACAAATTTAACGAACAAAATAGCGCTGAAGGCATTATTAAACTACTAAAAGAAGGAAAAAATGTTGCACTTATTTCTGATGCTGGCATGCCTGTTATCTCAGACCCTGGAAATATTCTAGCAAAAAAATTAATTGAAAATGATATTGCTTTTACCGTTGTTCCAGGAGCAAACGCAGGGCTTTCCGCCCTAATTTTAAGTGGGTTTGATGCCACAAAATTTGCGTTTTTTGGTTTTTTAAGTGAAAAAAACAAAGAATTAAAACAGGAGTTAGAAGAAATTTCAGCGTTTAATGGCACAAAAATTATATATTCTTCAAAATACAACTTAAACAAAGATTTGCAATCTCTTTACAAAACATTAGGTGAAGTTAATGTTGCAATAGTTAGTGAAATCACCAAAATGCACGAGCATGTTGAGTTCGTAACTCTACCAGCAGAAATATCTGAGCCAAAAGGTGAATTTGTGCTGGTAATTGAAGATAAACCAAAAGAAATAATAACCCCTAATGACGATACTATTTTAAAAGAATTAAAAACCTTACTAAAAACACAAAGCAAAAATGAAGCATTTAAATCTATGCAAAATAAATATAATTTAACCAAATCATATATTTACAACTTATATGAAAAAAATAAGGCCAAGTTATGAAGTGACCCTTTCGGTGTTCGCTTCAATTTATAGCCTTATTTTTATGCCAATTATTATTTTTACCAATAATAACGCTTTTCTTTTAGAAAATTATTTATTATTCGTCAAAAGTTTTATTTATTATTTCTGTTTTTCTAAATTTTTCGCTTCGTAATGCCAAGGCTTTTTCGCGCTTGTCGTCTATTTTTGATTTAACGCTTTCAACAATGTGTTGGAATATTAAAGAATGTACGTTTTTGTTTTTAGATAATTCTCTTGCTCTCACCTTTTCTTCCATTAATACGCCCTTATAGAAATCGTCGTCTGAAAAAAATTCGGTTTTCAAACTATCTAAATCGAGTTCACCCAACTTATATAGATAAAATTGTCTGCCCTTTTCTGTTAAATCACTGCAAACGTGTCCTAACATGTCGCGAATATCACCATTGTTTAATATAACAAAAGGTAAATTTGATTGTACAATTTCACGTCCGACAATATTTTCAGCACCATAAAAATCATATTGACATCTTTGAAAATATAATAATCCATTTGCTTCGTCTTCAAAATAATATTTCATGTTTTTCTCCTAAAATTTACTTGATTATATCATTAGATATACACTTTGTCAATACCCAAAATTTGATTTGATTTTGGTATATTGACTTTTTTGGTTTTACATGCTATATTTTTTGTATGGAAAAATTTTTTGATATTGAAATGTTGCTAAGTATTACCAACCAAGCACGAAAAAATGAACTATTAGAAAATAAAGAATTTATAAACAAAATAGTCGTATCTTATTTAAATATTTTACCAAAATTAAAAAATTTTGGCGTTTCTAATGATGTGGAAAAATATTTAAGAAATTATCTTAATAATTCTAGTATTTACGACACAGAAGAATTAGTAAACTACCTTAGCAATATAAGTAAATTTTCAAGATTTTTAACATTGAGAAATGCAACCACTGAATTTTTGTACATTTTAAAAACAATCTATACCCATGACGGGAAAATATCATTAAAAAACGCGTATTTGGAAGGTACAAATTTAACAAAAAGTGAAGTTAATGAGCAGTTAAACGTTATTTTGGCAAATTCATATCAGTTGACGTTATACTACAAATACATACTTATTTCTGAAAGTATTAGAAGGCTTAAAATATATGATAATTTAGTTGAAAATGAAGTTTTTATCGAACTTTTAGACGAGATAAATAAATTAAATATGGATAATAACCCAGATTTCACTCCGCTTAATTCTTCACAATTTATATCTATTATAAGAAATGGTTTTGCTCACGAATCTTTGGTTGACGGTTTACAAACAGACATACATTCAATAGATGAACTGAAAGATATGACTGCTGTAAAAGTTACAAACAAAGAAAAAACGAATTCCCTTGTATTGCTAGACTATCATATCGAAGAACTATTTAAAATGATAAGAGTATGCGCGTTGTTAAATCTTAGAGAAACTAGTTATATGGACAAGCGCAAATCTCCATACGAAAGAATAAAAAATTTTATTGAAAGTGAATATTTAGAAGATTTTGAAAGAGAGATAGCGCAAAATCTATTAGAACGCTCACCAAATTTTAGTCAAGAAAATTGTACATTTCAATTAATATGCATAAAATATCCACCATTCGGAAATTGTTTATATATGAATTTAGTTAGCAATTATATTGCAAATGAGTTAAATGTCGGTAGAAATAAAACAAACAATGATGCAAAAAAAGCGAGAGAAGCCATAGTTTTATCCGTTCCATTTATGTTATTTAAACAACTATCATTGCTACAAAACTTGGGGCAAATTAAAACTTTTATTGACACTTACGAAAGTGAACAGAAATTTTTAAAAATTCCAACAATTATAAACCCTGAAAAAAAACGTAAATCTAAAATTAGAATACTAAATTTGATGCGTAATTCTCTCGCTCACGGAAATTATATTTTAACAAAAAATAATAATTATGTAATGTTTGATATCGACGAAAACAAGGAAAAATTCAAAATAGGTCAATATGATATAATTGAAATGTTAACACTAATAGACCTTATTGATGAGTTTATTTTTGATTATTATTTGCAGGAAATCAATAACACTATTCCAACTTCTATAACACCCAATCAAGCAAAAGAAATTTAATAAATCAAATTAAAAATATCTCACACTTTGTGAGATTTTTTCATTTTTAAATGTTTTTTACAAATTTATAATGTTTGTTACGCACCCAAAGTTTCACTTGCCTTAACTTCTTCAACGTATTCAGGAGCGGTTCTATCCAGTTTCCTTGCAATATTTTGAAGTTTATTTGCGCATACAACTTTGGCATTACGTATTTCGCGTTTACGGTCTTGTGCTATCATATTGATTTCACTCTCAGAAGCACCTTTTTTACGCGCATGTTCTATTTTCTTTTCATATTTTGCAATGATTTTATCTAAAATTTTGCTTTCTTTTTCAGCAATCTTTGTGATGTCATCTTCAACGTATGCCAATGCAATGTATATATCTTCTTTATTTACATATTGACAACCAACAACTTCCACGCCCATTGAATTTACAACGCCGCATTTACCAGACCTAGTTACTATAAAATATCCGTTTGTATCAAAGTCATCGTACACTAAGTCGCGTTCAAAGTCTTCGTCAATGCTATCATAAATACCAACAGGAGTAAAAGCAACACCAGACCAATCAACTAAACACCAAGAACCATCAAATTTTGCTTGAATTGGAGTTGAACGATTGTTGATAACTAATTCATCATAAACACATGGAATAAATTCTACACCATTTTTATCAATTAAACCAACTTTTCCATCCCTTTCGACTTGCGCATAACTTTCAGAAAAGTCGCCAATAACATCATATTTACATTGAACAATTTGTTCACCCTGTTTATTAACAACTCCCCATTTACCATCTTTTTTAACAAGTGCACGTTCAACAATTGGGCATCTACCTTTTTCTACTCCCATCACTTGACTTACATCGTCAAAAATGTAATCAATAATAAGCGTGTCATGATTGTCAACTACGGTCCACTTTTTTGTTTTAGTATCTTGAACTAATTTAACCATAAAAATCTCCTTAGCACTAAAATTATAAACAATAAATTTATATTTGTCAAGATATAGAGAAACATATCTGTTTAAATAATAAAAGAAACAGCAAGTAACAAAAGTGAAACTCATATTTTATTTTTAATTAAATATTCCCAATTTGCGATTTAATAAAAAAATCGCAAGTAGCAAAAGTGCTACTTGCGACATTAGGTTGATGGCAACGATCTATTTTCTCAGGCCGTCTCCAGCCAAATATCGTCGACGTGTGAGAGCTTAACTTTTGTGTTCGGAATGGGAACAAGTGGAACCTCTCAGCTATAATCACCATCATGGCTCATTGAACACCAACTTTCGTTGGTTTAGAACAATGGCAACTGCATACTTCGAACATGCGACCTTTTGGCAAATTGCTCGCGCAATTATAGCCCCTTTGGTCGATGTTCTTCGTTCTATGAAGGACAACCAAGGTTTTCCTTCATTACTTCTTTTCCTTATAAGGTTTTATTTATATTCTAATAAAAAATCATAAGTAAGAATTAACGAAGAAATACAAACACTATATAATTTTGCTTTAAGAATTCATTTCTCAAAAGGAAGGTGATCAAGCCCTCGACCTATTAGTATCAGTCCGCTTAATACATTACTATACTTACACTCCTGACCTATCTACCTCTTAGTCTTAAAGGGGTCTTACTAGCTTATGCTATGGGATATCTTATCTTATGGCATGTTTCACGCTTATATGCTTTCAGCGTTTATCACTTCCGTACTTCGCTACCCTGCTATGCCACTGGCGTGACAACAGGTGCACAATAGGTACGTCCACTCCGGTCCTCTCGTACTAGGAGCAGCCCCATTCAAATATCCTACGCCTGCGATGGATAGGGACCGAACTGTCTCACGACGTTCTGAACCCAGCTCGCGTGCCACTTTAATCGGCGAACAGCCGAACCCTTGGGACCTACTACAGCCCCAGGATGTGACGAGCCGACATCGAGGTGCCAAACCCACCCGTCTATGTGAACTATTGGGATGGATCAGCCTGTTATCCCCAA
>DWVI01000012.1 GCA_019120295.1 Candidatus Onthoplasma faecipullorum | reverse complement strand
CAGATAAGAATATATGATAGAAAACTTTATTTAACACTATAACTTAAAGGAGCGTTTGTTTAAGAAGGGTTCCCGCAAAACAAAGTTTTGTGGGATAAAGGAAGATATAAGCAAAGGCGAAGTTTTCATTGCAAAATGAAAACGAGTAAGAGCGCAATATCTGACGTATGGGCATATGTAAATATGTTCATTTTTTATTATAATTTATAAATGTATGCATATTCTTTCATTTGTGAATATTAAGGGAAAAATAATCATATATATTTTTACTTTAAAAGGAGAGATATGTATATAGATTATTTTAGTATGAATAAACCGATTAGCGAACTATTTAAATCGGTTAAAAATGAAGGTTGTATAAGTTTAGGAAATTCACTAAATTATTGGGACCCCGCGTTTGGTGACGCTATTATAAATTGTGAACATAGGCAAGTGGAAGACGGATATGTTACATTATTTAAAGATAAAAAAGGAAGACTTACAACTTATCCATTGAAAGGAAAGTATTTTGCAGGAAGGCACAACAAAGGTTTTTATGATAGTATAGCAATATTTGGTGTGGAAGGAAGTGAAAAAAAGATAGCGTTAAATGAAGATTATACGTCCCTACTTCCAAGGCTAATACGTCCGCCCAAAACGGCAGACGAAATTTTGGAACTAATTATATGTGACCCAAGATATTTAAATTACATAGATATTAAAGATTTAAAACCCATTCTTATGGTAGACCCAGATTTTTTAAAACACATAAAAATTATTGTGCGTGACTCAACTGAGCGAATTTTATCTAACAATATTGAAAATCTAACTCAGATAGAAAGTAAATCACTTATCAAATTAAAAAAGCGTTACAAAAAAGAAATTGAGTTTTACTATCATGAATTAACGCGTGAAATTAAACACACTAATTTGGATGTTAGTGTTTAATTGTATATATGTTTTTCTTTGACAAATTTATATATTTATGATACAATAAGCACATGTTGAACTGCTAAAAAAATCATAAATATCAGTTTAAAATTTAAGGTGACAGTTCAAACTGTCATTTTTATTAAAAATTTTTAAAAAGTATAGAAAAATTTAAAAAAAAGATAAAAAATACCAAAAAAATTTAAAAAATAAAGATATTTTTTAAAAAAATTAAGTAAGACAATTAAAAAATTTTCACATTAAAGTATAAATTTATCAAGGAGAAGATATGAACGAGTATAACCACAAGGAAATTGAAGCAAAATGGAAAAAATATTGGGAAGAGCATAAAACTTTTTCAACAGATTTAAGAGATTTTTCGCGCCCAAAATATTATGTTTTAGATATGTTTCCTTATCCATCTGGCGCAGGGCTTCATGTTGGTCATACAGAAGGATATACTGCTAGCGACATTGTTGCACGTATGAAACGCATGCAAGGATATAATGTTTTGCACCCAATGGGGTTTGACTCGTTTGGTCTTCCTGCTGAGCAGTACGCGATTGACACGGGAAATCACCCAAATTTATTCACAGAGAAAAATATTGAATATTTTACAGGACAGTTAAAGAACATGGGCTTTTCTTACGATTGGGATAAGATTGTTAAAACTAGCGACCCAAGTTATTATAAATGGACGCAATGGATATTCAAACAATTATATTTAGACGGAATTGCCAAAGAAAAAGAAATACAAGTGAATTGGTGTGAAGGGCTCGGTTGCGTGCTTGCCAACGACGAAGTTGTGGACGGCAAAAGTGAACGTGGTGGCTATCCTGTTGAAAAACGTTATATGAAACAATGGGCGATTGACACACCAAAGTACGCAGAAAAATTGCTTGCTGGTTTGGATAAAATTGATTGGCCCGAGTCCACAAAAGCAATGCAAAGAAACTGGATAGGAAAGTCAACAGGGGTTGAAGTTGAGTTTGATATTGTTGGCGGTGGAAAATTTTCAATATTTACCACTTGTATTGAAACAATATACGGAATAACCTTTATGGTTATGGCACCAGATAGTAAACTTGTGGACGAATTAAAACCACGCATCACTAACTGGAGTGAAGTTGAAAAGTATAGAGAAAAAACTGCAAAACTAACAGATAAAGAGCGAACAGACCTAAATAAAGGCAAATCTGGTGTTGAATTAAAAGGTGTTAAAGCAATCAACCCTGCAAACGGAAAAGTTGCGCCAATTTTCATTGGTGATTTTGTGCTCGCGAGTTATGGAACGGGTGCAGTTATGGCGGTTCCTAGCCACGACCAGCGTGACTATGAGTATGCAGTTGTTCACAATATTCCGATGATACAAGTAATAGACGGAGCAGACACTTCAAAGCATGCTTTTGAGAAGCAAGATTATCTAGGAAAAGGTTGCAAGTTGATAAACAGCGAAGAGTTTACAGGTTTAACGGTTGAACAGGCTAAAGTTGCAATAACAAATAAACTTGAAAAAATGGGCAAAGCAAAGAGAACCGTGAATTATCATTTGCGTGAGTGGCCGTTTGCTCGCCAAAGATATTGGGGCGAACCTATTCCAATTTTGCATGGGGACACAGGCGAAACAAGAGTGTTGGACGACGACGAATTACCATTAGTTTTGCCTGATTTAAAAGATTACAAACCTGCAAAAGACGGTTCTTCACCGCTAGCAAAAGCAACCGATTGGGTGAATGTTGTAAAAGACGGCAAACATTACACTCGTGAAACTAGCACAATGCCAGGAAGTGCTGGGTCTAGTTGGTATTTCTTGCGTTATGTTGACCCACATAATGATAAGGAATTTGCTGATTACGAACTTATGAGACATTGGTTGCCTGTTGACTTATATTTAGGCGGACCAGAGCATGCAGTTGGACACTTATTATATTCAAGAATGTGGACAAACTATTTGTATGATAAAGGTTTGAGCCCAGTTAGTGAACCATTCAAAAAACTTGTGCATCAAGGCATGATTTTAGGTGCAAACGGCATAAAAATGGGCAAGCGTTACCCTGAATTTGTGGTTGACCCAAACCAAGTTAAAGAAAAATTAGGTGCGGACACATTGAGATTATATGAAATGTTTATGGGACCGCTTCAAGATAGTAAACCATGGGACGATAATGGTGTTAATGGCGCTAGAAAATTTTTGGATCGTGTGTTTAGGTGTTATAAAGAAAAGAAAATTACTGATTACGAAAATAAAAATTTAGATTATGTGTATAATTATACAGTAAAGAAAGTAACCGAAGATTTTGAAAGTTTAAACTTCAACACGGCAATCTCTCAAATGATGATTTTTATAAATAACCTAGTTAAAGAAGAAATTTTCCCACGCGAATATGCAGAAGGATTTTTAAAATTGTTAAATCCTGTTTGCCCATTTATAACCGAAGAATTGTGGCAAGATTTAGGGCATAATAAAACTATTTCATATGAAAGTTGGCCAACCTATGATAAAACTAAATTGGTGGTGGACACAGTTGAAATTCCTATTCAAGTTAATGGTAAGTTACGCGGAAAAATCACTGTGAATAAAAATACAAGTGAAGACGATATTAAAAAAATAGCAATAGAAGAAGTTAAAAATTATATAACAAGCGAAATTAAAAAGATTATATACATTCCAGGAAGAATTTTCAATATTGTAATTTAAAAAAATAAGGTGCTTCCTTATTTTTTTATATAGTTTTTGAAATATAATTAGTTGCGTTATTTGGCAGTGCGTCAAATAATAAAATTAGTTGGTAATGTGGTACATATGATAAAATATTTGACCTTAAATCATCAAGAGTAACACCAGATTTTAATTTTATAATATCATTATCTATATCAAATAAATCACTATAATTTTCTTTAAAATCATTAAAAAATTTAATACTATAATCCACATAAACTGTTAGATTTTTCTTTTTCTTGCATTTGCTTTTTAATAGTAAAAAATATTTTTTTAATTGTTGATTTGTAATAAAAAAAGTGTTGTTATTTATCATGAAACTTGCCACTAATTCTGCTATTGAAAAGTTGTAAACTTGTTTTTCCATTGATTTCCTTATTAAATTTTATTAAATAAATTATTTTCTTCAAACAAAGATTTAATAGATTCTTTAATATTAAAACCCTTGCTAGTATTTAAAATAGATAAAATTAGTTCGTTTTTATAATATATTTGAATTTGCATGGTCTCTAAAGTTGAATTGTTAAGAACGGGATATTTATCTATTATTAGATTTATAGTTTTTTCCAAGTCTTTATTGCTATCTGTTATAATGTAAGTTTTTGCCATATATGTTGAATTTTCATCTTTTGAGTTTAATTGATAAGATAAACATGCAATTAAAGAGCCTGATATATTCAAAATTTTATTAGATGGATATGTATAACCAATATTTTGCGAATAATGATAAAATTGTTCGTCATTAGAATAAACAAATGTATTATTACCTTCGTTGTCTACCTTATGAGCAATTAAAATATTTTTCCCATTATTTAAGTATTTTATTAATTTTTCTATGGTTGGGGTTTTCATAATAATCTCCTATATTTATTAAGTAAGTTAATTTTATCATATTGTATTATTTTGTCAATATTAAAATACTCAATTTTATATTAAATGTTAAAATTATTTTTAAATTTAAAACGAAATATAAAAAACGAAGCAAAACAATGTTGCATTCTTATAACAAAAAGTTTTTTAACAATTTGTTTGTATTGCTTCGTTTTTAATACTATAATTTTTCAGCAACTTCCCATACGCGCCAAATAACTGTGCGTAGGTTTCCAACTTTTAATGCGTCACCAACAATGTGAACTCGTTTGCCTTCTTTGGCTAGTGGGTTAGGGTTATAACCTATTGCAAGGATAACATTATCCGCTTTAACTTTTTTGGTTTCGCCGTTTTTCATTTTGATTAAAACACTTGATTTATCAATACTCTCAACTGAACTTTCTAAATATACAGGCGTGTTTTTATATTTAAAATAATCACGCAAATATGAAGAGTTTGCAAGGCACAAACCCTGAACAGCCATTAAATCGTTTTTGGCTTCAACAATGGTTGGATTTTTGCCCTTTAAAATTAAATCATATGCGATTTCGCATCCCGTTAGTCCGCCACCAATTATAACAACATTATCTTTAACTTCTTTACCATTTAAGTAGTCAATAGCGTCAATAGCGCGCTCAGCACCTGGCACTTGTAGATTTCTCTTAACTGAACCAGTTGCAATAACAATTTCGTCCGCCACAATTTCAGATATATCTTTAATTTCAGTGTTGAATTTAATCTCTATTCCTAGTTTTTCCATTTGGCGAGCATACCATTTTAATAACATTTTGTCTTTTTCTTTGAAACTTGGAGCAGCAGCAGGAATAAACACCCCACCAAGTTTGTCCGTCTTTTCATAAATTGTAACCTTGTGACCACGCATAGTTGCCACGCGAGCCACTTCCATACCACCAATACCGCCACCAATCACTGCAATATTTTTAGGTTTTTTAGCAGGTTTTAGGTCGTGTTTACCGCCGTCCATAGTTTGCGGATTTAATGCACAGCGCGACATATGAATTGAATCAGACATAGGCACATCGCATGCAACTCCTTTATAGTGAGCCATAGGAAGACATGCGTTGTGGCAACAAATACAAGGCATAATATCTTCAATTCTATCTTCTTTAAGTTTTGTAACCCAGTGGCTATCAGTTAGGAATTGTCTAGCAACACCCATACCATCAATTTTACCAGCTTTAATAGATTTTGCAGCCACTTCAGGAGTCATTCTACCAGCACAAACAACTGGAATGTCAACATATTTTTTAATATGCTCAACATCTGATAAATTGCAGTTTAGTGGCATATATTCAGGTGGGTGAGCCCAATACCATGCGTCATACGTGCCATTATCGGCATTTAACATATCATAGCCAGCATCTTGCAAAAATTTTGCAGCACGTTCACTTTCTTCCATGGTTCTACCAATTTCACTAAATTCTTCACCTGGCACAGCGCCCTCTTGAAAGCCTTTTGTTTTACTTGTTACAGAATATCTTAAACTAACAGGATAATCATCTCCACATTCTCTCTTGATTGCTTTAACAACGTCGGTTGCAAAACGGAAACGATTTTCAAAATTTCCACCATATTCGTCCAAACGTTGGTTAGTGTATTCAGTTGTAAATTGGTCGAGCAAATAACCTTCATGAACTGCGTGAATTTCAACGCCGTCCACTCCCGCATCTTTACACATTTTAGCCGTTTTAGCAAAAGCGTTTATAATTTCACGAATTTCTTTAACTGTTATTTCACGCGTTGTGTATCCATCTAGCCAACGAGAAGGAAGTTCACTAGGGGAAGCGGTAAGCCTATCAATATCAATGATAGGTTTAATAAGTCCGCGCATAAATTTATTTTTTGCAATACCTTTCATTGAGTCCGGAATAGTAAATGACCGACCAAATCCAGCAGTCAATTGAATAAACATTTTTGCGCCAGTTTTGTGGAATTCTTCCATATACGCTTTAAGTTTTTTAAACGCACCCTTTGCTTTATATAACCAGCCGTTGCCAATCATATTTCTTAGTGGGGCAATTCCTGGAATGATAAGACCAACATCATGTTTTGCAAGGTCCATAAAGAAATCTGCTGCGTCCTTATCAAAGTGATGTGGTTCCATCCAACCGAAAATACTCGTTCCACCCATAGGACACAAAACTATCCTATTTTTGATTTCCACATTTTTAACCTTCCAAGGTGTAAAAAGTGGTTCATAAATTTTGTTCATTTTTCCTCCTTCGATTTCACCTAATAGAAAAGACAAAAAGTAAAAAAACTAGGCTATATTACATTTAGTCTAGTTAATTTAAAATAAAAAGTCAAATAACAAGCAAAAATTTATTAAAATTTGCTTAATTTATTGCAATAAGTAAAAATTTTTATTTAAATAAATAAGTAAAAATTAAAATGTAATCTTAATGAAAATCAAACTTCAGAACATATTTTCAAATAATTTATTTAGGTGATTTCGTCTTTTGTGAAATTCATATCGCAGTAAGGGCAGTGATAACCAGAATCTGTTTTTTCTAGTTTTCCACCGCAGTTATTGCATTTTTTAATTGTCAATTTTTCTTCCTTTGTTTGCTTTTTAGCGTTGTTTATTGTGAGTTCTTTACCGTTATAGAGATAACCTTTTAAATAACCTTTGTTGATTGCTTTTGTGATTTCAGAGTAAACTTCTTTTTCTTTCATTTGAAGTTGCATTGCAATATCTTGATTGGAATACAAATTTTCTTCTTCAATCGCTTGAATTATTCGCTTTGTACGCTTTTTGCCTGCATAAGATATCCACAGAAGTGGCATACCATAAAACCCAACCACAACAAACACAATTCCAAGTGCCATAAGCACCCAGTTTTTGCCTGCAAATATGGGTATCATAGGAATACCAACCACAAATAAAATCGATACAATTAAACTAATAATAAAAGATTTTCTAACTTCACTATTTATCTTTTTCATAACGATATTATACTATATTCAAATTGTTTTGTAAAATATATTTAACACTAAAATTTTTCATATTTTTTTATGCATGATATTAAGTGTTATGTACTTATACTATTTATTTTATCTGATTTTAGCATGCAACTTTATAAAAAATAAAATATTCATAATAATTTTACATAAAATACTTGCCAAAACAAAATTTATATGATATCATTACATTGCTTTAGTTATGTTTTTACATAACGAATTAAAGATAGTTTCATTAAAATTTGTGAAAATTAGATGTGTTGTAGTAAAAATATAGCATATCAAAACGTGAAAGTGATTTATTAAACTGAACTTAATTTAAACTACTAAAAATTTAATAATATGCAGAGATGGTAGAGTGGTCGAATACAGCAGTCTTGAAAACTGCCGATGTGAAAGCATCCGGGGGTTCAAATCCCTCTCTCTGCGCCAAGCGAAAACACCACCAAACATGGTGGTGTTTTTATTTATATCGCATTAGATGTTGTTTTTTAAATTATTAGGCACAATTTAGGAACAAATTGAAAAAAGTTTTTAAAATTTTTACACATTAGTAGAAAGAGATTTTAAAGTTTGAAAAAAAATAAATAGTAAACATATTTTTAATAATTTGATTTTGTATTTTTTATTTGTTATAATGATTTCATAGAAATTTAACAATAAGGGTTAGTTATGAGTGAAATTATTGAAAATCATGTGGAAATAGAAACAAAACAAATTGAAAATGAAGTTGAAAATGACGTAAACAAGGCGGATAAAAAGAGCAAGGTTTTGTTTATTGTTGGGTGTGTGTTTTTAGTACTAGGCGCCATTGCAACGTTTATTTGTTTAGAATACATTATAGCACACTTCCTTTCAACTGGTGAAGAACAAATAGGCACAGCACTCGGTTTAGTTATCATAATTGTTTATTTTATTTTGCCTTCAATTTTATTTAGTTGTTTAGCGTGTGTTTTCCATATTGTGGCATATGTTAAAGCAAAAAAACTTAAAATATTAAAACTCGTTTTTATGATTATTTCTATTTTGTTGGCGATTTTAAGTTTTGTTAATATTATTTTAATAAACATAGCATAGTACATTAGGCGTTGTTTCTAACATTGTAAAAAATTAAATAATATTAATGATTTTATGTGTTATTAGTTGGAAATTTATTAAAAATCAAATTAATAAAATAAAATGTAATAAGTCGGTTAATTAAAATATTTTTATTAGGCGGGCAATATGATAACAATTAAAACAAATATAGACGAAAAGGCTCAGAAAGCACTATCTAAGGGTGTTATAATTTTTTGCATTGTGTCACTTGCTTTGGGTAGCGTTGGGCTTTTATTGTACATTGGTTTAACAATGTTTTATGAAAACATTTATTTAGATATTTTGCTTTTATTCTGTATTCCATTTTCTTTGGGGCTTGTGTACATTATTATGATAAATAAAAACATAAAAACGATGGCAAAAAGCAATATTACGAATGAGTATGAATTCAATATTGACCATATATTTGTTACAAGTTACAAAAATGGTGAGCAATTTGGAACGCAAAAGTTGTATTACAAAGACGTTTTTAAAACAAGAGAAACGGACGAATACATATTTATTTACGTAAATAGAACTAGCGCATTTATTTTAAAAAAATCAAACGCAACAAGTGAGCAACTTACAATAATAAAAAGGCTATTAAAATTAGAAACAATAAATCAGCAAACTTAATATTTTGTTTACATTAAGTGTTTTAAATTCGGTTATTATATATCTTATAACTTTGCTTTGATTTAAGAAAAATAAGTAAAAATAAGGATTTTTAGATGCAAATCCTTATTTTTTATGGTATAATTACGTTAGGAGTGAATATGGTATTGTTTTTAACAAGTAGGTTAAATACTCTCGTCAAAGACAAAGACGGAAATAAAACAACTATTCCGCTAGAAAATGTAAACGGCGTGTTAGACAATATTAAAAAATATCTAAGCGCTACAAATAGAATTGTTTATGTGGCAAACGACCCTAACAATGTTATAGAAAATGAAGAACGAATAAAAAACACGATTGATAGTTTTAGTTTGTCTAATCTTAATTTTAATGAAAAGATTTTGCTTGACGCAAGGAATAAAAAGGACGCAAAAAATATAATACTCGGTGCAAATATTGTAATATTATCCGGTGGAAAAATTCTTTGCCAAAATAAGTTTTTTAGAAGCATTAGGTTGAAGAAAATTTTAAAGCACTTTAACGGAATTGTTATTGGAATTTCTGCGGGAACTATGAATTTATGTAAAACTGTTTTCAATTTCCCAGAAGAAAAAGCGGATATTAAAGAAAGAAAGTGGGTAAAAGGCTTGGGTTTTTATGATAAAATTATTATCCCACATTTTGACGGAGAAACAAACACTTATCAAATTGAGTGCGAAGAAGTTGACGTTGTTAATGACTATATTTTCCCAGCCTCACACAAAAAAGAATTTTTAGGCATTCCAAACGGTTCGTACATTCTAATAGACGGCAACAAAAATGTTTCCTTCTTTGGTGAAATGTACGCAATAGAAAATGGAGTTACAAAAAAGATTGAACGATAAATATAAAAAATTTGTGCGTTAAAAATTAAAAGCGATTTAATATTTTTAAAATAAAATTAAGTGTAGATAATTAAATAATTAGTTTTTAGGTAGGGCGATTAGGACGATTTCTGTGGCGTAGTATGGTCCGCCGTAGTAGCGAAGGTGGTAGTTGTAATTTTTGTTTATGGTTGAAATGTATTTTGGAATGTCTAATAGGTCGGTGTTGTTGTGATATACTGAAATTAAAAGTGTTGGTGTGTCGTTTTTAATGTGGTTTTTCATTCCAATGAGAGCGTTCATTTCACCGCCTTCAATATCCATTTTGACCATTGTGATTTTGTCTTTAATATCAGCGTCTAGAGTTACCGCTTCAACTGCTAACTCACCACCACTACTTGTTGAATTGGCGGAAAGGTCGGCATTTTTATCAAAATGCGTTGTGCCATTAAAATTGGTTATGGCTTTTTCAAAAATGTAAATATTTTTATAATTTTCTAAGTTTTTTTGCATTTTTTCTATATTTTCTTTGCAAATTTCGTAGCAAAGAATTTTTTTATATGAATTTTCACCATAACTAGATATAAAATCAATAGTACTATCACCAGTGTACGCGCCAACGTCAACAAAAACTTCGTTTTCGCATTTTGGCATTAGGTCTAGGTCAAAATAATGTTTGTAAACATTTTCCATGCAGTATTTTAAATTTACAAAATCAAAATTATAAAAATTGCTTATTATTGAAAACAATATATTTTTAGATTTATAATCTGCTAAATTGTTATATAACTCCACATAGTCGTCAATTCTAGTTGCAAAAACTTCTGCTTTGTTTTCTATCATTTCATAGTTTAATCGTTCTATTTCAATTTTGCCCCAATAATCAAATTTGTTTAAAAATTGTTGAATTGAAAATTGCGTGAGCAAGGGTAGTGCTTTAAATTTTTCAAGCATGTGGTTGTAAATTTGTGATTTATCCTTTGACTTGATATCGCCTATAAGTGTGTAAAACCTTTTATCAATAAAATTTAACATATGTACTCCTATAATTCCACTTTATGTTAAAAGTATATGTATTGCCATTTTTGTGTGACAAAGAAAAAATATATTTTAATTTAAAAATGTTTGCGTTATGAGCATATATTTACTATAATGTTTTTAAGGTATTTTATGGGAAAATATAACGAAAAGTATTTTAAAGATAATGGAATGTCGTCAAACAAAATTGAAGATTTGGTTGTGGCAGACGAACAAATTTTATGGCGCGGAAAACCTAAAAAATCGGCTTTTATTTGGTCCAAAATTTGCACAATGTTGCCGATTGCAATCATTTGGGCGCTTTTTGACGGCGGTTTTATTTATATGCTATCAACAACTGGTGCATTTTCTAGTATGCCAACATTTTTAGTTGTGTTTATAATATTGTTCTTTTTAATACACTTATTGCCTGTTTGGTTGTGGCTTAGCAATGTTATAACAGCGTGGGCACAGTATAAAAATATTGAGTACGCTTTTACAAATAAACGCATTATAATTCGCACAGGTATATTAATTGATATTAAAAATATTTATTATATGGATATTGAATCTGTGAATTTGCGTGTGGGGCTTATTGATAGAATGTTGAAAGTTGGCGATATCTATATAAAAACGAAAACAGAAGCCGTGGTGCTTTACGATATAACAAATCCGTATTTTATAACTAATCAACTTCAAAAGATTGTAAATGACATAAAGGTTGATATGAATTTTCCAAACGCGCTTCGCCCAGAAGAAAATCAGGGTTTTAACACAAAATATTCGGCAGACGTTGATTTTAATAATGACAAAACAAAAATTAACTAAAAAATGTTAAATGATTTATTATTTATCTAAGTTGTCACAAAAAAAGTAATTATAGCAAGTGTTTGATATAATTTTTAAACATTGATTAAATATTTGAGTTTTTTATCAAAATTTGATATAATTATCGTGTGGCGAATATCAAATATCTATGAAATACATAAATTTGATGCACGCTAAATAAATTATTTTATTAAAAATTATAGTTCAAAACGCATGGAAAACGAAATGGAAAAGAGTGTTTATATAATTTTAAGTCAGACTGGCACAATGTTTTCAAGAGCATTGAAGTTTTTTACGCGTGCAAGATACAATCATGCATCCATTGCTTTAACACCAGACCTTGAAGTTATGTATTCGTTTGGCAGATTAAATCCTTATAATCCTTTTGTTGGAGGATTTGTGCAGGAAGGTAAAAACGTTGGTACTTTTAAAAGATTTTATAAAACAGAAGCGTTAGTTTTAGAGTTGAAAGTGAGCGTTGAGCAGTATAATAGCATTAAATTCTTTATAGAGTATGTACATAAAAACAAAGTGAAATTTCACTATAATTATTTAGGTGTATTAGGTGCATGTTTTAAGAAAAATGTTGAACCAAAATATAGTTATTATTGTTCACAATTTGTGCGTGCTTGCCTTGCATACTTTGATATAGAAAATTCAGCATCGCTTCCACATATAATAAAACCAATTGACTTTTTAAAATTAAACAACAAACATGTAATTTATGAAGGTTTATTAAAAAACTATAAGTTTGTGTAAGGCTTATAGTTTTTTTTATTTGTGTTTATAAATTTTTATTTTAAATTTGGTTTGTTACTTTTCTATACTATTTATTTTATTATTTGCTTCTTCTTCATATTTTTTTAAATTAAAATTTAATATTCGCCTAAATTCAAACATTAAACACAGTATATTATACGCCGAATATATGGTGGCGGACACTAAAAAGTATAAAACAAAATTGCTACTGCTAATAAAAGTAAGAATTATAGAGAAAACAAAAAGGTAACTATTCAATATAATGTTTTCTTTAATATTGTTGTATTTTTTCTGTAAATAATAACCTTCGCTTTGTAAAAATTTAATATATTTAACTAGATGTCTAGAAAAATCACTACCTTGCAAATTTTTTGTTTCTTCTATTTTTAAATCGATTATAGTTTCCAATTTTTTTATTTCAGATTTAAAAAGTGGGGCTAAAAATATATAAATAGTAATGATAAGTGAACATAGGCTAATATTAATATTTAAAATATCAAATTTATTAATTTCAAGGTTGTAATCAATTATGTAAGAAATTATAACAACAGCAAGATATATACACGTTAGCAAATTCAAAATAACGCTTAAATAATTTTCATTTTGCTTGTAATCGTTTATAGTGAGATTTTGTTTTTCACGCTTTCGTTTTTCTTTAACATTTTCAATAATTTTTGTTAAAATTAATGAAATAATTACAACTAGTCCAACAATCAGTGAAAGTAGGGTAGATAAAGTATAAAAATCAGCGGATATAACGATATGAAAAAGAAAAGATGTGAAAATTAATATTAACAGTGCGTGTTCAATTTTGTCTAAAACGTTATCACTAAAAAGAACACGCTTTTTTATAATTTCATTATCTTTTTTCATATTACCCCTAAATGAAAAAATCTTTTTAGTTTTGTACTAAAATGCTACCAATAAATAAAATTTAAGTCAAGTTTTGTAATAAATTTGTCGAAAATGTTGTCTTTCGTTACAAAATTTGAAATTTATGTACAAAATATTGTAAAAAACTTAAAAGTAAAATTTAAATATTGACATTCAATCTTAAACGCGATAATATCATTCTAATAGGAAGGTAAAAATGAATTGTAAAAATTGTGGGGCTGAAATAATTGAAGGTCAAAAATTTTGTGTAAATTGTGGCGCGCGTGTTGAAAATAGTTTAATTCACGACGCTGTAAACAAAGCAGAACTTAACGAAAGCGAAAAATTAAACGAAGTAGTGGAAGAAAATGATGCGTCAACTGAAAACATTATAAAAGATGTTGAAACTGAAAATGATAACCAAATTGAAGAAAAAAAGATAGAAAAAACTGGTGCAACCACAGAAAAAATTGAAAAGAAAACAAATTGTGGCTATGGTATCGCTGGTATGGTGCTTGGGCTTGTGGCTTTCTTTATGAACACATACACAATTTTCACACTTGTTTTGGCCATATTAGGTTTGATATTTAGTTGCATTAGTTTTAGTAAATTCAAATCGGGTAAATATAAAAACAAAGGATTTCATATTGCAGGGTTGGTGTTAAGTATTATAGTTATAGCAGTGTTTATTGTCACATTCTTTTTATATATGATTGAATATTTTGCCCTTTTAGGATTATCTTCGTCGGTATCAAGTTCAATAACAGGAAATATAATTTAATTAAAATAAAAAACGCACAATATGTGCGTTTTTTGATTGAAATTTTGGTTGATAATATTTTTTGAATTTGCATTATTGCTAAAATAAATGAGTATTAATTTTTTATTTAAAATTTAGAATATTATTATTTAACCTTTTTTGTGTCCTTTTTATGCATTGCAACAGCAAGATCAAGGCACTTGCAAGAATAACCATATTCGTTATCATACCATGCAACGAGTTTCACAAAAGTAGGGCTTATCATAATTCCTGCTTTTTCGTCGAATATACAAGTGTGATAGTCACCAATAAAGTCGGAAGAAACAACTGGTTCGTCTGTGTAACCCAACACGTTTGGCATAATATCTTTACTATACTTTTTCATGGTTTTGCAAATATGCTCATATGTTGTTGGTTTTTTAAGTTTAACAGTAAAGTCTACAACACTAACATTGATTGTTGGCACTCTAAAACTCATTCCAGTGAGTTTACCTTTAAGGTGTGGTAACACTTCGCCAACTGCTTTTGCTGCACCAGTTGAACTAGGAATGATGTTTGCGCTAGCAGCACGACCACCGCGCCAATCTTTTTTAGAAACGCCGTCCACAGTTAGTTGTGTTGCTGTGGTGGAGTGGATAGTGCTCATAAGACCTTCTTCCACGCCATAAACATCGTCAATAACCTTAACGAGTGGAGCAAGGCAATTTGTTGTGCAACTTGCATTTGAAACGACCGTCATACTTGGGTCATATTTATCTTCATTTACGCCGCACACAAAAGTAGGGCAATTTTTACCAGGGGCGCTAATAATAACCTTTTTAGCACCACCTTTTAAGTGACGAATAGCATCGTCCGCATTAGTGAATTTACCTGTGCAATCAATGATATATTCCGCACCAGCGCTTGCCCACGGAATGTTTTCTGGTTCTTTTTCCATAAAGAATGCAACAGGCTTTCTATTTAATTTTAAGTTTTCACCTGAAACTTTTAGTTCACTATCTGCTTTGCCGTGAACAGTGTCGTACTTATATAAATAGCAAGCATATTCAGGTGTTAAAAATGGGTCATTTACTGCAACCACTTCAACGTCGTCACGACCAATGCTCGCTCGCATAATAAGACGTCCAATTCTTCCAAAACCATTTAATCCAATTTTAACTTTCAATTTTCACCCCTTCCTTTTAATCTATTATTTTTATTTTAGTGCGTGTATAAAAAATTGTCAAATATATGTTAATAAAATTTTAATCTCGCATGTCTTATTTTTGTCTAATAGGTAAAAATTTAAACATGACCGCCTTCTTTTTTGCCTATTTTTTAACCTTTATTGTATTTTTAATTGCAATAATACTTAAAAATAAAAGGTTTTACGCCATTAAAGATGTTAAACTCACAAAATATGGCTTAGTTTTTTATTCAAATAATAGGCATAGAATTAAAATTCACAACGCAAAAATGTTGATTATTGAAAATAATGTTTATTTAAAGAAAAACAATCGAACAGTGGTATTAAAGAATGTGGACAAAGTGTCCGTAAATAAAGACTATTTATATTTCAATTCGCTTGGAAAAACTCAAATAATTATGAACTGCAAAAAATTTTATAAATATTTTGTGGTGCAGGTGGAAAGTGAAGATTTTGATATAGAAGAACTTAAAGAAAATGCAATTCAAGATATATTGAATAATATTTTTGACTTTAATAACTGCATAGAACTAAAAAGGTACTTAAAAATAATGCGTGAGATTTTAAAAATCGATTTAGAAAATGACCACGTGAAACTCACAAAAAACAATTATGAATTATCCTACACTTTAACCTATATATTAAATGGAGTGAAAAAGAGAGTGTATGTAAAATAGGTGAATTATTTGTGAAAGTGTTGAAAAACACATTTTTATTAAAATCAAGCACTTTAGCATATTATAAGTCCAGTTTGTTTTTAAATGGCAGGTAAAATAATTTTGTAATCAATAAATATGTTGAAAAATTTTAACGTATTTGCTATAATGTATGTATGAAAAAAGTTGTGCAGAATGAAGAAATAGATGAGAGTGTTATAAATAATTCGGTGCCACTTGCTGAACGTATGCGCGCAAGGAATTTGGACGAATTTATTGGTCAAACCGACATTGTTGGCAAAAATAGTTTAATTAGGCGTGCACTAAGTGTGAATAGGCTTGGTAGTTGTATTTTTTACGGTCCACCGGGGGTCGGTAAAACCACTCTTGCGTACATAATTGCAGATAGTTTAGGTTTAAAGTATGTAAAATTGAACGCGGTTTCAAGCGGGGTGGCGGACGCAAAAAAGGTGATAACCGACGCTAAATCTCATTTTGAACTAACTGGTAAAAGCACAATTTTAATTTTGGACGAATGCCACAGGTGGAACAAAGCGCAGAGTGATAGCGTGTTAGAAGCGGTTGAACGCGGATATATCACTTTTATTGGCACAACAACTGAAAATCCACACATTAGTATGACGCCCGCTATTGTAAGTAGGTGCAGAGTTTTTAAATTTTCTCACTTGAATGTGGACGATATAAAAGATGCATTGATAAGGGCGGTTAAGGATAGTGAGCGCGGATATGGAAAACTAAAAATTAAAATCGATATGGACGCAATAAATCATATAGCAATGTTTTCAAATGGTGATTTGCGTTCGGCTTACAACGCACTTGAACTCGCAGTTATCACAACCAAACCTAGTAAAGAAGGGATAGTTATAGATAAATCGGTAGCGGAGCAGTGCATTCAGCGCCCAGTTATTAGTGTGGACGAAAATTTGTACTATGATATGTTAAGTGCGTTTTGCAAAAGCCTACGTGGGTCTGACCCAGACGCAGCACTTTATTGGTCGGAAAGGTTAATTACTGCAGGTTGTGACCCACTTTTAATTTGCCGTAGACTAGTAGCGCATGCAAGTGAAGATGTTGGAATGGCAGATAGTAATGCGGCACTTCTTGCAATGGTTGCAATGAATGCTATGCAAAATTTAGGTCTACCAGAAGGTAGAATTCCACTTGCACACGCTATTATTTACGTTTGCGAAGCAGAAAAATCAAATAGTGTGGTTTGCGCGTTAGACGCAGCACACGCCGACGCCGAATTTAACCCAGACGACAATGTTCCAGAACACCTTAAAAACTATCATTACGATATAAAAAATCCACCCAAATATAAATATCCACACGATTATGGCGGATATGTTCGTCAACAATATTTGCCGGATAAATTGAAGGATAGAGTGTATTACACACCTTCTAATAACGGTAGAGAAAAGGGTATGATAAAGAAAAAAGATAGAAAATTTTAGTTTAATATAAATCAATTAAACGTAAACTGTTTAATTGTTTTGAAAAAACATATTCAAAAGTAAATTGAAAAACATTAAAAAATTTAAAAACACTAGTTTAAAATCGTTTGATTTTAGTTTTGGTTTATTGTATAATCATAACGTTAAATAAAATCATTTAGGAGGAATTTATGGAATTACATGGAAGCCAAACAGAAAAGAATTTAATGACTGCTTTTGCAGGGGAAAGTCAGGCTAGAAATAAATATACGTTCTATGCTAGTCAAGCAAAGAAAGAAGGATACGAGCAAATTGCTGCGATTTTTGAATTAACCGCTAATAACGAAAAAGAGCATGCAAAAATGTGGTTTAAACTTTTGCATGATGGTGCTGTTCCAGACACTATGACCAATTTGAAGGACGCCGCAGCAGGTGAGAATTATGAGTGGACAGATATGTACGCTGAATTTGCAAAAACTGCTAAAAAAGAAGGTTTTTTGGCCATTGCAAAACTTTTTGAAGGCGTTGCAAAAATTGAAGCTGAACACGAAGCTAGATACAATGCTTTACTTGAAAATGTAACAAAGAAAAAATGCTTTGTTAAGAAAGAAGCAGTTGTTTGGGTATGCCGTAATTGTGGTCATAAACATGTTGGTAAAACTGCTCCAAAAGTTTGCCCAGTATGTTCACACCCACAAAGTTATTTTGAAATTGACTGCCAAAATTACTAAAATTTGTTCACTAAATCATTATAAATTATTTAGTGTTTAGATTTTGTGTTTTAAGTTAGCGTCATTAGAAAGCATACAGATAAAAAGCATAAAACTAAAAACAAAAAAAATCGAGCATACCGCTCGATTTTTTATAATCTATGAAACAACGAGAGTTGCATCTGGTAATTCTGATAATAATGAAGTAATATCTTCTCCTATCACAATTCTACCAATTATTTCATATTTTAATTTTGAATTTGCAACGCTTGTCATGCTAACGTTTGACATAGCCCTTCTTTCAGCGCCAGGTCTTGCACCGGCTTTTTGTAATTGTTGTAATTTTTTCATTATTTTGGCAATATCTTCTTTTGTAATTTTGCCAGAAGTAAATCTAACAATTTCGTCAACATTAGCGTCTGTTTTTAAGTAATCAATAACTTTGTCATCAGTAGTTATAGATAAGATTGAAGCATGGCGTTTAACTTTAGGTTTTGTGCGTTTGCCAGTGGTATAGGCTGTTGAAAGTTTAACAAGCATACCAGGTGTAGACCTTACGTCGTCAGAGATAGTTAATTGTTTTGCTGAAATATTTTTTGTAATTTTCCTTGCTTGTTCTCTAACTGTAACAGCATCTCTTTTATCTTTCTTTGTTGTAAGTTGATTTCTTGCATAAATATCTAAGTTATGGATAACGCCATCTCTTTCAATGCTTAAAGCGTAATTTTGAATTTCGTCGTTTTCAATAAATTCACCAATATAACCAAGCATAGCTTCATATGATTTTTTTACTTTTGCATCAAGACCATCTTCATCTGCTTTCTTTGCAAGCATATCTTTAAAAGCCATTAATTCGTGAATGCGGTTTCTATTTGTTTTACGTCTAAAATATGCAGCCATAAGTTTGAATGGATTTTTACTTCCACTTTTTGCATATTGAATAAGTTTTGATTCAGTGTCTTCAATCTTGCTTATCAATTTTTTAATTGGTAGATTTGTAAGTTCTGGGTTGGCTTCAATTTCTTCTGCTGTTTTAACACCTGAATCAGCAAGCATTTTAAAGTTTAAAGCCTTTTTAGTTCCATATTTTTTTCTATAATGCTCGCGAGTAATTCTATTTTTTGATAGTATAATAGTAGGGGCTAAAACAACACCAGCAAGTGCACTTACAGAAGCAATAGATGCAATGCCTAACCCAATGTTACCAGACCAGAAAATTGATGAACCTGCAATTGCTGCAACGCCCCCAATAATAACACCAGCCACTGCTGCAAGCGCCGCGGTTATAAGGGTAGGCATAACTAATTTTTTAAGAACAAAGTTGGTTTTGCCTTTTAATTTTTTAATCTTAGGATTTGTTTCACCTAAGTTAAATGTTTCAACTAATTCTTTTGCTGAATCTGCATCAAAATTTAATTTTACATTACCAACAATTAATGCTCTTGTTAAATCTTGCAAAAATCCTTCCTTCGTTACATCAACAGAATCAATAATAACGTTTCTATATGTATAAATAAAATTGTAAATATCTGTTAATTTTTTGCTATCTATATCTTTAACTTTTTTTGATAAACTTGTTGTTCCAGCAGGACTTATTGCTGCATCATTAAATTCCAAAATTGCAGGTTTTGATGTGTCTGCATCTGGTGTTGCAGTTAAAAAACCAGCATTTTGTGCATATGTCACAAAATCTTTATCTGTTGAAGTTATGTATCCATTAAATAGTGTAATTAATTTATCTAATGAGATAGTTGTTGCCATATTTAACCCCTCCAAAGTGTTAACTTATACCTTGATTATAATATACTTCACGATAATTGTCAATAGTGATTTTTAAAATTCCCATCACAATTTGCTCAATTTACCTAAAAATAGTGGATAATTTTGTATTTTTTTAAAATTTTTTGTAATTTTTTATTGGTTAAAATCTATTTTTAATATGTGTTTAAGGATTGTCACTTATACTATTAGCAATTTTTAATTCTAAATGTTCGTGTAAGAAATGAAGAATTGTGCTTTCGATGTATTCATATATAGTTTGGTCTTCAGCAGGTTTAATTTCTTTTTGTTCTATTAGTTTTATAATAATATTAGATTTTTGCCATAAAAACTTATTTAATTTCATAGAGTAACACATTGCAATCGCGGTGCTTTTAAAATCGAGAAGTATTGACTCAAAATCAATATTTGAATAAATGAAACCATCTTTAAATCTATAATATGATTTTGATGTGTCCCCTTCACCTGTTTGAATTGCCTTTTCTAGAAATTTAACAATCTCAATTAATCTTTCATCTTGTGAATAACTTTTTATTAACTTTATAAATGATATAACTGCAAGTAGGTTGGCTTTGGAAAAATCAAAAGTTCCTAGCATTATTTTACGTTCCAACTTGTTTATTCTAGGAAATAATTTTTCATACCTTTCTTGATTTGTTAAATTATCTATATATCTTTTCACGTTTTAATTCTAACACAATTATGTTTAACTGTCAATATGCAAATTTAAAGAAAAATTTTTAAACATATTGAAATTTATTAAGAAAAAGTGTAAAAATTCTTATAATTTAAACAAATATACAAATTTTTATAAAATTTTAAAATAAAAACTAGCACTAATTATGTGCTAGTTTAAATTGTTTAACATGGGTAAACATTTTATTTACAACTTGTTCAATAGTTAAATTTGTGGAGTCAATTATAAAAGCGTTTTTTGGGATTATTAATGGGGCAACTTTTTTATTTTTGTCATACTCGTCGCGCTCAAATAACATTTTTTCAATATCTTTAAGTGAGTATTTGTTGTTTAATTCTTTTTGCCTTCGTTTAGCGCGTTCTTTAATATCACAATCAAGGTAAAATTTAATCTCAGCGCTAGGGAATACGTAACTACCGATATCACGTCCGTCAATCACTAAATTATTATTTTTTGCGATTTCTCTTTGAGTTTTATCAACAAGTGCGCGTACTTTTTTATTTACACTCACGACAGGAGTTAAAGTTGAAACGTTAGGTTTACGTAAATCGTTTGTGTAATCGACGCCGTTCACGTAAGTATGTTGCACCGTATTATCAAATTTAACTTCTAGAGAAATGTTTTCTAGAATAGAAGAATTATCAAGTGTGTTAACGTCTATGTCGTTTGAAATCAAATGCGCAGTTATTGCGCGATATAATGAGCCCGAATTAAAATGAATAAATCCAATCTTTTTAGATAGTAGTGAAGCAACAGTTGATTTTCCACTACCGGCCGGACCATCAATAGAAATAATCATAGTTTACCTTTTATTTTTTTGAAAATATTAAAACTAAAAAGAAGTATAAATTAAAATAAAATCAAAAAATTATTATAAAAATTATTAAAATTTCATTAAAATTGAGAAAATTTCAGCATTTTTAAATTTTATTATTAAATTTTGCTTTTTTATTTAATTTTCTTTCAATGCGAATTAATTGATTGTATTTGCAAACTCTATCAGTCCTACAAATTGAACCAGTTTTGATTTGACCTGCGTCAACAGCAACGGATAGGTCGGATATAAATGTGTCTTCAGTTTCTCCACTTCTATGTGAAATTATTGTGTTGTAACCATTTTCTTTTGCTAAACGAATGGTCTCCAATGTTTCAGTTAAGGTGCCAATTTGGTTAAGTTTTATTAAAATTGCATTGGCAACTTTTTTCTCAATTCCAAGTTTGAAAATTTTAGGGTTGGTTACAAATAAATCGTCTCCAACAAGTTGCACGCGACCACCAAGTTTTTTAGTGATATTTGCCCAACCATTCCAATCGTTTTCGCTTAGTGGATCTTCAATCGAAATAATAGGGTAGTCCTTTATTAGTTTTTCATACCACTTAATCATGTCAGCAGTTGTTAAACTTCCACCTTTGCTTTTATTTAACTCGTATCTCTTTGTTTTGCTGTTATAGAATTCGCTAGACGCCACATCAAGCGCAATTGCAATATCTTTTCCTGGAATATATCCTGCATTAGTGATTGCTAGAATAATAGCGTCCAAAGGTTCGGTGTTGTTTTTAAAGTTTGGAGCAAACCCGCCTTCGTCACCGACACCAGTTGAGTATTTTTTTGCTTTTAACACTTTCTTTAACTCAACAAATGTTTCACTTGCAAATTGCATTGCCTGCTTAAAAGTTTTTGCACCAATAGGGACAATCATATATTCCTGAAAGTCCACATTAGAATCGGCATGCGCGCCGCCATTAATAATGTTCAACATAGGAAGCGGTAGAGTTGTGCCTTTTCCTAACGTTTGATAAAGCGGTTTGTGTTTACTTTCAGCATTCGCACGAGCAACGGCAAGGCTAACTGATAACATTGCGTTAGCGCCTAAATTTGTTTTATATTCTGTGCCGTCAAGTTCAATCATTGTTTGGTCAATTAGTGTTTGTTTGCTTGCGTCCATACCTATCAATTTTTTGGCAATTATTTTATTTACATTTTCACATGCTTTAGTTACACCTTTACCGTGAAATCTGTGTTCGTTGTCTCTTAACTCTAAGGCTTCTCGTTCACCTGTTGACGCGCCACTTGGAACACACGCGCGTGCGGTTGTTCCGTCAATTAAAGTTACTTCACATTCAACAGTTGGATTGCCACGGCTATCTATTATTTCATACGCTTCAATGTTTTTTATTTTCATAATAAATTCCCCTTTTATTTTTAAATATTATAACATAAAAATAAATATTTATAAAACAAAACTAACTATTTTTTATTTTGTTATTTAATGAAAATAATTCATGAAATAAGATAAACTCGTTAAACTTTATAAAAAAAATAAAAAATTATTTAAAAATGACAAAATTTTATCAATTTTTCAATAAAATAATGATATTTTTTAATAATTTTAAAAATTTTTACTAATTTTAATAAAAATAAATGTAAATTGAAAAATCATTTAACAAAGAAAATTTTTTTTGATATAATTTTAATATGATTATAAAAAGTTTAAAGTTATTAGGTAAAAAGGACGCAAACACATTTGTTGCAGTAACCGACGTTGGTGAATATAAATTATTTAGTGATGTAATTGTTAAATATTCTATAAGTGTTGGCGAAGCGGACGAAGAAAGATTTAAAAAAGCAGTTGTTGAAAGTAATGAAAAAATTGCCTTTAATATGGCGGTAAAATATGCGTCAAGTAAATTAAAAACTGAAAAACAAATGCGTGATTACCTTTATAAAAAAGAATTCAAAAAGCAGACTATTGTTCCTGTGATTGATAAATTGAAAGAGTATGGAGTTATTGACGATTATACTTATGCTGAAAGTTATATAAAAAGCAATCCAAATTTTAGTAAGAATAAACTAAAACAAAAACTGCTTGGAGTGGGCATTGATAAAGAGTTAATTGAAAATCTATTAAATGATATTGAAGAAGATGATAGTTGTTTAACTAATGCAAAAAAGTTTTTAAAAAATAAAGTTCTAAATAAATCAACACGTGAAAAACTTATTAGGCGATTAAGTTATTTGGGTTATAGTTGGGATAGCATCAATTCCGCTTTGCATGAATTTACATTTGACGATGTTGACGAATAAAAGGAATGATATGATAGGTGTAGATATTGAAGAAATTGAAAGATTTAATTCTTGGTCGAAAGAAAATTTTGAGCGTGTTTTTAGCTCGGTTGAGATAGAGTATGCAAATTCAAAAGCAAAACCGCTTGAACATTTTTGCGGGTTTTATTGTGTGCGTGAAGCGTTAATTAAAGCGCTTAATAAAAAAGATTTAGTGTTAAATAAAATAGTTATAGAGCACGATAAAAATGGAAAACCTTATTTTCTAAATAATGAATATTTATCAAAAATTATGAAAGATTATAAGATAGATAGTATTGAAATAAGTATTTCACATTCAAGAAATTATTCAGTGGGTGTGGTTTTAATAAATAAAATCTAAAAAGTTTAACACAATGTGTTGACATTTTCATATTTTGATTTAAAATAATTATATGGGAGATAAAAGTATGCCAAGAGTTAAAAAGGGTGCAGTTAAAGAAAAAATTGTAATTCCAGAAGTGAAAGAAAATATGACAAAGGAAGAGTCACAAGCGATTATTGACTTTTTTAATAAGTTCACCGTTCATTTGTTGCTCTCTCGCAAACCTTCACAAGAAGTTATGGCGCGTTCAAAAGTAAGATTTAAAAGAGCGGAGCAAAAAGTTTTCTCAAAACCATATAGTTTTTATGAAGATTATTTTGTTGGGCTTTCCAATTCATTCTTTACAAAAGAAAATTTACAAAAATTAAGAAGATGTGGTGATTATTATTTCGCAAATTCCAAATCTACAACTTCACCAGAAACAATGGCTGTTTATAGAAAGATTTTTGATGCTGAAGTGGACGATAAATTGCGTTTAATAGAATTAGATGCAAAGGCAGAACAAAGTGCTACAGTTTCTTAAAAGTTGTGATTTAAAAATTAATAAAAAAATAGAGCATACGAATTCCGTATGCTTTTTTAAATAAAAATTTTTCCTACTTGTTAGGAAAGAAAACTAGACCTATAATGTAAACTACAACAATTAAACTTAGCATATCAAAATGTTATCATGAAATTTACAATTTGTCAATATTAAATTTGAATGTACATCTCATATAAATTTGAATATACAATCATATAAATCAATCTCTATATTTCAATTATTAAAGCGTTAAGATTTATTTCTAATCTAAATTTTATCTTATCAAAATCTAAATTACAAAAGAAAAAAGAAACTGCGAAAGTTTCTTTTTTATTTAAAATATTTCATTTTTTTAAATTTTAATAAAATTTGCGATATTTTTTAATTTTTTAGTTAAATTTTAATTATTTTTAAAATTCTTATTAAATTCTATTCAATTTTAAATTTTTTATCTTTTTAGTTTAACAGTGATTTCATCGCCCGAGATTGTGGTTGTTTCACTATATTCAGGATTATCAATTTTCTTTATTGAGCAAGCGAGCAGTTCTGATTTTATTTTTTCAGAATATTTACTAATGATTTCATTTAATTCTTCGCTTTCAGTTATAAATTCAACATCAATTCTATCTTCAACATTAAAGCCTGCTGATTTTCTCATAACTTGAACTGCACGAATTAGTTCACGCGCCATTCCTTCAAGCATAAGTTCGCGGTTGATTGTGATATCTAGAACTACGGACAAACCATTGTCACTAGCAATCACAAATTCTTTTTTAGGTTTAGTTGAAAGAATAAATAGTTCACTTGATAAGTTTTCAAATTCGCCAACGCGGACATTTCCGTTTTTATACTCGTTAACCATTCGAATTCTATCTTCGTCGCTTGCGTCTAGCAGCAAATTTTTAACCTTTTGGACATCACCTTTTAGCACGGCGCCTGCACGTCTAAAATCAAGTGATAAATACTCGTCATTAAATTTAGACCTATCATTTTCAATCACAACGTCTTTAATGTTCAACTCCTGTTCAATCATGTCACGATAGATTTCAACCGCTTTTTTAACAGTTTCGTCACCGCTTATATAAAGGTGTTGCAAAGGTTGTTTAACTTTGATTTGATTTTCATTTCTAAGTTTACTAGCCATTGTGAATATATTTTTAACGATGTTAGTGTATTCAATCAAATTGTCGTCTTCAATATCAAACTCATTTATTGTGTAAGAGTGAAGTGCAACGCTTGCTTCTGCGTTTTTATCAAGTTCTCTCACAGCATGTTGCCATAGGTACTCACTAATAAATGGAATAATAGGGAAGATTACCATAGTAATATTTTTAATAGCATAAGTTAAGCAGTAGTATGCAACTAAACTATCAGTGTCGCTTTCACTCTTATAAAAACGCCTACGATTGTTTCTAATATACCAATTTGTAAGTTCGTCAACTAAAATTTCAAAGTCTTTTGCTACCGCACCGAAATTTTGATGCGAATATGCATCATATGCGTTTTTAACAAATTCATTCACGCGCGAAATTAACCATTTGTCTATAAAGGTTAAATCTTGCTTATTAGGTTTGAAATTGGTTAAGTCTGGGTTATCAATTGACGCATATGTGTTTAAGAAAATGTATGCGTTCCACAAACCTAATAGTTTACGTTTAACTTCGTCACATGTGTCACGACCAAATTTTACGTCATTTATTAACGGAGTGGCAACAAAATTATATCTGATAATATCTGCACCAATTTCATTAAAGGCTTCGTCAAGCGGAATGTTGTTTGGGCTAGATTTTGATAGTTTTTTACCATCTTGTGCAAGCAGCATTGGGGTGGTTGAAATCTTTTTGTATGGCGCTTTACCAGTGATTACAACACTCATAACAAGTAGAGAGTAGAACCACAATCTAATTTGCTCTTTTCCTTCAATTACACACTCAACAGGGAAATTTTTATGGAAAAATTCTTTGTCTGTAAAGTATTTTTTTGTTGAAAATGGTGTGATACCTGCATCTAACCAACAGTCACCGACTTCTTTAATGCGTTCCACTTGTTCGCCACAATGTGGACAAGTGATTTTAATTTCGTCAATATAAGGTCGGTGAAAATGTGGCATTTTATCAATTTTAGGGTCGTTGTTTGATAGTTTCTTTAACTCGTCAAGGCTTCCAACAACTGTTACTTTTCCACATTTTTTACAAGGATAAATTGGAAGTGGCACGCCATAATACCTAGACCTTGAAATTGCCCAATCACCCATATTATTGAGCCAATCAAGCATACGTTTTTTCATAAAATCTGGTTGGAATTCAACCTTATCAATTTCTTGAATTAGGCTAGGGCGAAGTTCATCCATTTTAATAACCCATTGGTTAATCAACCTAAACACAAGTGGGTTTTTACATCTCCAACAATGTGGGTATCTGTGTAAAATTTTATGAGTGTAATAAACTTTTCCACGCTCTTTTAGAGTGTTAAATATAAAGTCACGCGTTTCGTCGCTGTTTGCATTTTTACCTGAAAGTATACCGAAATCAGGGTAGAAATTGCCAAGTTCGTCAATAGGAATGATGTTTTTTAAGTCAATAGATTTTCCTAGTTCAAAGTCTTCTGCACCACAGCCCGGGGCGATGTGCACGGCACCACTACCTTCTGATGCGTCAACTTGGTCCCACGCAACAATTTTGTGTTCAAATTGTTGTTCAGGAAGTTCTGGAAAACATGTCTCGTAACTAAGACCTACAAGTTCGCTTCCCTTAATAGTTTTTAAAACTTCAATCACATCGTCTTTTAAAACAGACATTCTATCAGCACAAACTATAAGGTTTCTATCACTTGATTTGATTTTTACAATGTTGTAGTCAAATTCAGGATTGACTGCAACGGCAACGTTGGCGCTGAGTGTCCATGGGGTGGTTGTCCAAACCAACATATCGTTATTTGTGTTTTTTATAGGACATTTAAAGAAGATTGCAATGTGGGTAACGTCTTTATATGCGTCGGCGTCACTCATTTCGTGCTCAGATAAACTTGTTCCACAATGAGTGCACCATGGCATAGGGCGGTAGGATAGTTGCACCCAATTTTTTTCGTGGCATTTCTTTAAAAAATACCAAATTGAGGTTATGTTATTATCGCTATTTGTGTAGTAACTATCATCCCAATTCATCCATTGACCAAGACGTATTGAAGACTGTGTTTGTGAAGCGGAATATTTTTTAACTGTGTTCATACATTCACGCACAAAGTTTTCAATACCAAAGTTTTCAATATCTTTTTTGTTGTTAAAACCTAGTTCTTTTTCAACGCGATTTTCAACAGGTAGACCATGCGCATCAAAACCGTTTTGATAGTGCTCGTCATTTCCACAAAGAGCGGCAAATTTAATCATAGCGTCTTTAAACGTACGATTGAATGCGTGGTGAAGCCCCATATTGTAGTTGGCGGTGATTGGACCGTCAAGGGTTGCAAAATATTTGCCTGTTTTTTTGTTCTTTTCTTTTAATTTATCAAAAATTTTGTTGTCTTCCCAAAACTTTAATATTCCTTCTTCCATTTTCACATAATTGAGTGACCCATTTTCTTTTTGCATAAAATCTCCTTTAAAATGTTCTTTATTACCACGTTTTAATATTGCGATAGTTGAATTATTTAAAACCGATGTTTTTATAATAAAACAACCTATTAAAAAATGCCAGCGTTTGCTGGTATTTCTATTTATCACACAGCAAAACGCACATCTAAAATTTAGATGCTAATAATGATGTTTGTGATAATTATTGTGTTTAACATGATTATATGTTAGCAAAATATAATTATTTTGTCAATTATTTTGTGATTGATATGTAAACCAAATTTATAATTAGATAGGAAAACAATGTTTTTAAAATTGCAAGTTTTTAAGTTTCAATGAAAATTATTTTGATTTAACATATTATTACACATAATAACAAAGTAAGATAAAGGTTATATAATTAAACAATATGTTTTAAAAGTTTAATAAAAACGTATTTAGAATTAGATTTTCCAATCAATTGGTGTTAAGTTGTGGTCAGTTAGAAATTTGTTGGCTTTGCTAAAATGACGGCAACCAAAGAACCCACTGTATGCAGAAAATGGGCTTGGGTGCGCGCTGGTTAAAACTAGGTGGTTAGGGTTATTAAGTAGTGGCATAAAAGATTTTGCGTGATTTCCCCAAAGAAGAAAAACAATCGGTTGATTGCGTTCGTTTAGTATCTTTATAATTTCGCGCGTAAAGGTGTGCCAAAGTTCGTTTGCGTGGCTTGCAGGTTTATGCTCAACCACGGTGAGAGATGTGTTTAAAAGTAACACACCTTGCTTTGCCCAAGGGGTTAGGTCGGTGCTAGAACTCATATCTATCCTTAAATCGTCATGAATTTCTTTAAATATATTTTTAAGGCTTGGTTGCGGTGTACCATTATGGCAACTAAACGCAAGCCCGTCCGCCTGACCATAAGTGTGATATGGGTCTTGACCAATTATAACGACCTTAACCTTATCAATAGGAACTAAATTTAGCGCATTAAAAATTTTTTCCTGCGGTGGAAAAATTCTTTTTGTTTTGTATTCTTCGTTTAGCCATGAAAAAAGTTTTATTTTATAATCTTTATCAAATCTAGTGGAGAAAATTTCACTCCAATTTTTCTCTAACACGTAACTCATAACATAATTATATCAAAATAAATTTTTATTTTCAAGTGTTTTAAATTTTCATGTTTATATAATTATTTAATTTCAATTTAAGTTCAAAAAAAGATATTTTAAATTAAATAAAAAATAATAAAAATTTTTTAAATTCGCTAAATTTTGCTAAAAAAATTGCAAAAAATGGTGCAATTTTTTAATTTTTTATAAATTTTTATTAAAATTTTATAATTTACTAAATTTTTTAATAATTATTTTGAATATAAAAAACTAATTTATCAAGCACTCTTTTTGCTTTATCTTCGTTCTTATTTTCAACCATAACTCGAATTAGTGGTTCCGTTCCGCTTGGTCGAATTATAATTCGTGAACCTTCGTCTTCATATCGCCTTATAATTAGTTTTAAACTTTCGTCCATTTTAAAAGGTTTGTTATTTGGTATATTTTTCATTATTTGAAAATATTCCGTGTAATGATTTAGAAGTGAATTTAAACTTAAATTTGTCGAACTTAAAATATTTGAAAGTATAATTGATAACAAAACACCATCACCAGTGTTTGAAAAAGTTTTTAAAATTATGTGACCAGAATTTTCACCGCCAAGTATGGTCTTACATTCAATCATTTTTTTATAAACTTGTTTATCTCCAACTGGGGCACGCAAAAATTTAATGTTCTTTTTTGATAAACTTGTTTTTAAACCTTCATTTGAATAAATTGTGCCAACAACGGTGTCGTTAGTTTTTAAATAAAATGTTGATAGTATGTATAAAATTTTATCGCCGTCAATGATTTGCCCAAATTCGTCAACAACAATAAGCCTATCTGCGTCACCGTCAAGGGCAAAACCAATTTTACGATTTTTTGCACACATCAATTTTAAATTATCTATATGTGTGCAACCTGAATTCATGTTTATATTTTCACCAGTGGGGTTGGAGTTAATGATTTGAGTTTTTAAATAGACGCGCTTTACAATTTCACTTGCTCCGCCACAGGCGCAATCAATAATACATGGTAAATTGGATTTTTTTAGTGACCTTAAAAAATTTATGTAAGTTTCTTTTAAATGTTCGGAGCAAATCATTTTTGAAAATTTATTACAACATTTTAACGGACGCATATCCATAAGACGTTCAAAGTTTATTTCAAATTTATCGTCCACTTTTTCGGCATTTGAGTTAAAAAATTTTATGCCGTTATATTCGCTAGGGTTATGTGAAGCGGAAAGCATTAGTGATAGCGGATAGTTAAATTTTTTAGTTAAGAAGGCAAGGCACGGGCTGGAACACATGCCAATATTGTGAATTTCAATACCATGTTTTAACAACACGGTTTCTAGCACAGATAAAATATAGTCGCTTGAAATACGGCTATCATTACCAACTAGTAATACCTTTTTTGATTTATCTTTATAAAAACGAACTAACGCGTTTGCAACTTTTTTTATTGTTTTGTTGTTTAAGTTGTGATTTACAACGCCGCGTATTCCGTCCGTGCCAAAATACTTCATATTATCTAATTATGAATTTTATTTAAAAAAGGTGTTTATTATGGTAAACACTTATAATATCAAATGGGGTTTAAATAAAACACATGATTTTGTCGAAAAGAAAGTATGAACTTATTTTGCTTGCATTTTTTTATTTTCAATTATATAATAAGGTGTATGAATTTGTATGTAGTGCCACCAAAAAGTTTTCATATAGGGAATTTGGAAATAGCCTATTACGGGTTAATTATTGCTTTTGCTATGCTTGTTGGGGTGCTACTTGCTTGCCGGCTTGCTAAAAGACGTGGTCTAAAATCGGACGACATTTTATTGCTCGCACTTATAGTGTTACCGTGTGCAATATTAGGTGCGAGAATATACTATTTCATTTTCAATGGAACATCATTTAGAGAGTTTTTTAATTTTCAAGATGGTGGGCTTGCGGTTCTTGGTGGTGTAATCGGCGGAATTTTGGGAATAATTATTTTTGCACTAATTAAACGCAATTTCAAAATAATTATTGACTTATTTGACATATGTGTTCCATGCTTAATTTTAGGGCAGGCAATAGGGCGAATTGGGTGCTTCTTTTCGCAATGTTGCTATGGTGAAGTGATAACAAATGCAAATCATTGTTGGTTTCCGCTTGCAATGCTAGTTGAAACGTATGAAGGCTCAGGAGTTTACGTTTGGCATTATGCAACAAATCTATATGAAAGTTTGTGGAACTTTATAGGGTTTGTACCAATATTGTTTGCGTTTTTAAAGAGTAAGGAGAAATTCACTCCAAGTGCGGTCTATTTAATTTGGTATGGGTTAGGTAGAAGTGTCATTGAAGGTTTTAGGGGAGATTCACTCTTTATTGGCAACACAGGAATTCGCGTTTCTCAACTTGTTAGCATTATAATGGTGATTATTGGAGTGGTTATGCTTTCAATAAACATCTATAAAAGAGTTAAAAAATCAAAACAACAAAAAGCGTCAATAACGTCTTAATTTTATTTAAAAGGAGAGAAAAATGGGCAAGAAATCTAAAATATTGTACTTTTCAGTGTTAATTGTCAATATTGTTTGTTTTATTCTGGATTTGTTGCCAATAAATTTTCCTTTTTTCAGAATTAGTTTTGCGGTTAGTTTAATATTGATTGGAATTTTACTATTTGTTCGCGCTGTTTCACTTAAAATAGATAGTAGTATGTTTATAGGTATAACGCTTTTATGTTGTGGAATTTTAAATTTTACGTTATATTTTCTGCAAGTTTATAGAAACGTTGATAGCAATCAATTTTGGCCGTATTATTTGTTTGCATTAGCGCTCGCAAGTTTAATTACAGGGTTATTTTTCAAAGATAAATTCCAATTTAAATTATTCATATTGTTTTTAGGTTTTGGCATAATAACTCTTCTATTCGTGCAAAAACTTATAAATTTATGGTGGATGATTGGACTACTTGTATTTTATTTTGTGTTATATTTTGTGATAAATATGTTAATATTTAGAAAAAGGAGAAAAGATGGATAAGAGAGATTTTGAATTGCAAGCAAAAATTAACGAATTGCAAAATATTATAAACGAACAAAATGAGCAGATTAAAAAACTAAATTCAATCATTGACGATTATAAGAAAAAAGAGCAATCTATTTCTAGTGCAATTATTGCGAGCATTGAACATGCCAATCAACTTGAAGCAAGTAGGAAAAAACTATATTTACTTGACATTCAACGCAGTAGATTGATGTATCTAAGAATGGAGCAGGTTATAAATGAATTATACGTTAAATACCCAGAACTCTCTCGCGACCCAAAATTAAGAGATATGAGCGAACGTTTTAAATCTATGGTTTATCAAGATTTAAACGACAAAGAAAAAATAGACCAAATTGCAGAAAAAAAGATTATGCCTGTTTCAGACGACCCTATAAAAAAATTGTTGCATAACATCATAGATTGTTTTGACACTAAAAAACCAACCGAACAGGAAAAACCAAAAATAGAACATACAACTCAACCAAAAGTTGACATTTCAACTATTCCGCCGTCTTCTTCAGGCTTTGACTTAAACGAAGCGCTTCACCCAACTATGGGGCTAGACGAAATCATGAAGGAATTTAATTTAGGACGCAAAAAAAGTGACTAATTTTCTAGCCACTTTTTTTAATTTTTAAAGTATGTTTTTAAGCATAAAAATTTAATCAAATTTTGTGTTTTTGACTATTATATTTCATGTACGCCGTTATTGTTTATGTTGGTTTGCCTTAAATCTTTTGAAACTTCTAGAGATAAAAGTTGCAGTTGCCTTTCTTTTATTAAACGAGAAATTAAAGAAATTTTTTCATCATTTGTGCGTCTATTATCATTTGGTGTTTCGTGATTTATGGTTTGCTTCATTTCTTGCATTCTTAAATTAAGGCGTTCAATTTTTCTTGCGATTAAACCGTGTTTTTTAATAGTGTCACCAATTTCAGTGTACATTTCGTCTATCACACCGCTTTTTATTAAGATTTTTAACTGCCTTTTGTTTATATGTAATATGTCTATGTATTTATAAATGTCTTCTTTACTAATTTCAAAGCGTATTAAGCAATATTTAATGTAAACTAAACTTATACCTTTTAATGTTTTATTTTTCATAATATCTCCATTATTTTTATTTACCTATTAATATATGTGACAATTTCACGCGCGGGTTTAATTATACTGATAATTTTTTATTTGTCAATAAGCAAAAAATAATTAAGACTGATAAATTGTAAAATCGTGTCATAAACAGAGCGATTAATTCATAAATTAAGTTAGATTGGAGGATTAAATGGAAAAGAGTTCAAGCATCTACACCGATATTGCAAAACGTACGAACGGAGATGTGTATATTGGTGTGGTTGGCCCTGTTAGATGTGGAAAATCAACTTTTATTCAAAAATTTATTCAAAATTTTGTGTTAGACAACATAACAAACAAACAAGATAGAGTGCGTGCAAACGACGAACTTCCACAGGCAAGCGAAGGCACAATGGTAATGACAACAAAACCACAATTCGTGCCAAACGAAGCGGTTAAAGTGAAAATTGGTTCAACTAATATGTCAGTTAGGCTTATTGACTCGGTTGGCTTTATGGTGGAAGGAGTAATGGGGGATAAGGATAATGATAAACCGCGCCTTGTTAAAACACCTTGGAGCGAAACACCTATTCCGTTTGTTCAGGCGGCGCAAATTGGCACAGAAAAAGTGATAAATGAGCATGCAACAATTGGGGTTGCACTAACAACGGACGGAAGTTTCTTATCAATACCGCGTGAAAATTACATAGAAGCAGAAAAACGTACAATTCGTGCTCTTAAAGACACTAACAAGCCGTTTGTATTAATTTTAAATAGTTCCATACCAAAAGATAAAAAGACGCAGGCACTTAAAGATAACCTAGCAAAGGAATACAAAGTGCCAGTGATAGCAATGAATGTAAATGAATTAGAAAAGGGTGATGTTGATAATATTATGACAGAAATTTTAAAAGAATTCCCACTTGAAGTGGTAAATATTAAAATGCCAAAATGGTTGAAACCATTAGACGTAAACAATCCAACCATACAAGAAATTTTATCAAACGTGGAAAATGCGATAGGTGACGCCGGTAGAATTGGTGAATTTGATACTAAATATGTGTTGTTTGAAAATTCGGATAGTTTTGAACCAATTTTGGTAAACAACATTGAATTAGGAACAGGTGCGGTCACGTTTGATATTGTTCCAAAGGACGGTTTGTTCTACCGTGTTTTAAGTGAACAATGTGGAACAGAAATAAAAGACGATTACGAACTTGTTAGTTGCCTAAAAGATTTAACATATGCCAAAAAGAGATATGATAAAATATCATCCGCTCTAAATCAGGCAAATGAAACAGGTTATGGAATAGTTATACCTTCTATCGACGAAATGGAACTAAAAGAACCAGAGATTGTGCGTCAAGGTGGTCGCTGTGGAGTAAAATTAAAAGCGCAGGCGCCGAGTTTGCATATTATGAAAGTCGACGTTGAAACAGAAGTTAGCCCAATCATGGGTGGTTACGAACAAAGTGAAGATTTAGTAAAATACCTGCTTGAAGAATTTGAAAATAATCCGCAAGGTATATGGCAAACAAATATGTTTGGAAAGTCATTAGAGAGTGTTGTTTGCGAAGGACTAAACGGAAAACTTACATCTATGCCGGTAAACTTGCAAAACAAACTTAGAAAAACAGTAGGGCGCATAGTAAACGAAGGAAAGGGCGGAATACTTTGCATACTATTATAAGTCGGAAACACTCCGACTTTTTTATTTATAACTATCCAAAAGTTTTTATGTTTAAGTTCCCTTAATCGCTGTCAAAATTAGAACAAAAAAAGACCGATAGTAAAAAACTAACTAACGGTCTAAATTTTTTATAAATTCTCTCAATTGCTGTCAAACTTTTTATACACAATACATATAAGAAGGGTTAGTAATTTTATCCCATAAGTATTTTAATAAAATACCATTGATATTGGCTTTGCTTTCAAAATCTTGTCTGGTTTTATATTCTTGTTGCATATTTTTTGAACAAAATACAATATTACAATCTTCATTTTTTTTTGAATTCTTATTAACTCTTAAAAATACTTCATATACTTCATTATTATATTCAAAAAGCATTTCACTATAAAAATATAATCCATTAACAAATTCATCAAACGTTGCTTTAAAAGGCAATCCATTTTTATATTGAATTCTGGCAGTTGTTGGAGTAACAAGCATAGGATAACTCACTCCTGCTTTCTTTTCTAATAATTCTTCATCTTTGCTGAATTTCCAACCACAATTTTTGCATTCACCATTACCATATTGATCTTGCATTGCAACATGACCACAAATTGAACATTTTACTAATTGGTCTTTAATGTATGGGTCGTCATACTTAAAAAATTTAAAGTCATTCTGATTTAAACCCGAAACATTTTTATTTTGTTTTTCCCATTTAAAATGAATTAAATCTTTCCAATTTAAATTTTTTGTCCATTCATAAGTTGTTGGTAAAAATTCTTTTATATTTCCTTTCATTGATTTAAAGGGTTTATCATAACACAAAATCATACTTGGTTTTATTCGTTTTAACATTTCATTATAACCTAGCATAAACTCTTCTTCGCAATTTTCTCGATAATAAGTGCATACGGCAACAATTGAGCCTTCTTCAATTCCGTCAAAACAAAAATCAAAGCTTCTTTCATCTCCCCACGAAATCGTTGGAACAACTTTTAGTCCTTTCGACTGCCAGTAAGCACCACACCATCTATTTTTAAAAACACTTTCAATTTGAAGAGCAAGTGGCATATTTGTAAACAAACTAAAATCTGGGCTAAGCAAACAATAATATTGACTCAGTTTTTCTAATTCTTCTTCCGCACTTTCATAAACTTTCTCAAATTTCCAATCATAAGTAAAAAAGTGAATTGTTTTATTTTTGTTTGTATCATCATTTTTTTTGGTATCAACGTAACTTAAAAATTCAATTTTATCGACATCAATATTTTGTTTTTTTATTATAGGAAATTCATATTTCCCAGTCGAATTAGTTTGATATAAAAATTCGTTTCTAACAAGTTCTTGCTTTTTCTTTTGTTTTTCTATCTCATAATCACTTAATCGTTTTGTCATTTTTTCTCCTTTTAAAAATAAAGATTATAATCTGGATCTAAATTCTCAGGATTTCTCTCTGGATATCCTTTCTCCCAACTCCAATTATGATCATGTGGAAACTCATGATTATTGTGTGCATCTTGATGGTTATAATCTCTATTTCTTATGACTCTTCCACTTGCATCAAACCACCTGCTTTGCACTTTTTCTCCGTTTACATATAAATCATATCTTGAATTTGGCTTGGCCTCACGTGTTGGCAAGTCTCCACGTTTGCCGTCTACTCGTTCAATTGTCCTATTGGGAACTCCTCCTGAACCCATTATAACACCTCCAAGTTTATTTTGTTTTCTTTTTTGATAACTTTTTTAGTAAAAATGCAAAAGGTTGGAGAAATAATCTTTCTTCAACCTTTTTGGCATTCTAGCACAAGTTTTTTCTAAGTTAATACCAACATGACATTTCTAACACAGTTCTCATATTAAATCTTTATTTTGTTTTTTCAAGTAGATATAAATAAACATAAATAAGTTTAAAAGCGATTGTGGGTATGAAACACCATTAAAGAGAACTCAATTAGGGTAAAGAGTATAATGAAGAAGATAAAAACGTATTGGAGTTATTTTCAAACTTATCAAAAGATAACAAACAACTTGTCATTGATTTAATAAAAAAATTGAAATAACTTTGTTAAGTTAAGTGATTTTTAAATAAATTTGAAGCAAGAATTGTTTAAATTTGGTAAAAAAATGTCAAATAGAGTAAAAAAACTCTATTTTTTTGGATTTTTTTGTAAAATTGTGTTGAAAATCATTTGTAACTATTAAAAAAAGGTGATAAAATATTGTTATCAAAAAAAAGGGGAAATATTATGGATTTTATAGCAAATAATTGGTGGTGGATGGTTATTATTATCGCTGTTATCGTTATTGCTCTTGTTGTTGTTCTAGTCGTTCTAGATAGAAGAGATAAAAAGATAATGGCTGATTTCCAAGAAAAGGTTTTAGCAGTTGAAAGCGAAGAAAAAGAGCATGCTGAACCAGTGGCTGAACAAAATGAAGTTCAACCTGTTGAAACTGCTCCTGTTGTGGAAGCAAATGTTACAGTAGAAGCAGTTGTTGCTGAACCTGTTAAGGTTGAAGCTGAAAAAGAAGCGGTTAAAAAACCTGCTAAAAAGCAAGCAACTAAGGTGGCTGCAAAAACTGCAACAAAATCAACAAAAGTTGCAACTAAAACAGCAAGCAAATCAACAGCTAAAAAACCTGCAACTAAAACAACTAAAAAGGCGACTGAAGTTGCACCTGTTGAAGCAAAAGTAGAAGCACCTGTTGAAGCAGTTGTTGCACCAGCAACCGTTGTTGAAGCACAAGACCAAAAAGTTGAAGTTAAGGCTGAAACTAAAAAGGTTGTATCTAAAAAGGCTAGTAAAACAACTAAAAAAGCAACTAAACCAGTTGTAGAAAAGAAAACCGCAACTAATGCGGTTGTATCTGAACCTGTTGCGGATAACAAGAATTTATCCACTAACGCATCTGTAACCGAAACGGTTAAAAAGGAGAATGATAATATGGTTAAGGCAAGCGCAAAAACCAAAAAGGTAGCCACACCAGCTAAAAAAGAAGTAAAGGCTGAAAAACCTGCAACAAAGAAAGTTGCTAAAACTGTGGCAACAAAACCAGCAAAAGCTGAAACTAAAAAAGTTGCTCCTGCTAAAAAAGTAGCAGAGAAAAAGGTAGCAGCACCAGCAACAAAGAAAGTTGCAGAGAAGAAAGCACCTGCAAAGGCTGAAACAAAAGTTGCAACTAAAAAGGTAGCAACAAAAGAAGCCAAACCTGCAACTAAAGCAACTAAAACTGCTGCTAAAAAACCAGCAACAAAGACTGCAACAAAGTCAACAAAGGTTGCAACAAAACCAGCAACTAAAAAGGTTACCGCTAAAACAACTAAGAAATAAAAGGTCAATTGACCTTTTTTCTTTATTATATTAGACAAACAATATATGTAGATTTTATTTTAATCGTTTTATAAAAACATTTTGTTTTATTAAAATACAAATTAAAATCTAAAAAACTAAAAATGAAAAAGGTTGTGAATTTGCTTTACTTTAAAATTTGTTTTTGATAACATATATCTATAAATAGGAGCGAATATGATATTTGTTTGGTCATTTTGGTGGATAGTTATTGCAATATTAGTGCTTGGAATTATTGGCACTGCTGTTGCTTTTATTATGATGGATAAAAAGGATGCTGTTCTTATCGACGATTTCAAAAAAGCGCATATGCCAGCAACTGATAGCGAGCCTGATGTTGAAACGGCTAAAAAAGATTAAAATATTTATATTAAAGAAGTGCAGTGCGCACTTTTTTCTTGCCAAAAATTTGTTGATGTATTAAAATTTCTATATGAGAGTTGTTGCAGGAAAATATCGTGGTAAAAAATTAAAAGAGTTTGAATTGAATTCAACTCGTCCGACTATGGATAGAGTTAAAGAGTCTATTTTTAATTTAATTCAGTTTGACGTGGCAGATGCAGTTGTGTTAGATTTGTTTTCGGGCACTGGCGCACTTGGAATTGAAGCGTTGTCACGTGGAGCAAAAAGTGTTTATTTTGTGGATAATAATAAAGACGCTATAAATATTATAAATTCAAACCTAAAAGGAATTGAAGGAAATTTCAAGGTGTTAAATCAAGATTATTTAACATTTTTATCTAACAATAGAAATTTAAAATTTGACATAGTTTTATTAGACCCACCATTTAAACAAAATTTAGGAGAAACGGCGATAAAGTACTTGGTAGATAATAATATGATTAGTGAAAATGGTATTATAATTTTTGAAACTAGCGCTGATAGAAAATTTGAAATGAATAGCGAAGATTTCACACTAACAAAAAAGAAATATGGGAGCGTTGCAGTTTATAAAATCGTCAAAAATTAAAAACATATTTAGAGTTACTAAAAGAGAAGTGATATGAAGGTAGTTAAAAATAAAGATAGTATTGTGGTGTATAACCCAGAAGATTTTAACGTTGTGCAAACACTTGAGTGTGGGCAAATTTTTAGGTTTAATATTGAAGGGAACTCGGCAACAGTCTATTCAAAAGATAAACGTGCAAAACTTTATACATATAATGATAGAATAGAAATTAAAACTAGTGACGTTGATTATTTTTATAATTTTTTTGATTTTTCCACCGATTATTCAAAAATAAAAAACGAATTAAAGAATGATACATTTTTGTCTAGCGCAGTTAAATATGGCTACGGTATTCGTATTTTAAAAAATGACCTATTTGAAATGATAGTAAGTTTTATAATTTCAGCAAACAACAATATTGCTAGAATAAAAAAATCTATTGAATATTTGTGCCAACATTTCGGCACAAAAATGACTGATTATTATGCTTTTCCAACGCTTGACGAATTAAAGCATGCAACGGTTGTTGACTATAAAGACGCAGGGCTTGGTTACAGAGCGGAGCAGATGTACGAAACCATTTCAAAACTCACAAATAAAGATATAGAAAACTTGAAAAGTATGGACGAAGCCGAGCAGTTTAAATTTTTAATCAATTTAAAAGGAATTGGCGAAAAGGTTGCAAATTGTATTTTACTTTTTGGAATAGGAAGAAAAGATGTGTTCCCAGTTGACACATGGATAAATAAAGTTTATAACCGCCTAACCAACACACAAACCACAAATAGAAAACTTATCACTCGCGAGTTAACTAATCGTTACGGCAATCTTTCAGGTTACGCTCAACAATACTTTTTCTACTATTTCCGCGACAATAAACTGAGTTAACATTTTTATAATACGAAAAATTTGTTTAAATGTATTGACTATTTCGATAAAAGATGCTAAAATATCAATGGAGGGTGTAAATATGAAAGTCATTTTAGATCAAAATGAAACAAAAATCGACTCATCTATTAAACAATTTTTGTGCGGACCTTGTGCACATTATGGCGGTTGTAGACCGTAGTAAATAGTGGCAATGCCACTATTTTTTAAATATAGGAGCAGATATGGTACTTACAAAATTTTTAGACACTTTTAAAATAGGTGATAGTTATTATTTATTTAATTTAAACAATGCAAGCTTAATTCAATTAGATAGAGATATATACGAAAAAATAGATGCCATAAAACAAAATAATAATTTATCTATTTTAACCAATGATGAAAAAAATATCTTAATAAGTCAAGGATTTTTGGTGGATGACAACTTTGACAAAAAACAAATATCAAAAAATAAAATGACTTATTTGATTTCAAAATACAATAATAATAAAGACACTGTAAAGATAGATTTTGCTTTAACTAATTTATGTAATTTTAATTGCCCATATTGTTTTGAAAAAAATAATTTATGTCATGTTAATCAATCAGAAAATAGAAATTATATCTATGAAACTGGTAAGGATTTAACCGATTATTTAAAATTATTGATTTCAAAGGGGATAAAAAAGATTGAAATAGTATTTTACGGTGGCGAACCAACAATAGAAAAAGATTTTATTATTAAATTTTTATCAGATTTGAGTTCAGTATGCGTTGACAAAAATGTAGAATATGAATATACATTTATTACAAACGGATATTTGTTTGATTATAATTTTGCATCACTTTTAAAAAGTGAAAATTGTAAATTTATACAAATAACATTAGATGGAGAAAAAATTTTACATAATTCTAGAAGAACTAATTTAGCTAAAATAAACACATTTGATACCATTATAAGAAATATAAATCACATATTAAGTTTAAATTTTAATGTAGTCATTAGGTTAAACATAGATAAAACAAACTATGAAAGTGTGTATAACCTCTTAAATAATCTTGAAAATATTATAGATAAGAAGTACTTTGGGAAAAATCTAGGGGTGGACATAGCGAGAGTCTTTGGTTCAATTAATTCTTATGATTTGTTAGAATATGAAGATTATCGTAAAAAACTAATTGATTTATGTATAAAAAAACATTTATATACACCAAGAGTTGCTGTGCCGGCTTTAACAACTTTTTGTATTGCTGAGTCTTTAACTAATGATTTAGTGTTAGATTATCGCGGTAATTTATATCGATGTTGGAACAATGTGTTTGACGAAGAATATAAAATTGGAAATATAAAAACTCTTTTGGCACGTGGTGCAGATCCGTGGGAAGATTCTGATATAACTTTAAGGTTTGTAGAAGAATTGTCTTTAGAAAATGTTAACAAAAATAAGTGTTTTGAGTGTGTTTATTCTAAATATTGTCAAGGACTATGTCCTGCTGTACGAAAAAATATAAAAGAAGGCAATGAAAGAAATATTTATTTAAATAATGAGTGTAAACAAATAATACGTAACAGATTAAAGCAATTAATATATCATATAAGCATGGAGACTATTAAATGATAAGTGTAAAAAATTTAACTATAGAAACCTTGAAAGGGAGAAAGTTAATTGAAAATTTAAGTTTTAATTTAAATGATGGCGACAAAATGGCTGTCATTGGTGAAGAGGGTAATGGTAAATCTACTCTTATTAAAGCAATAATAGACCCATCCCTTGTAAGTGACTATTGTGAAGTGACAGGAAGTGTAAATTTAAATAATTCTACTATTGGGTACCTTGAGCAAAGGTTGGATTTAGGCTGGAACGATTATACAGTTCTTGAATATTTTTTAAAACCTTCACTTGATAGTGATATTGATTATAGTTTGTACAACCAAATAAATGAAATCGAAAAAATACTCAGAAAATTAAATTTTAATGTAAATCACTTAAATAATGAAGCTTTGATATCAACACTTTCGGGTGGAGAAAAAGTGAAAATACAATTGGCCAAATTAAGAATTATGTCTCCAGATGTTATATTTCTTGATGAGCCAACTAATGACTTAGATATAGAAACTTTAGAAAAATTAGAATCTTTTATATTATCAACAAAAGCGCCAATAATGTATATTTCGCACGATGAAACTCTACTTGAAAATACCGCTAATATTATTTTGCATATTGAACAATTGATAAAAAAAACAAAACCAAAGTATACATTAAAAAAATGCAGTTATAGTGAATATGTGGAATCACGAAAAAGAGCAATAGAACACCAAACACAAATTGCTTATAATGAACGAAGAGAAAGAGATAAAAAAGAAGAAATTTTAAGGCAAATGAAACAAAAAGTTGAAAATGCGCTTGTCGGAGCAAAGAAAGATCCTTCATCTGGAAGGATAATAGCAAAAAAGATGGCTAATGTTAAAGCCTTAGAGAGAAGATATGATAATGAAGAATTAACAGAGATTCCTGATGTGGAAGAAGCTATAAAACTAATAGTTGATGAAAATATAACAATACCTAGTCAAAAAATTGTGTTAGATTTGAATTTAGATGAGTTAAAAGTTGACAATTTAGTTTTGGCTAACAATATAAATTTAAAAGTGGTTGGTCCAGAGAGAATAGCAATAATTGGAAATAATGGTTGCGGAAAAACAACGTTAATTAAAACAATCGTTCCAATATTACAACAAGTTAAAGGTATTAAAGTTGGTTATTTTTCACAAAATTATTTCGAAATATTAGATTATAACAAAAGTGCTGTGGACGAATTATCATATTGTATTGATTTTGGTTATAATCCTAGGACACTTTTAGGAAGTCTTAAATTTACTCGTGATGAAATGGAACATAAAATAATGAATTTAAGTGAAGGGCAAAAGGCAAAAATAGCTCTTTGCAAATTGATAATTGAAAAAAATAACGTTTTAGTTTTAGACGAACCGACCAGAAATTTAAGTCCATTATCAAATCCTGTGATACGAGAAATGTTAAATAATTTTCATGGAGCAATTATTGCTGTATCCCATGATAGGAAGTTTATTTCAAATGTATGCGATACAGTGTATTCTCTTGACAAATCTGGTTTAACAAAAATCCCCATGTGTAAGTTAAGTAGTGAGCAATCGTATTAAACAGAACTTAAATAAGATTTGAGATAAAGGGAAATTATGGAAGATATATCAGTTGTTATAGACGGATATAAGTTCAATTTTAGAGTATGTGCACTAATTGAAAATAATAGTAGATATTTGCTAGAAGAAAGTAAGGTAACAGATTTTTTAAATCTACCAGGTGGCAGAGTGCATGCGGGTGAAAGCACTTTATCAGCAATTAAAAGGGAATTAAAAGAAGAATTGGGTCTATGTGATGTTAATCCAAGGCTAATTAAAGTTACTGAACAGTTTTTTAAGTTTGCAGATAAGAAATATCACGAATTAAATTTTGTGTATTACATTAATCTTTCTAATGAGCATGAATTATGCCAAAAAAATCATTTTGCAAATTTAGACAATCAAGATGAAACTATGGTTTGGGTTAATATAAAAGACTTACATAATTATAAAATTTTGCCAGAATTCATATACACTATTAAAGATGATAAAAAAATAACGCAATTAATATATGATAAAATTAATAATCAAGAGCCGATTGGTATTTAAATTATATTTAAATTAATAACGCTTATTATTAAATAGGTTATACTCAATTATTTGTATATTCCTACATATTAAAAAGTTACAATTTGATTTTCAACAAAAAAAGCAAACTGTATGGTTTGCTTTTTTTAATTTATTATATAGAGTTTATTTTTTGTTTTCTTCTTGTTCTACGTTATTTTGATTTATTTTCTTTTTTGTTCGAAAATATATTGCAGATTTTGTGATATACAAAACGAGTGAAACAAAATAGCAAATTAGTGCAATTATTAATATTGGCATTACAAAATTATCACCAGCAGCAAACGATAGAATAGACAAAATGATTGCGACAACCACAAAAGAGATAGATAAAATTTTTAAAATGTCATTAACTTTGTTTTTCTTTTCCACTATTTTTTGTTTTTCTTCAATTTCTTCTGGGTTAATTGTATTTTCAACTGGTTTTGTGTAATCTTTAAGCGGTGCTCCACAATTTAAGCAAAATTTTCTATCATTTCTGTTTTCTGTTCCACATTCTCTACAAAACATAATCAAATTCCTTTTAATAATGATAGTATATCATTTTATTCATTGTTTCGTCAAATGAAAACATTGAATTTAATATGTAAGAACTCATTGTAAGTGCTTGTTTTAAGTAAAATAAACGTCTAAAATTATAATTTTAAATAATATTCGATTGAAATTTTGGGTAATTATGCAAGTAAGCAATTTTTAAAAAGGGTATTGACGAGTTTGATTTTTGGTGTTATGATTTAACTAGGAGAAGGAAATTATGGAATTTGCAACGATTTTTACAGAAATGGGTTGGATACCTGCTGTGCTACTATGTGTTGGTTTGGTATTCATTGTTGTGGAAGTGTTTGTGCCAGGGTTTGGTTTCTTTGGAATAACTGGTAGCATCGCAATTGTCGCTGGTATTATAGTGCGAATAGTTGAAGGTTTAAACTTGGTTCAATCGTTAACTCTGATACTAATGGTTTTAGGTTTCTTTATAGTTGCAGTTATGTACATGATATTCAGTGCGAAATATGGTGTGCTTGGCAAAAGCGGACTATTTGAAACACGTTCAAGTTTAGACGAAAACTACAACAAAGCAGACAAAGAACTAAAAAAACTTGTTGGTAAATCTGGAAAAACTGTAAGCGTGCTTGATTTGGCAGGTAAAGCAAAAATAGATGGTAAGATTTACGACGTGGTTTCAATCAACTCATTTATTGAAGAAGGCAAACACATTAAGGTTGTTAAAATTGTCGATAACAACATTATGGTTAGAAAGTGGTTTGAATAGGAGTAAACTATGAGATATTCAATGATGTTAGCAATGCCAACCTGGGCAATACTAGTTATAGTTTTATCAGTTGTTCTCGCTCTGCTTATTGGATTTTTAGTTATGGTTCCAATAAATGTGTGGTTTAGAGCGCTTGCTTCTGGTGCGCACGTTTCAATGTTTAGGCTTATTGGTATGAAAATGCGTAAAGTTGACTACAAAAAATTGGTTCAATTTTACATAATTGCACAAAAAGCCGGTCTTAAAATTCCTATTGTAGAATTAGAAACACACCTTATGGCGGGTGGTGATATTGAAAAAGTCGTTGACGCGCTTATTGCAGCACACAGCGCAAAAATGGACTTAACCTTAGAACAAGCCAAAGCGATAGACCTTGCTGGTCGTGATGTTGTTGAAGCGGTTAGAACGAGTGTTACACCAAAAGTTATTAAAACAGGTTGGATTGATGCAATGTGCAAAAATGGTATTACTGTTAGAGCAATCGCACAAGTAACAGTTCGCGCTAAATTAGATAAACAAATTGGTACAGCAGACACTGAAACAATCCTTGCTCGTGTTGGTGAAGGAATTGTAACGGCAATCGGTCAATCAACAACACACAATGAAATTTTGGCAGACCCATCTGTAATTTCACGCACAATTTTAAAGGATAACCTTGATAAACAAACCGCATACGAAATTTTATCTATTGATATTGCAGATGTCGATGTTGGCGAAAACAAAGGTGCTAGATTAAAAATAGAAGACGCGGAAGCAAAAAAGAAGATAAGCCAAGCAGCCGCAGAAGAAAGAAAAGCGCAAGCAATTGCCTTAAACGAAGAAATGAAAGCGAAAACACAAGAAATGAAGGCAATCGTACTAGCCGCAGAAAGTGAAGTGCATAAAGCAATGGCAACCGCACTAAAAAATGGTAAGTTTGGTGTTATGGACTATTATAAACTTCAAAACATGGTGGCGGACACAAATATGCGCAATTCAATCAGTCAACCAAAAGAAAGTAAAGAACAACCACAAAGACCAGGTGGTTCGCGTCCAATTTCTGGTGAAAGTTTTTAAAATTTAATATAAAACAAATTTGTATTTGTTATTAATTCAACAAACTAAGTGATATAATTAATGACTTTATTTAATAAGATTACTGAGTTAAATTGAGTTTTAGAAAAGGTAAAAGAAGGGAATATGTCTAGAATAGAACTAACAATGGTAATATGCTTGATATTAATTCCAATCATAGCATTGGTGATAATTTTGCCTAAGAAAATTCATTTTAAAAAGAAAGAAAAACAACCAAAGCAAAGCACACCTAAAATGGACAATCCACCAGAGTTAGAAAAGGTTGAACAGCCTAAAGCGGAACAAGTTTACCAATCTGAATACAAAAGTGACGATAACGACCTTAACTCTATTAGGAGTTACGTAACAGAAAAGAAAAAAACAACTCCACCAGTTAGAAAAAATCCAACAGATGATATGACATTTGGTGAGTATATGTCATTAAAAAGGGAAGCGTCAGCAAAAGCGCAAAAGCAAGAATTGACTATAAAAGAACAATTTGATGCGTTAAGCCCTGAAATGAAAGCGTTAATTTTAGCCGGTGTATTTGATAAAAAAGATTATGATGACGTCTAAATCTAGGCGTCATTTTTTTATTTGACTTTGTTTAAAACACGAAAAAACTCATAAATAAACCATAAATAAGCACAAATTATTAAAAAATTTAATGGTAGAGTGTGGAATTTGTCGTTTTTTTAGATATTTTTAAAAAATATAAAATATTTTGAAAAAAGTTTTGAAAAACTGTTGACATAACTTTTTATATGTGTTATCTTAGAAAAGCATTCGCTGTAAATTATGCATATAATTAACAAGCGAACAAATCTAAATAATGTTAACGCATTTAAAAACTTTTCTAAAAACTTTAAAAATTTTTAAAAATATTTTAAAAAAGTGTTGACAAAACTTTGTTCGTGTGTTAAACTACTACTGCATTCACGTAATGGAGAGTAATCAAAAATTTGCAAGAATGCCTATATAATAGTGAATTTGTTCACTTCCTTATATAGATATAGAACAATGACAACTGCATATTTTGAAAATACAAATACGAGTAGTAATTGCATCAAAACAATTTATTGTTAAGATATAATTCAATTTCAAATTTGTAATTTTGCCAAAGAACATTTATCAAAGGAACAAAAAGACGATCAAGCTACAAAGAGCATATAGGGAATGCCTTGGCACTAAACGCCGATGAAGGACGCAACTAACTGCGATAAGCCACGGGGAGCTGTAAATGAGCCGTGATCCGTGGATTTCCGAATGCGGAAACGCACTATGGTGGAGCCATAGTATCATAACATGAATACATAATGTTATGAGGGGAACCTAGGGAACTGAAACATCTAAGTACCTAGAGGAAAAGAAAGTAAATCAACGATTACCTAAGTAGTGGCGAGCGAACGGGTAACAGCCCAAACCATTGGAAGCAATTCCGATGGGGTTTCGGACTCAGACGTTGCTGAAGTACTTATAGTTGAACATACCTGGAAAGGTGGGCGAAACAGAGTAATAGCCTCGTAAGCGAAATGAGTATCAAGCATATGAGTATCCAGAGTAGCGTGGGACACGTGAAATCCTGCGTGAAGATAGGAGGACCATCTCCAAAGGCTAAATACGATTTAGTGACCGATAGCGAATAGTACCGTGAGGGAACGGTGAAAAGAACCCCGGGAGGGGAGTGAAATAGAACCTGAAACTATATGTTTACAAGCAGAGAAAGCTCTACGTAGCAATACAGAGCGATCTCGTACTTTTTGTAGAACGGGCCGGCGAGTTACTGTATGTAGCGAGGTTAAGTGATTAAGTCACGGAGCCGAAGCGAAAGCGAGTCTTAATAGGGCGACTTAGTTGCATGCAGTAGACCCGAAACGAGACGACCTATCCATGAGCACGTTGAAGCAGAGGTAACACTCTGTGGAGGACGGAACACACTCCTGTTGAAATAGTAGGTGATGACTTGTGGATAGCGGAGAAATTCCAATCGAGTCTCGATATAGCTGGTTCTCCTCGAAATAGCTTTAGGGCTAGCCTCTGTGTAAAGATAGTTGGGGGTAGAGCACTGAATGGTCTAGGGGGCTTCGCGGCTTACCGAAACTTATCAAACTCCGAATACCAACGTATCGATAGCAGGGAGTCAGACTGCGAGAGATAAGTTCCGTAGTCAAAAGGGAAACAGCCCAGACCTACAACTAAGGTCCCTAATGTACAGTTAAGTGTGGAAGGATGTGTAAACGCATAGACAACCAGGATGTTGGCTCAGAAGCAGCCATTCATTAAAAGAGTGCGTAATAGCTCACTGGTCGAGTGGGTATGCGCCGACAATAATCGGGGCTAAACTGTAAACCGAAGTTTGGGAATATATATTTTTATATATTGGTAGAGGAGCAATGTATGCGGGCTGAAGCGTAATCGAAAGGGTACGTGGACTGCATACAAGAGAGAATGCCGGCATGAGTAGCGCGAGCGTAGATATAATCTACGCGGTCGAATGTCCAAGGTTTTCTGGGGAAGGTTGAACCACCCAGAGTAAGTCGGGGCCTAAGCTGAGGGCGAAAGCCGTAGGTGATGGACAACAGGTAGATATTCCTGTACCACTTAATGTAGACCAAGAGTCGAGGCAGGGACGCAGAAGGATAGTGCAACCGTGGGAATGGAAATCCACGGCTAAATCACGAGTAGGATTAGGTAGTGAAGTACGCCAAATTATTAACTATGAGTGATGATGGGGAGTGAATATAGTAGCGAAGTGCATGAATTCACGCTGACGAGAAAAGCTGCTAGATATACATTGAGTGCCCGTACCCCAAACCGACACAGGTGGACGATGAGAGAATCATAAGACTGGCGGGATAACCTTTGTTAAGGAACTCGGCAAAATGACCTCGTAACTTCGGGAGAAGAGGTGCCCATCGCAAGATGGGTCGCAGAGAATCAGCCCAAGCAACTGTTTACCAAAAACATAGGTTTCTGCAAAATCGTAAGATGATGTATAGGAGCTGACGCCTGCCCAGTGCTGGAAGGTCAAGGGGAGATGTTAGAGCAATCGAAGCATTGAACTTAAGCCCCAGTGAACGGCGGCCGTAACTATAAC
>DWVI01000011.1 GCA_019120295.1 Candidatus Onthoplasma faecipullorum | reverse complement strand
GGTAAAGAGATAGCGATAGAGCAAGGCGATAGAGTGACACTCAGGTACATAACAGAAGGGGAAGTGAGCCTAAACATCTATTACAAGAGCATAGAAGAGATAGCGCCAAAAGGATAAGGGGGAACATATTCTCCTTATCTTTTTTCTTATTTTAACAAAAAGTAATTTTTACAAAACTGCACATAAAAAGATAAAAATTCAATAAATTTTTCATTGATAACACTTTAAATATAGATTTTATCATGTTCAGTATTAACACTAGATATTGTGTGTTATGTAAATTACATATTGTTCATATAGATAATACATTAATATTTTATTCTTAAACTCCATTGATTTTTAAGTTGAAATTTTGTTTATTTAATTTTGTACAAAATACTATGGAATTTAATTTGACAAAGATTGTCGAAAATGCTAGTCTAACAAGTAGGAGATTGTATGTTATCTAAAATTTTGTCATTTGCACTCAATGGAATTACTGGTTATCCAGTTGAAATTGAGTTGGATATAAATCCTGGGCTTCCTAGTTACGATGTTGTTGGACTTGCAGACCAGGCAATCAAAGAAAGTAAATCAAGAGTAAAATCCGCTATTCAAAATAGTGCATTTAAATATCCAATTCATAAAATTGTTATAAATTTAGCGCCGGCAGACACGAAAAAAGAAGGTAGCATGTACGACCTACCGATTGCCTTAGCAATTTTAACAGCAACAGAAGAAATCAAGAGAGATAAATTAAAAGATTTTGTTGTGCTAGGTGAACTTAGCCTTGACGGTGAAGTTAGAAAATTAAATGGCATATTACCTATGTTAATTAGCGCCAAACAATTGGGTTTTAAAAAATTTATTATTCCCATTGAAAATTCCATGGAAGCATCTTACATCGACGGCATTGAAGTTTATGCAATATCTACCTTAAAAGATGCAGTTCAATTTTTAAAAGGTGAAAAACAAATTGAAAACTTGGCTGTAAAATCATTTGAAAGTGCGCTTAGTGAGCGAACGTATAAAAATGATTTTGCATATGTAAAAGGTCAGGCTAGTGCAAAGCGCGCATTAGAAATTGCAGCTGCAGGCGGACACAATATTTTGCTTATTGGACCACCTGGTTCGGGTAAAACCATGCTTGCAAAATGTTTTCCTTCAATTCTACCGGATATGACCTTTGAAGAGAGTTTGGAAGTTACAAAAATACATAGTGTTGCAGGTTTAATTGATAGCAAAAAAGGTATTGTTGTTGAACGACCTTTTAGAAGTCCGCACCACACAGCAACTTTAATAGCACTAACAGGTGGTGGAACAAAAGCAAAACCAGGAGAGATTAGTTTAGCACATAATGGTGTGCTGTTTTTGGACGAAATGCCTGAGTATGCGCGCAATACAATCGAAACTTTACGTCAACCTATGGAAGACGGATATATAACCGTTTCACGCAATGCAAACACGGTCCAATATCCAGCAAACTTTATACTTGTTGCCAGCATGAACCCATGTCCATGTGGTTATTATGGAAATGGCACAGACCAATGCAAGTGTTCACCAACTGCCATACACAATTATTTAAATAAAATTAGTGGTCCACTTATGGATAGAATAGATTTGCATATTGAAGTTGATAGTGTTAAATACGAAGATTTATCAGACGATAGGCTAGAAGAAAAGAGTGCAGATATTAAAAAGCGCGTCGATAAAGCAAGAAAAATACAACTTGAACGCTTTAAAAACACTAATATTTATTCAAACGCAAAAATGGGCGAAAAAGAATTTAAAGAATATTGCAAACTTGATTTAGCGAGCACCGACTTAGTTGAAATGGCGTTTAGAAAATTAAATTTGTCTGCACGCGCATATAATCGTATTTTAAAAGTTGCTAGAACTATTGCAGACCTTGATGGCAAGGAAAATATTGAAAGACAACACATTTTAGAAGCAATACAATACAGGACATTAGATAAAAAATATAAGGTGTAGAATGACTATTGACGACAACAACATAATTTGGTTAGATTTGTTTAGTTTTTTATCATATTCAAAGAAGGCAAAACTGCTTGAACTTTTCCGTGGTAAAAACATACGTGAGCATATTGCAAAATCACAAGAAGTAAAGGACATTTTAACAGACCATGATTTAAATCAAATGTGTTTACTTACAAGTGACGTATATTTTTCACGTCAAATAGAGAAATTTAAAGCGGACGGAATTGAAATGATAACAATCAACGACCCACGTTATCCGTATTTACTAAAACAGATTTACGACCCACCATTTTGCTTGTATTGCAAGGGTAATGTTGATTTACTTAACACATATTGTGTTGGCGTGGTTGGTTCTAGGAAAATAACTGAATATGGCACGGTAGTTACAAAAGAATATGTTAAAGCATTATGCGAAAATAACATTACTGTCGTTTCAGGGCTTGCAGCGGGTATTGACACTGTTGCACATAAAACCGCATTAGACGCAGGCGGAAACACAATTGCAGTTTTAGCAGGTGGACTTTATCATATTTATCCGTCATTTAACACAAATTTAGCAAAATTAATCACTGAAAATAACCTAATTTTAAGTGAAAACAGCCCAGACATACGTCCGCTTACATATTTCTTTCCTATAAGAAACCGAATTATTGCAGGCTTATCAAAAGCGGTGCTGTTAACAGAAGCAGGCAAAAAGAGTGGTGCACTTCACACTAAAAATTACGCGTTAGATAATAATCGTGAAGTGTTTGCTGTCCCTGGTAGAATAAATTCACCTATGAGTGAAGGTACGAACGCAGTTATAAAAGAGTTGCAAGGCGCTATAACATTATCACCAAAAGATATGTTGGAAAGTTTAGGTTTTAAAGAGGAGAAAAAAGAAAAGTCAATTCAAATTGATATTACAGACCAACCAATTCTAGATTTTATAAAGTCAGAAAAAAAGACTTTTCAGGAAATTTCAGACCATTTAAACATGCCTGCAAGTGAATTAAACATTAAACTAATGGAACTTGAAATGGAAGGTCTAATTGAAAAACTTCCAAATAATAGTTACATTTCTGCTAGCATAAATTAAGCATTTTTTACAAATTTTGTTCATTATTTATATAAAATTTACACTTTTTACAACTTAAAAAATTTAAAATTAGTCATTTGCTTTGATTGATTTATATTTGTTTGTGTGCTAAAATGTTTAGTCGATTGCGATTTAGTAAGCGTGACGACAAAACATAGATAAATTCTAAAATTTGTTATAAATAGGTATTGATATTTAGTATAATTTGTAGTAATAGTATGGGAAAAGTAAGAGTTTAGGAGTAAGATAAATGAAGATAGTTTTTATAGAAAGCCCGAATAAACGTGAGTCAATAAAAAAATATTTAGGTGGCGAGTACGTTGTGTTTGCAACCAAAGGTCATATAAGAGATTTGCCTGCTAAATCCTTTGCTATTGATTTAGAGCATAATTACGAACCATCTTTTGAAATAATGCCGGCTAAAAAAGCAATGGTCGCCGAGATGCGTAAAATGGCGCAAAACGCAGAAGCAATTTACCTTGCAACCGACCCGGATAGGGAAGGAGAAGCAATTGCGTGGCATATAGCAAACATATTGGAACTTAATAAAGACGCACAAGTTAGAACGTCATTTAATGAAATATCTAAAAAAGCGGTTTTAACTAGTATAGAAAATCCAAAACCACTAAATTATAACCTTATAAACGCGCAAATTGGAAGGCGCGTGTTGGATAGAATAGTAGGTTATAAATTAAGCCCACTACTTAGTAAGAAAATACAGGGCAAATTATCCGCTGGTCGCGTTCAATCAGTAACTTTAAAACTTATTGTTGATAGAGAAAAGGCTATAAATTCATTCGTACCTGTTGAGTATTGGAACATTTCCGCCATGCTAAAAAAGGGTGAGAAAACATTTAAGTCCGACCTTACTCACTACCAAGACAAAAAAATCGAAGTGTCAAATAAAGAAGAAGCGGACAAAGTTTTATCCGACCTAGAAAATGCCGAATTTAAAGTTGAAAATGTTAAAAGGCAAGTGACATACTCAAAACCACCGGCACCATACACAACATCAACTTTGCAACAAGACGCAATTAGAAAACTTAAAATGACCGCTAGTTCATACACAAAATGTGCGCAGTCATTGTATGAAGGTATTAACATTGCAGGAGAAGGCAAAACTGCACTTGTTACATACATAAGAACGGACTCAACACGTGTTAGCACAGACGCACAATTCATGGCAAGAGACTACATTGTAAATAATTTTGGCAAAGAGTACGCACCAAGCAAATTCAACGAATTTTCAACAAAAGAACATACACAAAACGCACACGAAGCAATACGTCCTATTAATCTTAAATACACGCCAGAAAGTTTAAAAGGAAAGATTGAAGAGCAATTTTTGAAACTCTACACTTTAATTTTCAAGCGATTTGTGGCAAGCCAAATGAACTACGCGCAATATGATAGCCTAACAGTCGATATTTTAGCGAACAATTATAGGTTCCGTTCAAGCGGTAAAGCACTTTTGTTTGACGGTTATCTAAGAGTTCAAAAAGACGACGTTGACGACGACAAAAACGGCATAAATATACCAGATTTAAACGAAGGAGAGATTGTTATTAAAGAAAAACTTAACGCCGAACAAAAATTCACAAAACCGCCTGTAAGATTTGCAGAAGACACAATCACAAAAGAAATGGAAGCGCAGGGAATAGGTCGTCCAAGCACTTACGCTGCAACAATAACAACTCTACTTAACCGTGAATACATTAAAAAGAATGAAAAACGCCAATTAGTTCCAACTGAATTAGGGGTGCAGGTAACTGAATATCTAGAAGAGTATTTTAAAGATATAATGAATGTTAAATTCACCGCTGAAATGGAAACTAAACTAGACGAAGTTGAAGAAGCAAAAATCAAATGGCAAGACATTGTGGACGATTTCTATAAAGGTTTTGAAAAAGAACTTGAAAATGCAAGCGTAAAAAGCGGAGTAACCATGCCAAAATCAGCGCCAATTCCAAGCGATATAAAATGTGATAAATGTGGTGCCATGATGGTTTATCGTGATGGAAAGTTTGGCAAATTCTTAGCATGTTCAAATTTTCCACAATGCAAAAACACAAAAAATATACCTAATCAAAATGATGTTACAGATAAAGGCGTGTGTCCAAAATGTGGTGGAGTGGTTAGTGCAAAACACTCAAAGAAAGGTAAACTATTCTTTGGCTGTGATAACTACCCAAACTGTGATTATATTTCATGGGATTTGCCACTAGCGGACAAATGTCCAAAATGCGGTGCAGGGCTTTATCTTAGAATAAATGCACGCGGTAAACGCACAATTCTTTGCGTAAACAAAGGTTGCAACTATGTTAAAGATTAACATAATTGGTGCAGGGCTTGCAGGAAGTGAGTGCGCACTGTATTTAGCAAATAAAGGTTATGTGGTTAATTTATATGATATAAAAGGCAAGAGTAAAACTCCTGCGCACCACTCAGACAACTATGCAGAAATAGTGTGCAGTAACTCACTTAAAAGTGACGACCCTACCACAGCATCTGGGGTACTTAAAAGAGAACTTACACTACTTGGGAGCATTTTAATAAAAACAGCATATTCATTCCGAGTGCCTGCTGGTTCTGCTTTGGCTGTTGATAGAGATGCGTTTTCGCTTGCTATAACAAAACTTATAAAAGAAAATAAAAACATTATCACGCACGTTGAAGATGTTGAGAATATTGACCCTGACGCTATAACAGTTATAGCCACAGGGCCACTCACAACACCAAAAATGTTAAACGCACTAAAAAGTATAATTGGTGCGGACTTTTTGTATTTCTACGACGCTGCATCTCCGATAATTTCTGCAGATAGCATTGACTATAATAAAGCGTTTTTTGCTTCCCGCTATGATAAAGGTGACGCAGATTACTTAAATTGTGCTATGAATAAGGACGAATACCTTAACTTTTATAACGAGTTAATTAATGCAAAAACAGTTCAACTTCACGACTTTGAAAAGAAAAATATATTTGAAAGTTGCATGCCGATTGAGATTATGGCAAAGCGCGGAGAAGATGCAATAAGGTATGGTCCATTAAAGCCGGTTGGCATAAAAAATGAAAAAAATCTCAAACCTTATGCCGTCGTTCAGTTGAGAAAAGAAAATAAATGTGCTACAATGTACAATATGGTTGGATTTCAAACAAATCTAACTTTTCCTGAGCAAAAACGAGTTTTCAGCCTAATACCTGGGCTAGAAAATGCCGAATTTTTGCGTTACGGCGTGATGCACACAAACAATTTTATAAATTTTCCTAATTGTTTAGATGTGTATTCACGAGTTAAAAACAATCCAAACATATTTATAGCCGGTCAACTTAGTGGGGTTGAAGGTTATGTTGAAAGTATTGCAAGCGGTTTATATTGTGCGTTAAACGTTCACCAAATGCTAACAAATAGCGAACTAATATCTTTTAGTGCAAACACAATCATTGGTGGACTTTATAACTATTTAATACATGCTGATAGCAAATATTTTCAACCAATAAATGCCAATTTTGGCGTGCTAAATCAAATAAGAGAGCGAGATAAAAAGAAAAAGGGTGAAATGTACTGCGAGCGCTCACTTAGCGAGATTAAAACTATAATAGATAAATATAAACTTTAAAAATTTTATTTTATCTATGCCTTATTTGGACAAAATTCATAACATAAGTTAATATCTAATTGATATATAATTCGAAATTAAACAATCAACTTACAAATTTGAAAGGAGACAAAATGGAACAATTTAGAGGAACAACAATTGTGGCTGTTAAACGCGATGGTAAAACAGTAATTGCAGGCGACGGTCAAGTTACAATGGGTAAAGAAGTTATATTTAAAGGTCATGCTAGAAAAGTGCGTAGGCTTTATGACGATAAAGTGATAGTAGGTTTTGCAGGTGGCACGGCTGATGCTTTTGCAATGTGCGAAGAATTTGAAAAACTATTAAACAAATATAGCGGAAGTTTAATGCGAAGTGCAGTGGAGTATGCAAAGAATATTCGTGCAGGAGGTCATTCAAACGCAGAAGCATTAATGATTATTGCAGATAAGGACAATCTATTTATATTGTCAGGCGTTGGCGATGTGATTGAACCAGACGACGGAGTTTGTGCAATCGGTAGTGGCGGAAATTATGCACTTGCTGCTGCAAAAGCCTTAATTCAAAACACAGATTTATCTGCGCGTGAAATAGCAGTTAAAGCAATGAATATTGCTAGTGATATTTGCGTGTTTACAAACAAAAACTTTGTTATTGAGGAGGTTTAGTTTTATGATGACTTGTAAAGAAATAGTAAAAAACCTTGATATGTATATTATTGGTCAAGCCAAGGCAAAAAGAGCAGTTGCTATAGCGCTAAGAAATCGTTATAGAAGAAGCAAATTACCAAAAGATTTGCGCGCTGAAATCACACCTAAAAATATCATATTGAAAGGTCCAACAGGTGTTGGTAAAACTGAGATAGCAAGGCGCCTTGCTAAACTTGTTAACGCACCATTTGTTAAAGTTGAAGCCACTAAATACACCGAAGTTGGTTATGTTGGTAGAGACGTTGAAAGTATGATTAGAGACCTTGTTGAAGCGTCTGTTAGAATAGTTAAAGAAGAGCAAGCAAACAAAATTAAGGAAAAAGCACTAGCAGTAGTTGATAAGAAAATCACTGATATTTTATATCCATTAAAAAAGGCAAATAAGCCAGAAGATATGGACACTGAAAAGTTCAGAGAAGATTTTTATAAAGATTATCAAGCCGGTAAATTCGATAACGAACCTATTGATATAGACGTTAAAGAACAACCAAAATCATTAAATTTAATGGACGGAATTGGCGCAGAAATCAATATTGGTCAAATTATGGGTGGAATGATTAAAGCGCCTAGAAAAATAAAGAGAATGAGTGTTGCTCGTGCTCGAGAAATATTGCTTGAAGAAGAGTGTGACCGACTTATTGACCCAGACCAATTAAATAAAGAAGCAATTTACCGCGCAGAACAAGAAGGTATAATCTTTATTGATGAAATAGATAAAATCGCAGCAAAGAAAAATAATGGTCAAGACGTTTCACGTGAAGGTGTGCAACGTGATATTTTGCCGATTGTGGAAGGTAGTGTTGTTAACACTAAATATGGGGTAGTTCACACTGATTATATCCTATTTATAGCAGCAGGTGCATTCCATATTGCAAGTGTTAGTGATTTAATTCCAGAACTTCAAGGTCGTTTCCCAATTCAAGTTGAACTTGATAGTTTAAATAGGGAAGACTTTAAAAAGATTTTAACCATACCGCAAAATGCAATCACAACACAATATCAAGAACTATTAAAAGTTGATAATATTGACCTTGAATTTACAGATGATGCAATAGATGCGATCGCGCGCCTTGCAGAAGACGAAAACGAAACAAACGAAAATATTGGTGCAAGAAGATTACAAACAATTATGGAACTTTTAATTGAAGATATTTCATTCAATGCAAGTGAAGAAAACCCTATGACAAAAGTAAAAATTGATAAAGCATTCGTTGAAAACACAATGAAAGATATGATACACACTCATGATTTCAAAAAGTATGTTTTATAATTTTTGTATTTGTTAAATTTGTATTTAGTTAGATTTGTAAAATATTAGAATGAATAGCGCAAATGTTTTTTTAGATAGATTTAAAATTATGGTGGGAGAAACTGGAATTGAAAAGATAAATTCCGCTCGCATCATAGTTTTTGGCGTTGGCGGAGTAGGTTCAGCACTCGTTGAGTTTTTAGTGCGTTCAGGCACCATAAATCTTACTATTGTTGATTTTGACAGGGTGGACGTAACAAATATAAATCGTCAACTTGTGGCTTTTCAAAGTAATGTTGGCAAAGTAAAGGTTGACGAAATGGAAAAGAAATTAAAAGATATCAATTCTAATATTAAACTTAAAAAGTACATGGCAAAACTTACCAGCGACAATATAGACGAATTTAATCTATCTGGTTATGATATAATCGTTGATTGTATAGACGATTTAAACGCAAAAAAAGCGTTAATCTCAAAAGCAAACGAACTAGACAAATACATATTATGCGCGTGTGGTGCAGGAAATAGGTATGCAGAAATTCCGCATTTTGAAATAGCGGACATTCACAAAACAAGTTACGACCCTATTGCAAAAATACTCAGAAAATATTGCACAGAAAATAGAATAAAACATTTGGAAGTATGTTATACTAAACAAAAAGCGACAAAATTTGATTGTAAAATTGTTGCAAGTGTGGTATACTATCCAGTGAACATGGCAACTGTTATGTGCGCTAGAATTATAAATAAGATTTTGAAAAACAACTAAAAAGTACTGCGCTAACAAGCAGCAAATAACAATGCTTTTGCAGATTGTGGTTACTATATTTAATCTAACACTATTACTTTAACTAATTAAAAATTTTAGTTTTAAGCCTAATTTTATTAGCAAAAATTTTAATGAAAAGGAGATAAAAATATGGAAAACGTAACAGAAAAGAATTTTGACGACACAATTAACTCAAACGAACTTACAGTTATTGATTTTTCTGCAACTTGGTGCATGCCTTGCAGAATGTTAAAACCAATAATGGAGCGCCTAGCAGAAAATCATAAGGATATAAGATTTTTTAACCTTGATATTGACGAAAGCGAAGCAATCGCAAAACGTTACCGCGTTTTCAGTGTTCCAACAGTTGTTGCTTTTAGGTCTGGAAAGAAAATTGATAGTATAGTTGGGCTTAACCCATACGAAAATATGGAAGAATTTGTTTTAAGATGCAAAAACACAAAAATTGAAGACTAAATTAGTTTTTTCGTTTTGATTTGCGTTAGAAATTTGCAAGGTTCTTTGTTTTGGTTACAAAAAATAGAATTATAACTAAAGATATAGTCAAATTTATGACTGTATTTTTTATTTTTGATATTGACAATCTTACAATATTATGATAAAGTTATAGCAAACAAAATTTGGAGAGAAATATGGAGAGAATTTATTTTGACAATGCGTCAACAACAAACTTAAATGCAGAAGTATTAAACGCCATGTTACCAGTTATGACTGATAATTTTGGCAACTCTGAGTCTGTTCATTCGTTTGGAAGAGATGCGCAAAATTTAGTTGACACTGCACGTGACACTATTGCAGAAACAATCAACGCTAAATCTAACGAAATTTATTTTACAAGTAGCGGTAGTGAAGCAAACACTTGGGCAATAATTGGTATTGCTATGGCTAATCGTGACAAGGGCAATCATATTATCACAAGTAAGATTGAGCATGTTTCAGTTTTGAATGCATGCGCTTATTTAGAAAAAAATGGCTTTGATGTAACTTACTTAGATGTTGATAAAAATGGTTTTATTCGTTTTGATAAATTATTAAACGAAATTAGACCAGAAACCTTAATGATAGCAATAATGAGTGCAAACAACGAAATTGGAACAATTCAAAACATTAAGGCAATAGCGCGCACTGCACATGAGAAAAACATCATTTTCATGACTGATGCTGTTCAACTTTACGGTCATATGGAAATAGACGTGGAAGATATGGAAATTGATGCTATGACAATGTCTGCACATAAACTTCACGGACCAAAAGGCGTTGGTTGCTTATATTTTAAAAATGGAATTAAAATCGACCCTATTATATTTGGTGGCAATCAAGAGCGCGGAAAACGTGGTGGCACAACTAACACACCAGGCATTGTAGGTTTTGCGCGTGCAAGTGCAATAGCGCATGCAAATATGCGTATTTATAATCACAAATTAAAGAGTTTAAGTGAGTATTTTGAAGCAAAATTAACAGAATCTGTTGAAAATGTTATCATAAATGCAAACATTAAACAAAAACTTCCACACATTATATCTGTTACATTTGTTGGTGTTGATGGTGAAAGTTTAATGACAAAACTAGATATGAACGGCATTGCTGTTTCTATGGGAAGCGCATGTACATCAAACAGTTTAACCGTTTCACACGTCATTTCAGCGCTTGGTATTCAGGCGGACAATGCACGTTCAACCTTGCGTTTCAGTTTCTCAACATCTAACACTTTCGAAGAGATTGATAAGGCTGTTGCAATAATTAAACAAGCAGTTGAAGAATTGCGTGCATACTCTTCAACATACAGCATGAAGATACGTAAGAGAAAGGGGGACAAAAATGTATAGTAACGTTGTTTTAGAAATATTTAAAAACCCTAAAAATGCGGGAAGAATTTCAAAACCAGACGGTATTGCAGATAACTACAATGCAGATAAAACTGCACACGTTGAGTTTTCACTTCGTGTTGATAGTGGAATTATTGTTGACTGTAAGTTCCGTGCGCAAGCAAACCCATATATTATTGCTATTTGCTCAACTATGGCAAATATGGTTACAGGTAAAATGATTTCAATGCTTTTTCTAGACCAAGAAAATATTAAAGAAAACTTGGGCGATAATTCAGACCTAGACATCACTTTCTGTATTGATTGTATGAAAATGGCTGTACAAGACTACATTGAAAAGTTTGAAAAAGCCAATAAGAATAAGCAATAACTAAGTTCTAACTTAAATTAACAATAAAATTTGTTTATTTTAAATCTTAAGGTAAAACTGAACTATAATCGTTTGATTATAGTTTTTTGTTTTTAAAATTTTACATATTTCGCCATATTCTGCAAATACTATTTGTGGGAGGAAATATGAAAGAGTTATTAATTGGTATGGGGATTGGTTTTGTTGTTGGTGCAGTTGTATGCAAGGTTAATAAACCTATGGAAAATACCATTGAAAAAGGTGTTGAAAAGGGTAAAGAAATAATTGAAGATATTAAAACTGAAATCAATGAACAACAATCAAAACAACAAAAACAAAAAAATAAATAATTAAGATAAAGCCACCGTATTTGGTGGTTTTTTATATGTGAATTTAAATTAGTTTATCAATCACGCAAATTTGTAAAGAAACAACAAAAAAAGTATAAGATAATTAAACGCGAAATTTTAGTAATTTATTTTTATATTGGTATTGACAGATTTTCTATTTATGGTACAATACTTTTGGAGATAGTATGCAAAGTTATATTGATAAAATGATAAATAAAGAGTTTTCAAATGGTGAATTCACTCACGAGTCTTTTGATAGATTATACTTAAAAGTGCGCGCAGGGGACATGCTTGCAATTAAACATATGACAGACCTTGTTTTCCCATATATTTATAGGTACATTGTTAAAAGTTTTAGTAAAGATATAATTGACAACCCAAGCGAACTTGCGTCATACATATATGAATCAATACTTAAATACACAAAATCACTAGCAAAGAAAGGAGAAAAGAACTATTATTCGTTCACATCTCAACTAAAAATAGCGGTTAGGCGTGACTTAACCCGTATTGTCGAGAAGGAAACAAAACTTGTAAATCGCATTGTTTCTGATGCAATAATTACAAATTTAGAAGATGAAATTGTTAATAATCTTCAAAACGAAAGAATAAATGACACTCTTCAAACACTTAGCGAACGCGAAAGGTTTGTGCTAACTGAGTATTTAGGTTTAAACGGAAAAGAGAAGAAAACATTAAATCAAGTAGGTAAACTTATGGGTGTAGGAAGGAAAACAGTGTTTCAAATTTACACTCGTGCATTAAGAAAGTTGCGTATGCCTACACAGGCGAGAAAATTAATTGATTTATATGATTAAACCTATTTATCTTACAAGTAAATTTAATTAACTGCTTAAAATAGTAAAAATATAAAATAATATTTATGATTAACAATTTTAAAGTAAATTAATTTCAGTTATTTAGAGCAAAAATTAATTTACTTTTTTTTATTTATTTGTTAAAATTTCATTATGAAAGCAATGGGGATTGATTTTGGTTTAAAACGCATTGGTATAGCACTATCGGACGCAACAAAGTTTTTAGCAAGTCCATATACAACTTATCATAGAACGGAAGAGCAAGCAGATATAGAATACTTCATAAATCTCATTGATAAAGAAAAAGTGGATGAGATTGTGTGTGGTCTGCCACTTAATATGCAAGGTCAGGAGCAGGAGATAGCGCGTTTAACACGTGAATTTATGGCTAAAATTATTGAAATAAAACCAATTAAAATTACGTTTGTTGACGAAAGGTTGTCTTCACTCATGGCAGAAGAGATGTTAAAGCAAACTGAAAAAGATTGGAAAAAACGCAAAGAAAAATTAGATAGTGTTAGTGCGTCAATCATATTGCAGGAATATTTAGATAAGGAGAGAAAATGAAAAAAGAAAATGAATTTAAACCTGTTCCAAATCCAATTGAGCAGATTTTGGACGAAAATTGTGTAGACAATATTATTTTAATGGACAAAGAAAATAAACCTATTGAATTTGAGCAAATAGCACTAATTTCGCTAGACGATAGCGATTATTACTATGCAATGTTGTTTCCAGTAACAAAAATCGAAGGTGTTAATGAAGACGAAGAAGGGGACACTTTATTTGTGCTTGGAATAGACACTGAAAAATCAACCTATTGGCAAGAAACAAACCAATCAGTTATAAATAAAGTAATAGACGCCTACGAAAAACTCCTTCAAGAAGGAGAAGGTGGCAATAAATAACATAATAAAATTTAAACTACGCTTAAAACAAATTATTATAATTTATTGTTTTAATAGTATAGCGTAACACTTAAATTGTTAAAATTTTCAGCAAATTTAGTAAATTGTGTTGACAATTTATGCTCATTTTGATATTATAAACAAGTTCAATGAATAGCACCTATTACGATTGCCATTCTTGTTGCCTAAATTTAGGTTGTTATGGCAAGACGACTAGTAGGGAAGAGACAAACAGGAGGTTAATATTTATGTCAGTTATTTCAATGAAACAATTATTAGAAGCAGGTTGCCATTTCGGTCACCAAACTAGAAAATGGAACCCTAAAATGAAAAAGTATATCTTCACAGATAGAAACAACATTCATATCTTAAATCTTGAAGATACACAAAAGCAAATCGATGAAGCATATATGTTCATCAAAGAAAAAGTGCTTGCTGGCGCTAGCGTGTTGTTTATCGGTACAAAGAAACAAGCGCAAGAAACAGTTAAGCAAGAAGCAGAACGCTCTGGTATGTTCTATGTAAACTCACGCTGGCTTGGCGGAACACTAACTAATTTCGTTACTATCAGAAAGAGAATTGATAGAATGAACAAGTTAAACAACATGGAAGCATTAGGAGATTTTGACCTTCTTCCTAAAAAAGAAGTTATTCAATTAAAGGCAGAACGCGATAAATTAACTAACAACTTAATTGGTATTAAGGATATGACAACTCTTCCAGGTTTAATTATCTTAGTTGACCCACACACAGAACACATTGCTGTTAAAGAAGCAAAGAGATTAGGTATCCCAACAGTTGGTATTGTTGATACTAACAGTGACCCAGACGACGTAACAGTTTGCATTCCAGCAAATGACGATGCAATCGGTTCAATAAAACTTATTCTTTCAACGTTAACAGACGCTATTATGGAAGCAAAGGGCGGAGTTGTAATTCATGACATGAACGCTGAAGACGAAGAAGTTTCTATGGCTTCTATGGTTACAGGTGAAATTGTTAAAGACGAAGAAAAACCAGAAGTAAAAGACGAAAAGAAAAAACGTCCAACAAAAAAAGCAAAGGCTGAAAAGAAAGAAGAAAGCGAAGTTAAAGAATAATATTAAGTTAATGTAGTTTTAAGAAATCAATATATAGTGTGTTATATATTTTAATCACACAATAAATAGATTAAAGGGAGAAAATTTTATGATTACAGCAAGAGATGTTGCAAATCTAAGAGATATGACTGGTGCAGGCATGATGGACTGCAAAAAGGCTTTAACAGAAGCAGACGGAAACGTTGATAAGGCTATTGAAATTTTGCGTGAAAAAGGTATTGCTAAGGCTGCTAAGAAACAATCAAGAATTGCTGCAGAAGGTGTGGTTGGTTCATATGTTAATGCTGGCGTGGGCGTGCTTTTAGAGATAAACTGTGAATCAGATTTCGTTGCAAAAGGTGATAAGTTCCGCGGTATTGTTAGCGATATTGCTAAACTTATTGCTGAAAAGCAACCAAAAGATGTTGAAGAATTAAATAATTTACCATTCGAAAGTGGTACAGTTGCTAGTTACATTGCTGAACAAACTGTTGTTATAGGCGAAAAACTTTCAATTCGTAGATTTGAAATTTATAATACAACCGGTAAGATTGAAACTTATATTCATATGGGTGGTAAAGTTGGCGTTATGGTTGAAGCAAACCCATTCACATCAGGTGAAGACACATTGCACGATATTGCTCTTCAAATTGCAGCAGTTAAACCAACATATGTAAGAGAAAGTGACGTTCCAGCAGACGTTATTGAAAAAGAAAAAGAAATCATGATCGCTCAGCTTCAAACTGACCCTAAAAATGCTAGCAAACCAAAAGAAATTTTAGGTAAGATTGTTGAAGGTAAGATTGGCAAGTTCTACACTGAAAACTGCCTACTAAATCAACCATTTGTCAAAGACGATTCTCAATCGGTTAAACAAGTTATTGGCAATAAATTCGACGTTGTTAGATTTGTTCGCTGGGAAATGGGCGAAGGCTTAGAAAAACGTGTTGACGACTTCGCAGCAGAAGTTGCCGCTCAAACAAAAGGAAATTAGTTAGTGATAAAGACCATTGATTTGGTCTTTATTTTTTATGTTTTTCTATTTAGTATTAGAATGTAATCGAATAATTGCAAGAAAATAAATATTTTTAATAATTGAAATTAAATTAAAAAAAATTATGTTTTAATTTATTTTCTAAAAGGCTATAAAAAACAAATATTTTATTAAATTTTGGTTTGAGTTGTTATTTAGTTGCTATTTTTTGCTAAATTGTTTAGTATAATTAACGAATTATTTTTTGATTTTAGTGTTACTAAAACAAAATTTCTTTTATTTTTTGTTGAGAATTTATGCTAAAATTCATAATTAATATAAGGAGATAAAATGACAGAACAAGTTGATATTACACTAATGGAATATGAAGAAAATTTAGATAAACAATTTAATAGGCTAATTGACGAGTTAATGCGTATTCGTGTTGGTCGCGCAAACCCTAAACTTATTGAAAACATAAAGGTTGATTATTATGGAACTATGACGCCAATCAATCAAACAGGTAATATTATGGTGCAAGACGCTAGAATGTTAGTTGTTTCGCCATGGGACGCATCAACCGTGAAAAATATCCGCACAGCAATTGAAGGTGCGAATTTAGGTGTAAGCGTTAGTGACGACGGAAAGATTATCCGCATAGGTTTTCCAATGCTTACAGAAGAAAGAAGAAAAGAGTATTCAAAGGACGCTAGAAAACTTTTAGAAGAAGCAAAAATTGCAATGCGTAACGCTCGCCGTGATTGTTTGGAAACATTCAAAACTATGAAGAAAAATTCAGAAATTAGTGAAGACGAACTCTCTAGCCTTGAAAAAGAAGTGCAAAAAACATTAGACGGCTTTACTGCTCGTGCAGACACAGCCTGCGAAAAGAAAGTTGCTGAAATAATGGAGGTTTAATGAATATTGATAAAATAAAAGGTGATGAGCGTCTACCAAAACATATGGGCATTATTATAGACGGAAATGGTAGATGGGCAAAATCACGTGGACTTCCTAGAAGCGCAGGGCATAAAGTTGGAGCGGATAATTTAAAAAAACAAATTGAATTTTTATTTGATTTAGGTGTTAAAAATTTGTCGTTATACTGCTTTTCGTCTGAAAATTGGAAACGACCTGAGCAAGAAGTTGATTATTTAATGCAACTTTTCGACGAAATGTTAGACGAGTATAAACGTGATTATCTAGACCGTGATGTTAAAATAATAATTTCAGGTGATTTAACGGACGAACGGTTACCTTTAAATGTTCGCACCAAGGCAGTTGATTTAATTGAAACAACAAAAAACAGAACAGGAAATATATTAAACCTTTGTATAAATTATGGTGGACGTCAAGAGATATTAAAAGCAGTGAATGAACTTGTAAAGTTAGGCGAAGAAGTTGACGAAAACACTTTTGAAAAACATCTTTACACCTACGGAATGTTACCGCTTGATTTTATTATCCGAACATCAGGGGAAAAACGTTCAAGCAATTTCCTTCCTTGGCAAGCCACATATAGCGAATGGGAATTTCCTAAAAAGTGTTGGCCAGCATTCACAAAAAGGGATATGATTAAAGCAATTAAGTCTTTTATGTCTAGAAACAGGCGTTTTGGGGGACTAAACAAAAATGAAACAAAGAAGCATAACTAGTATTTTTATAGTTTTAGCGGTTGCACTTGTTGTTGCAAGCAAGTTTTTGCCGTATAACATAGGCGATTATATATTTGACACATTCATTGTTTTAATAGCCATAGTTGCAGGCTTTGAGATGTGCCACATAATGGAAAATTGTGGTAGAAAGGTTAATAAATACCTAGCTAGCATGTACACAATTTTTAACCTTATAATTTTATTAATTTGTATAAATGCCGTTGATTATGTTTATATCCCACTTATTCAAATTGCATCACTAATAGTTTATTTTGTTATAATTTTAATAACAGAAGCAATTAGAAACAGAAATAGAAACACATTTAATGAAAACATCAAAAGTTCATGGAATAGCATTTTGGCGTGTATTTATCCGGGGCTACTTTTATCTTCAATGCTTTATATTAACCACGTTGATATTTACGCAGGTATTGAAGGTTTCTCAATAGTGTTTATTATAATGATTTTTGCAATCACAATGCTTACAGACACATTTGCATATTTAATTGGTAGGCTTATTAAAGGCCCAAAACTTGCACCAAGCATTAGTCCAAATAAAACAATTAGCGGTGCAATAGGTGGGCTTATTGGTGGCATTGCTGGGGCAATGATATTGTATGCTATTGTTTATAACGTTGACTCATGGTCGGCTATGCTTAATATGTACTCACTATCATGGTGGCATTTCCTAATCATTGGCTTAATTGGCTCAATTTTGGGGCAACTTGGCGATTTATTTGAAAGCAAATTAAAGCGAACCGCTGGTATTAAAGACTCAGGTAAAATCATGCCTGGTCATGGCGGTATGCTTGATAGGGTGGACGCAATGATGTTTGTTTCAACCTTTATCTATATTGTTACAATGATAATTGTCGGTTAACTCAAATTTTTGAAATAAAACAAAAAACCAAATATTTAGATTTTTAAAGTCAAAATAAAGCATGACTTATCAATTTCAATAAAGCATAATAAAACATATCAAAAATAGTGAAAATTAAAATTTATACTCAAAAATTTGATAAATTATGTTAATAATTGGTAATCATTCATAAAATAGAAAAATAAATCGTACTATTACTTGTAAGGAAAATATGACTAATTTACTAAGCGTATCAACAGTTTTCACATATATTGGCTACATTATTGTAGCCATTCTTGTTTTGTTACTTATGGTGTTAATTCACGAATTAGGTCATTACACCGCAGGTAAAATACTTAAATTTAAAATCAACGAATTTAGCGTTGGTTTTGGTCCAAAAATCATACAAAAAACAAAAAAAGACGGCGAAAAAATATCGCTTCGCGCTTTTCCGTTAGGTGGTTATTGTGCGTTTGAAGGGGAAGACGAAGAAGGAAATTTTAGCCCAAGCGCATTTAATAATCAAAAACCTTGGAAACGCTTAATTGTACTATTTTTTGGCGCGTTTTTCAACTTTTTAAGCGGTATTATATTTTCATTTATTTTGCTCATTTCAACAGGTTACGATTTAGTTGAAGTTCAATCTGTTGGAGCAAGTTCAATAAACTACGAAGTGTTGCAAACTAGCGACGTGATAATAGGAATTGATAACTGTGAAATTGATTTTGTGCATGACGATTTTATGAATTCACTTATAACAGATAAAGTAAACCGCAGTTATTCAAGGTATCTAGGTTCAAACGACGAATTATTGCAAGAACAAACTTTCACTCAGGACGGTGAAACCTATTATATGGACTTAAATAGCCTTATTTTCAATGTTAGGCGTGACGGTGAAATTATGGCCGTGGATGGTTATATAAACGTTATTTATAACGCCGATGGCGAATGTGTGGGCTGGTCGCTTTTATCAAATGAAGAAATTGACGATGAATTTATAATTGGAAACTACAAATATTCCTTTGTTGAAAGTTTAAAAGAAGCAATTCCGTTTACATGCAAATGGGCGTGGAAAATACTAATTATACTAGGTCAATTATTAACCGGACAATTATCAATAACATCTCTTGGTGGCCCAGTTACAACAATCAATATGATAGCAACTTACACGCAAATGAGTTTCTCATATTTATTGTTATTGTTACCACTAATTGCTGTAAATTTAGCGGTTTTCAACCTTTTACCAATTCCTGCTCTCGATGGCTTCCAAATGATATTTGTGCTAATAGAATGGATAAGGAAAAAGCCAGTTAAACGCACAGTTGTAAACGCAATTAACAACATTGGACTGATTGTGCTACTAGGCTTTGTAATTCTAGTTGACGTACTGCAATTTGTGCTGTAAAATTATAAAAAAATAAGGAAGGTTGACAAAAACTTTCCTTTTTGTTAAAATAATCCGCGTAAAATACGAAAGTTAAAAGGATAATATGGTAGATAGATTAGAGATTTTAAATAGATTATTCGACGGTTTAAAATTTAAAGACGCAGAGTATAAGGAAAGAACAAATGTTTGCGTCATGAACTTTTTGTATAATCCAGAAACATTTAACCCAACCGAAGAAAACCAAAAAATTATAATGGAAAAAATTGTTGAGTTAATAGGAGATTTTGTTAAATATGAATTAAATTTTATACGTTGTCCGCTAGATAAACGTGCAATCGCAAACCACACTTATTCAACTATTATAAATAATTTTCCGGCAATTAGTAAAAATTTTACGTTTGACGATGTTAAAGTTGATATAGACAATATGAAAGTCAACTTAACATTGCGTTTGAGCCCTATGTCATACGATTATGCCGTAAATAATCGCGAACAAATGTTAGCCGATAAATTAAAGGAAAGTTTCCTTGCAGATTTCACGGTTAAATTTGAAAGAAAAGAAGATGTTGTTGGTGACGAAAATGCGATTGAAAAAAATGCAGAGTTAATGTCTAGCATAAAAGAAGCAGAAGAAAAAACCGTGTATGAATTATCTGAAATTACCGACATTATTGGCAAAAATGAATATACGCTCGCAACAGATTACACCAAAATAAACTCACCAATAGAAAATGTGGTCGTTTGTGGTGAAGTTACAAATATACAAAAACGTACATACAAGCGTAATTTCACAAAAAACGGCGAAACAAAGGAAATAGAGCACATTTTTTACAATTTTTCAATAAGAAATGACGGAAAAGTTTTATATTGTTCAATATTTCCGCGCCAAGCAGACGAAATGAAAGGCGATTTAATAACTGTTGGAATGAAAGTAAGTTGTTTCGGTTCGTTTAGAGAATTTAACGGCAAATTAAATTTTACAGCAACATCAATTGCACGCTGTGAGTATAAAAGGGAAGATATAAAGTCTGGTTTCAAACACGTAAACGAAGATTATCACACAGTGTTCCCACAAAAATATATTGATATGGAGCAAACAGGTCTATTCGACGAAGAAAAACATTTTGACGGCACTTTCGTTATTTTTGATATTGAAACAACTGGTCTAGAAGCAATAAAAGACGAAATTATAGAAATAGGTGCTTGTAAGGTTGTAGATGGTCGAATTGACGAAATATTTTCAACTTTTGTAAAACCAAGTAAACACATACCAAAAGAAATTACAACACTTACAGGTATAACCGACGATATGGTAAAAGACGCACCAACAATAAACTATGTTTTACCAGATTTTTATAAATTTTGTTACGGTGCAACTATGGTTGCGCATAACATTTCGTTTGATATATCATTTATTTATAATGCCGCCAAAAAATTATCATATAACTTTGATAACCCTTTAATGGACACACTTGAAATGGCTCACCAAAAGTTACCAGGACTTAAAAATTACAAATTAGGTACAATAGTTGAAAGATTAAATATAACACTTGATAACGCACATAGAGCAATAAACGATGCAACCGCCACCGCAAAAGTGTTTATAAAATTAAAGTAAATTATTTTTAAATGATAGTTTTTCATAAAAATTAAAATTTTAATATTAATTTTTGGATATAAAACCATAATAAAAATATAAAATTTATTTAATTCTATTAAATAATAAAAAAACTATTGATTTATTTTTAAGATTATGTTAAAATCAAAATAGAGTATAGGAGTGGCGTGCCACTCCTAAATTACTTTTTAAAGAAAAAAGGAGAAATATGAAAGTTGCAGAAATAGTGCGTGAAGCAATTGAACCAAAATTTAACAAAGATATAAAACTAGTTGACGTTGAATACGTTAAGAAAGTTGACGGTATGCATTTAATTGTCTACATTGACAAACTCACAGGCGTTAGTTTAGACGATTGCGTTGAAGTTAACAACATGATTGAACCTATCCTTGACGACCTTAACCCAACCGAAGACCAAAAATACACATTAGATGTCTCTTCATGGGGGCTTGATAAACCCTTGAAGTATGATTGGCAATTTAAAAAGTATGTTGGTAAATTGGTTGACGTTAAATTATATAGGAAAGTGGAAGGCAAAAAGGAATTCACAGCAACTTATATTTCACAAGACGAAAATAAATATCAATTTAAATTAAATGACGAAGTTTTTGAAGTAAGTATTAGCGATGTGGCATATGTTATACCACACGTAGAGTTTTAGGAGGAACCCGTGGTAAATAAAGATTTTTTTGAAGCGCTTAAAGATTTAAGGGAAGAGCGTGGTATTGAAGAAGATGTTTTCATAAAAGCATTAGAGCAAGCCTTAACTGCTGCATACAAAAAGAATAGTGGTATGGCTAAAAATGCAGAAGTTAGATTGTTCCCTGAAAAGAATACAATCAAAATATATTCATATAGAACGGTTGTACCAGTTGTTGAAGACGAAGAAAAAGAAATCAGCCTTGAAGATGCGCGTCAAATCAAGCATTCATATAAGGTTGGTGACCAAGTTATGCAAGAAGAGTCAACTAAGGACTTTAACCGCATAGCAGTTCAAACAGCAAAGCAGGTTATCACTCAAAAGATTAAAGAGATAGAAAAACAATCAATCTATAAAGAAATAGCAGATAAAGAAGGCAAATTAATCGTTGCTAACGTTAAACGTATTGACGGCGAAAATGTTTACCTTGAAATTGGCGGAACCACTTTGGAAGGACTTTTAACTAAGCGTGATATGTTGCCAACTGATAAATTTAAACCAGGTGATAGAGTTAAAGTTTATGTTCGCCATATTAAGGACGATTTTAAGGGCTCAGTTTTGCAAGTAACTAGAACACACCCTAATTTTGTTAGAATGTTGCTTGAAATGGAAGTTCCAGAATTAAATAATGGCGACGTTAATATTGTTGGTATTGTTCGTGAAGCAGGGCTAAGAACAAAGATTGCAGTTAGCACGAATGTTCCTAATCTAGACCCTGTTGGCGCATGTATTGGAAACAAAGGTGCACGTATAAATTCAGTTATCAACGAATTAAACGGCGAAAAGATTGATATTATCAATTATAGCGACAACCCAGCCGATTACATTGTTGCAGCGCTTAGCCCAGCAGAAGTTAGCGAAATCACTGTTGACACAGCAGGTTTAGTTGCAAATGTAAAAGTACCTGAAAATAAATTATCACTTGCTATTGGTAAAGGCGGTCACAACGTAAGGCTTGCAGCAAAACTCACAGGCTACAAAATTGACGTTAAACCAAGTGAAGTTGAAACACACGAAAAGGAAAAATCAGGAGAGATTGTAGCAAACAATGCAAACATTATTTTAGATGACAATTTCTTTGACGACATAGATATTGACGAATAGGTGATTATGCACGAAAAGAATTTTAGACGCTGTGTGGCGTGCAGGCAATCAAAACACCAAAACGAAATGTTAAGATTGGCGCGTGTTGGTGAAACCTATATGTTTGATTATGATAATCGTTTAGGTGGTCGCGGAGCGTATGTTTGTAAAAGCGAAGATTGTATTAAATTAACAATAAAAAAGAAACAATTTAACCGTGCTTTTAAATCAAACGTTCCAAATGAAATTTACGAAAGGTTACAAGAGTATGCACAAAATAATAAGTTATCTGGGGTTTGCGAAGAAATCAAATAATCTTATTGTGGGGCAATCTCCAATAAAGCGTACGGACAAAAAGTTATATTTAATATTAATAGGAAAGTCCGCAAGTGAAAATCTAGAAAATTTAGCAAAAAATGTTGCAAATAAGCATAATTGCGAACATTTAAAACTAAATGTAGACATATCGGAATTGATTAACTTAAAAGACATTAAAATTGTAGGCATAACGGACTATAATCTTGCAAAGGCAATAATAGAAAATAAGGAGAATATAATTGGCGAACGTTAACAATCAAGAATTTAATAAATCAATAAAACAACTTCAATCTATGGTACGTGACAAGATGTTTATTTCACTTGCCGAGAAGTTTTATAACCTAAAACAGGAAATGAACAACTTGATGCGCGCTGTTAAAGATAAAGAAACCAAGTTGTTAATGGAAGAGAGTAAAAAGGCCGAGCCAAAAGTAAAGGTTGAAGAGAAAGTGGAAGCAGTTTCTCCTGTTGTTTCAACACCTGAAACAACCGCTCAACCAGCAAAACCACAAGAAACAAAGCCTGAAATCAAGCCTAATGCAAATAGTCAAAATAATAGAGATAACCAAAACCGAAATCAATACGGCAATCAATATAACAAAAATAATCAGTCTAGATTTGACAAACGTCCTAACATGCAGGGCGGAAAACCTAACTATAACAACCAGTCAAGACCTTATCAAAATCAAGGTCAAAACAGAAACCAAAACTTTAATAAAAATCAAAAACCAAACGCTAACGCAAATAAACGTCCACAAATCAATTATGCTCAACCTATTATTACTGCTAGTCCAACACGTAACTTTGGAAATAAAAAGAAAGAAACAGAGCATTATGAAGAGAAAAAGGGCTATACAAAGCGTGATTTAATTAAGCGCGGTATGATTGACGACGAAATCAATGAAGATAGAATTATCAATCGTAAAATACGCACGAAGAAAAAAGAAGCGGTTGCGGTGGCGGTTGAAAAGCCAACAGGACCAGCAATCATCACAACAGATAACATCACAATTAAACTACTTAGCGAAGTTAGTGGCAAACCTGTTAGTGAAATAATCAAGAAATTTATGTTGCTTGGAATGATGGTTACAATCAACTCAACTATTGACTTTGCAACTGCCGAATTGGTTATGTCTGATATGGGAGTTGAACTAATTCAAAAACTAGATAAAACTAGTGAAGAAAAGTTAAAAGACGTGCAACAAAATATCCGTTCATACGACCAAAAAGACGCTGTTACTCGTCCACCTATAGTAACAGTTATGGGTCACGTTGACCATGGTAAAACAAGTTTGCTTGACTACATTAGAAAAACAAAAGTTACCCTTGGTGAAGCAGGCGGTATAACACAAGCGATTGGCGCATATCGTGTTCCAGTGCAAGATAAATATATAACATTTATTGATACTCCTGGTCATGAAGCATTCACAGCAATGCGTGCGCGTGGTGCGTCTGTAACAGACATTGCTATTTTAATCGTTGCAGCGGACGACGGTATAATGCCACAAACTGTTGAAGCAATTAGCCATATCAAATCTGCTGGAATTCCAATGATTGTTGCTATAAACAAAATGGATAAACCACAAGCCGACCCAGATAGAGTTTTGCAACAATTAGCAGAGCACAACGTTATCCCAGAAGCATGGGGCGGGGATGCTATAATCTGCAAAATTTCAGCGCTAACTGGTGAAGGTATTGATAAATTACTTGAAACAATTTTACTAGTTGCTGATATGTTAGATTTAAAAGCAAACCCAAATGTACCAGCAATGGGAACAATTTTGGAAGCGCGCCTAGATAAAGGCCGTGGCGCTGTTTCTTCGCTGATAGTCCTTGACGGTTCACTTCATATTGGAGACACAATCGTTTCAGGTACAAGTATTTGTAAAGTAAGGGCAATGATAGACGAAAATAACAAACAAGTTAAAGTTGCAACACCTTCAATGCCTGTAACAGTGCTCGGATTTAATGAAGTGCCAAGCGCTGGTGAAAGTTTCACTGTGGTTGAAGAAAAACTATCAAAACAAATCGTTGAAGAAAGAAAAGCAAAACAACGTGAAGAGTTATTGAAAAATAGCGGTGGCAACACCCTTGAAGACCTTATTCAAAAGACAAGTGAAAAGGACGTTAAAGTTCTTAACATAATATTAAAAACAGATGTGCATGGTTCACTTGAAGCAATTAGGTCGTCTATAATGAAACTTGCAAATGACGAAGTTAAAATCAACATCATTCATAGTGGTGTTGGAGCAATTAGCGAAAGTGATTTAATTTTAGCAAGTGCTTCAAACGCAATGGTTGTTGCATTCAACGTTAGCCAAGATAGTAAAGTTAAAACTACTGCTGAAAAAATGAAGATTAAAATCTATTCATATAAGATTATTTACGAGTTACTAGACGAAATTGAGCGCGTAATAAAAGGTATGAAAGAACCTAAATATGAAGAAGTTTATATGGGTAGAGCAAACGTTCTTATGGTGTTTAAACTTTCAACATCGGGAATTATTGCTGGTTCTATGGTAATGGACGGTAAGATTGTTCGCGGTGGTAAAGCTAGAATTTACCGCGGAAAAGATGTTGTTGCTGAAACAGAAATTAGGTCGCTAAAAATTGTTAAAGACGATGTTAAAGAAGCAGGAAAAGATAGAGAGTGTGGTATTAAGACCGATTTTGACGGCGTTCAAGTTGGCGATGTGATTGAGTGTTACACTCTTAAAAGGATTGAAGAATGAAAAGCGTAAGGCAAGAACGAATTAATTCAGAAATCAAAAAAACACTAGCATATATCATTGATAATGAACTTCGTGACCCACAAATCGACGCAATGGTTAGTGTGTCTGATGTTGAAGTTACCCCAGATTTAGCGGAAGCAAAGGTTTTTATCTCGTCCATTGGTAAAACGCCAAAAGAAGAAGTTTTAGCACGAATTAAAGGAGCAGGTGGTTTTCTTAGGCGTGAATTAAGCAAAAAAATAAAACTTAGAGTAACACCAAGGTTAAATTTCTTTTTAGATAATAGTATGGAATATTCAAATAAAATAGAAAGTATTTTAAAGAATATAACATATACAACAAAGCCTGATGACGATTTCGAAGGCAGTGGCAATGAAAAATAAAGGTGTGATAGTCATAAACAAACCAACCGATTGGACTAGTTTTGACGTAGTAAACAAAATAAAACGTCTTATAGGTTTAAGCCGTGTTGGGCACCTTGGCACGCTTGACCCAATGGCAACAGGCGTTTTACTTGTAACTATTGGAAAGGCAACAAAACTGTTTGATATTATGCAAGAAAAGAAAAAAACTTATGTTGCAACTTTTCATTTTGGTGAAGAAACCAACACGCTTGATTCAACCGGTAAAATTACTAATTCAAATAATAAGATTGTAACTAGAAAAGAGATAGAAGCCATACTAAACACATTTGTTGGAGAAATATCTCAAATTCCACCAAAGTATAGCGCAAAATCTGTAAACGGTGTTAGAGCATACATGTTAGCAAGAAAAAATGAAGATTTTGTATTGCCGGCAAAAGTTGTTAAAATTTATGAATTGAAAATAATCGATTTTAATGATAATATTTTAACACTTGAAATAACCTGCGGTTCGGGAACATATATTCGTGCGCTTGGTAGAGATATAGCATACAAATTAAACACTTATGCCACTATGATAAGTTTAGTTAGAACAAAGGTTGGCAAATTTGATTTAAACCAATCAATCGATATAAAATCGCTAACAAAGGACAATATAGAAAATTACATTTTACCAATTGACAGCGTGTTAGATTATAATAAGATAGAATTATCAGATATTAACACAAAAAAAATATTAAATGGTCAAACAATTAAAACTGATTTACAAGATGGAACATATAAATTAAATAACGAGTTGGACACGATTGCACTTATTCAAGTTCATAATAGTAATGCAAAAATGAGTTTGTTTTTAGGTTAGACGCTTGTCAAATACTCTAAGATATGTTACAATAAACTAGATATATATTTCAAAATTAAAAAAACAAAAAAGGAGAAATTATGATATTAGCAGGAGATGTTAGAAAGGGAGTTATATTTGACGACGGAAAGTCAACCGACCCTAAAAAACCAAGTTTGCAATTAGTTGTTGATTTCCAACACGTTAAACCAGGAAAGGGAGCGGCTTTTGTTAGAATAACTCAAAAGGATATTTTAACAGGTAAAGTTTTGGAATTAACTCACAACCCAAGCGAAAAATTAAACGACGTAACTATTGAAAGAAAGGAAATGATGTATTTATACAACGAAGGTGGTTTGTATTATTTCATGGATAATGAAACTTATGACCAAATTCCTTTCAACTATGATTCAGTTAAAGATGCATTGAATTTTGTGGTTGAAAACACAAATTGTAACGTTCAATTTTATAACGGCGTTCCAATTAACGTTGAACCACCACTATTTGTTGAATTAACAATCACTAAAACCGAACCAGGCGTTAGGGGTGATACAGTTAAAACAGGTGGTAAACCAGCTACTCTTGAAACCGGCTATGTTATTCAAGTTCCTTTATTCGTAAATGAAGGTGATAGAGTAAGGGTGGACACTAGAACTGGAACATACATTGAAAGATTATAATATTTTATATATGTTTAATTATATTTTAAATTATTAATCAATAAAAAAGTCTCCAAAAGAGACTTTTTTTAATTCATTTTTATTATAAAAGTAAATATATTAATTATTTATTTTTTTATTGTCGTCTGCTGAAAATCTATAAACAGGATTTGAAATTTGGTCGTCTTTCAAAGGTTGTACTTTGCTAAAAAACCCACGAATTGATTGCTTAAATTTGGCAAATTTACTTTTTAGAGTTGGGGTATTTTCGTCACGATAGGTGTCAATATTTTTTTTAAATTTTTTGCGTCTTTGTTGCTTATTTTGTGTATTTTGATTATTTTCAACACCATTAGTAGTATTATTTACCTTGTCGGTTTCATTATTGTTTGTTTGAGTATTTTCTGCTAAATTTGTTTGATTTTGGTTATCGAATTGTGAATTATTAAAATTATTATTTAAGTTATTGTATTGATTGTTCCTATTCATATTTTCATAATTTTGATATTGCGCCATATATGGGTTGAAACCATTCATGTTGTAACCATAACCATTATTTCCATACATAAATTCATTATCTAAAAGGGCAGTGTTAAAGAATGAATCTATATTGTGGCGATTTGTGTTATAATAGGTGTCAATATTTGCTTTTAATCTGTTATTTTGATAACTGTCAACATTAGACCTAGTAACTGAATTAGCGTTGTTATTTGTGCTATCAGTCGTTACATTGTTTGTTTCATTTTGATTATTAGTTTGATTCTCATTTAAAGAATTACCATTTTGATTGGTTGAATTGGTTGTATCATTGTTTAAATTTGTAGAATTATCTATTGAGTTTGAGTTATTATTCGCGTTAGGTACATTTTCGGTTATGCTTCCATCATTATTTATTATATAATCTTTCATAATTGCTGGGTCATTATTGTTTTTGAAGCCATATACAATTCTTCCGCGCGCATTATCTGGTAGATTTCTACTATTCATATTAAACATTGAATTAATAAGTCTTAAAGAATTTAAACTGTTTTCCATCATTTCATTTCCATTTATTAGATTATCTAATACAACCATATATTTAAAGTTCAAAGCGTCCATATCAAGGCTGCCGTTGCTCTCAAATAGGTTAGATATATCACTTAAACTAATTGCTAGTTCAGTGGTGGAACGTGATAAATTCCTTCCAAGGTCCTTTAACTGCCTTGTTTGTTCAGTGAGTAGCATGCGCTCTTCGGTTGTCAATTCAATCTCTTTATTTTGCACTTTACTAATTAAGTTTTGAGTTTCATTTATAGCATCAACAAGTTTTGTTTTTAGTTGATTAAATTCACTTGTGCTTTCTTCAATGTCATTTGACAAAGAATAAAGGGTTGATATTTTTTCGTCCGTTTCTGCTTGGTTTTCGTTTGTATTTTCATTATTATCTGCATTTTGAGTTGTTGAGTTTGTTGTATCTGTACTGGTTTTTGGAGTTATTGTTGTAATGTTATTTGTGCCATTATTTATTGAATTATCAGAATTGGTATTATTCAATGTGTTATCTATTGTTGCAACGTTATTTTCTGAATTATTATTTTGTGATTTATCGTTTAAAGTTGTTAGATTGTTAGTTGTATTCTTGGTCTCAGTTTCAGTTTTTGTTGATTTTTCAGTTGTAAGTAAATTATCATTTTGTTTTAAATTTTTTAATTTATTTTTTAAAATTTCATTGTTTTCGACATCATTTTCGCTGATTTTAGTGTTATTTTTTGAATTTTCTAAATTTTTTTCTATATTTTCACTATTATTTGCTAAATCATTACTTGTGCTGTTTTGAGATAAATTATTTAAATCAGTTTTGTCAATTAACTTAATTTCGTCGTCTTCAACAATAGATAATTGATATTTATTAAAAGCAATTTTTGATAAATTTTCTTCATTTATAGTTGATAGATTGTTCACTTGTTGTTTAAACTCCATTAGGTTTGATTGGTAGTCGGTTGGTTCTATTTTTTCTATTGTGTAACTGCAACCAGACAGCAATAAACCTGCGCTTGTTATGGCTAGAATTGGTATTATTTTTTTCATATTTTCTCCTTTAAAAATTTATTGTCATTTTTAGTATGTTTAAAATTAAAAATTTTATTTATTGATTTGCTAATTTCTAGATGTATTTTTCGCATTATTTTGTCAATAATCAGTTAGAGGTGAATTATGGAAAAAGAAGAAAGAAATTCAAATTATAACTTATATGTTGAGTCTAAAATACCAAAAACACGCGCTTGGCCGTCACTTTTTAAAGCGTTTTTATTGGGTGGCTTTATTTGTGCTATTGGGCAAGGTTTTTATGACCTATATAGTTACTTATTTCCAAATTTGGCTGAAAGCGAATTGTCAACCTGCATGTTAATGACAATTATATTTATAACCTGCTTTTTAACAGGACTTGGTGTTTATGATGTTATTGGCGCATGGGGTGGCGCTGGTTCTGTTATACCAATCACAGGTTTTTCAAACTCAATTTCAAGCCCTGCAATAGAGTTTAAAAAAGAAGGTATCATATACGGAATTTGCGTGAAGATGTTTACCATTGCAGGACCGGTTATAGTTTGCGGAGTGGTCGGCTCAATATTATGCGGTTTTGTTGGCTTATTTTTGTGAGGTGTTATGCAAACAATAATACTTAAAAATGACACATACCTACTTGAAGGTTACAGTATGGTTGGACCACTTGAAGGAAAAGGTCCACTAAAAGATTATTTTGATTACATCATAAAGGACGACACACTCAAAGAAGCCACCTTTGAAAAAAGTGAGCGCAAATTATTACGAGATATAATAACAGGTGCTATAGAAAAATCAGGACTAAATATAAGTGATATACAGTTCTTTTTTGGTGGAGACTTACTAAATCAAATAGTTAGTTCGTCGTTTACTGCACGCGAATTATCTTTACCATTTATTGGGCTATATTCAGCGTGCGCCACTATGACTGAGTCGCTTGCACTTGCAAGTATATTTGTAGACAATAATTTGGCTGAAAATGTTGTTGCAGGAACGTGCACACATTTTTCAAGTGCAGAAAGGCAATATCGATTTCCGCTTGAACTTGGAAATCAACGTCCACCAACAGCACAATGGACGATAACAGGTGGCGGAGCATGCGTTATATCAAAAACAAAAAGCAACATTAGAATTAACAGTGTTACCTTTGGAAAAGTTATTGATTTTGGTATTAGCGATATAAACAACATGGGTGCGGCTATGGCGCCTGCGGCGTGCGATACTATACTAACACATATCAAAAATCGAAATTTAACAACCAAAGATTATGACATGATTTTAACAGGCGATTTAGGTAAACTTGGTAGCGAAATTTTGATAGACCTTATGGAACATAACGGCGTTGTGCTTGGAAAAAATTATTCAGATTGCGGTTGTATGATATTTGATAAAACCGAACGTGTTTTTATGGGTGGAAGTGGAGCAGGTTGCAGTGCGAGTGTGCTGAATTCATACCTGCTTAAAAAATTAAAAAATGGTGAATTCAAGCGAGTGTTACTTGTATCAACTGGTGCATTGATGAGCACAACCACATCTCAACAAGGTGACACAATTCCAGGAATTGCACATGCGGTTGAATTTGAATACGTTGAAAATAAGAAACAATCTCAATCTAAAACAATTAATTTTGGAGCGGACGAAGATGATAAAATGACTAGAAAAGCAAGGTCATTAGTGTCAAAACGTTCAACCAATACGGCTAAATCTAAAACAAAGAAAGCGTCCAAAACTAACACGACGGCTATAAGCAATTCTAAAACAAAGAAAACAAATTTAACTATGAAGACGCGTGATGCATCTTTATTTTCGAAAAAAAGGAGCACAAAATGATAAATATTTGGGATTATGTTGTATCTTTTCTAGTAGGTGGGTTTATTTGTTTTTTGGCGCAAATTCTAGTAATTAGAACTAAAATAACCACAGCACGTATTTTAGTGCTATTCTTAATAATTGGTATGATACTTGAATTGTTTAATGTATATGCTCCATTTAGAGAGTTTGCAAAGGCTGGGGCAAGCGTGCCAATAATTGGTTTTGGTGCAACACTTGCTCGTGGTGCTATAACGGCTGCACAGGAAAGTGGTTTTATAGGTGTGTTTACAGGTGGACTATCCGCCGCAGCAGGTGGAATTGCAATGGCAATATTTGCATCATTTATATTTGCGTTAATATTCAACAGCAAAACCAAGCGTGGCGGTCATTAAATGTTAGAAATTAAATAAGAAGGATATTAAATTCATTAAGTTATTTTGAATATTGATTTTTATCAATAAATAATTAGGTTGAAGCAATAATTCAATTGAAATTGTAATTTCATAATTATTGCTTTATTTTAATATAATTAAATGTGAAAAAAATTAGCAAAAAAATAAAAGTGTGCGTAAGTTTAGGGTTAATACTGGTTATCTTATTATGCTATTATTTTTTTGTTATGAGCCCTGTTATAATCACGTATTCAGAAGCAGAAACACGGCGTATTATTGAACAAGCCATCAATTTAGCGGTTAGTAATGTTATAAATCGAACATTGAGTTATGACTCACTCATTGATATCAACTACAACAATAATGGCGAAATTCAAACAATGAGCGCTAACCAGTATGAAATAAACAGCATAACCCGTGAAATAATAAAAGAAGCACAAATAGAGATGCAAACGCTTGGTGAAGATGGATTAAGGCTAAATATTGGCACAATGACCGGCATTCCATTTTTAATAGGGCGCGGTCCAACCATTGGGTTAAGGCTTGTGCCAATCGGAGCGGTTAGTAGTGATTTTGTGAGTGAATTTGATTCAGTCGGTATAAATATGACAAAACATATGTTATACCTTTATATCAACATACACGTTAGCATTGTTATGCCTATAAAATCGTATGATGTGTATTCAACTAACCAAGTGATGCTTGCTGAAAGCATAATCGTAGGAAAAGTGCCAGAAGTTTATCTAAATGGTGGAAGCATAGGTGAAGCACTTGACCTTGTGCCATAGTATTTAATATCAAAAAAATTAAGACCATATATCATTAACTATATGATACCTTCTGATTTAATAGTTATAAGAAACAAACAAAAACTTAAAATTAAATAGATTAAATTAAACTAATATTATAAGTTTTGTTTATAAAATTATTGAAGAAAATTATTTGTTGTGATATAATAGCGTTATGAAGTATTTTGACAACGCGTCCACAACAAAAATTAGTAAGTCCGCATTAGACGCATATATATCAGCAAGCGATTATTACTATAACCCAAGCGCGCTCTATAAAAACGCAATAGATAGTAAAAAAATAATAGAAGATGCGCGTTCTTTTTTGGTAAAATATTTTAAGGGTGATAAAAACTCAACCTTTATTTTCACAGGTTGTGCAAGTGAAGCCAACAACGCAGTGTTAAATAGTTGCATAACAAGAAAGGATAAGAAATATATCATTAGTGCTAGTGAACATAGTTCTATTCATAACACCGCGAAAGTCTATCAAGAAAAAGGTTTTAATGTTAAATTTATACCACTTAAAAATAATGGTTCTATTGATTTTAACGCGCTAGAAAGTGAATTGGATAATTCTGTTGCATTGGTATCCTGCATTCATGTAAGTAACGAAACAGGTGCAATTAACGATATAAAAAGGGTGGTTGAGTTAACTCGGTCATATAGCCCTAACGCGATGATACATTCAGACGGCGTGCAGGCAGTTGGCAAAATTGATATTGACTTAAAAGATTTAGGCGTTGATTACTACACTATATCCGCTCACAAAATTCATGGGCCAAAAGGTATAGGTGCTTTATATATTAAAAATGTAAACAAATTTAAACCTTTTATTATAGGTGGCGGTCAAGAATCTAATTTGCGTGCAGGTACGGAAAACACTCCTGCAATTATGTCTTTTAAGGTGGCGGTTGAAAGTTTAGATAAAGAAAACTTTTCGTCTTTTAAACAGGCGTTTATAAGCAATTTATCAGGGGACTATTATCTGATTTCAGACGAAAATTGCGTTGATAATATAATTTCAGTATGTTTTGCAGGAGTGCGTGGTGAAACGATTGCACATATGGTGGAAAGTAAAGGCTATTTGATAGGCACTGGTTCTGCTTGTAACAGCGGAACAAAGATAAATCGAGTTATTGCTTCAATTGTGCCAAAAAAATACGCAGAAGGCGCATTAAGAATTAGTTTTGATGCAGATGTCACTGTTAAGGACTGCGAAGATTTAGCACAAACGATTTCTAACGCTGTAAGCGAATACAGAAAAACATTAAATAGATAAATAGGTTTAGTTATGGAAAAAGTAATTTTAATTAGATTTAATGAAATACATTTAAAAGGTGGAAATAAAAAATATTTCCTTAATTTGCTATATTCTAACATAAAAGAAGCGATTAAAAATGTACCTTGCAAATTGGAAAACATACAAAATAGGTTAGTGTTGCGCGATTATGATAATTCATATGAACAGGATATAATCGACGCGCTAACCGCAGTTTTTGGTGTGCATTCAATTTCTATTGCAGTAGAGTTGAATTCAGATGTTGACGAAGTTAAAAACTATGTTTCAACTATTAAAATAAACAAATCATTCAAGTGCGACGTAAATCGTGCGGACAAATCATTTCCAATTAAATCAAACGATTTTGCAGCAGACCTTGGGGAAATTGTGCTTAAAAATAATAGTATGGCACACGTTGATATTCATAACCCAGATATAACTATAAGCGTTGACATTCGTGAAAATGGAAAGACCTTTGTGTTTACTGATACAATTCACTCTTATTCAGGCTTGCCACTCGGTGAGAAAGCAGACGGCTTGCTATTATTAAGTGGTGGAATAGATAGCCCTGTTGCAGGTTTTTGCATGGCAAAACGCGGACTAAGACAAGATATTTTGCATTTTGATAGTTTTCCATACACAAGCCCACAAGCAAAAGAAAAGGTTATAACACTTGCAAAGAAGATTAAAAAATTTATAGGCGCTAAATATATGTATATTTGCTCTATGACAAAACTACAAGAAGAATTCCATATTCATTGCAATAGCGAATATGCAATAAACCTTTTAAGGCGCTCAATGATTAGAGTTGCAAATTATTTATGTGAAAAACATAATTATAAAACTATAGTAACAGGCGAAAGTTTAGGTCAAGTTGCTAGTCAAACAATTGAAAGTTTAAATAGCACCAATAGTGTTGCAAAATACATAGTTTTGCGTCCACTAATTAGTTTCAACAAAGAAGAAATCATTGAAATTGCTAAAAAAATAGGCACGTATGAAACAAGCATTTTACCTTACGAAGATTGTTGCACTGTGTTCTTACCAAGAAACCCTATTATTAAGCCTAGAATTAAGGACTCAGAAAGAGAAGAAACAAAAATAAATTTAAATAATATTCTTGCTTCAATTTTAGATAGTATTGAAGTTATAGAATTAGATAATGTCTAAATATTATGTCTAAATCTTATATAATACACTATATATAGTTAAAAGTTTTAATATGAAGTTATACCATATAAGCGCTCAAATTTTATGCGTTTATATTTTTTCAATTTGAATTTAAGTTTACTTGACAGTGCAGTTTATTTAATGTATAATAATATTGTCTTAATTGTTAGACATTAAAGGGAAGGTACATTATATGGTAAATTTGAGTTTGCTATGTAGTGTAAGCGTCACTTTAACTGTTATTTTATCAATTGTTATGCTAGCAATCGGTGTAGGTGCTGGATTTGGTATTTACGCTATTGTTATAAATAAAAAAAATAAATCAGCAAGTATAAAAGCAGATAAAATCTTAAATGATGCTTACGCTCAGGCGGAAAAGATTAAAAAAGAACAAGTTGAACAAACAAATAAAGAAATTAGTTTGTTAAAAACCACTTTTGAAGAAGAAAGTAGAGTTAGGCGCGAAGAAGGTAAACGCAGTGAAGAACGTTTACTTATGCGCGAAGAACATTTAACAAAGCGCGAAAATGCCCTAGATAAGAAGAGTGAAGAATTAGAACTTGCAAAAGATAAAATTCACAATCAAATTGAGGCATTAAATAATAAAGAAAGTGCGTTGGACGAGCTTCAAAATAGCATTGTTAAAGAACTTGAAAAAGTTAGCAATATGACCAAAGAAGAAGCAAAGCAAGTTATAATTGACCGCTACACAGAAGAAGCAAAAATTGACGCAGTAAAGATAGCAAAAGAGATTGAAGATAAGGCACGCCTTGAAGCAGACAAAAAAGCGCGTAACATTATAACACTTGCCATTCAAAAGTGCGCAGTTGATAACACAAGTGAAGTTACAACAAGCGTTGTTGCATTGCCAAACGAAGAAATGAAGGGTAGAATTATTGGCCGTGAAGGTAGAAATATTCGTGCCTTAGAAGCAGCAACCGGTATTGATTTCATTGTGGACGACACACCAGAAGCGATCACACTTTCAGGTTTTGACCCTGTTAGAAGGGAAGTAGCGCGCATTTCACTTGAAAAGTTGATTATGGACGGTAGAATTCATCCAGCACGTATTGAAGAGATTGTTCAAAAAGTGCAACGTGACGTTGAAGAAACAATCAAAGAAGCTGGTGAAAATGCTTGCTTTGATGCAGATATTCATAACATTCACCCTGAAATTGTTAAGGTTTTAGGTAGATTAAAGTATAGAACAAGTTATGGTCAAAATGTACTAAACCACTCACTTGAAGTTTCATATATTGCTGGAATGTTAGCAGCAGAAGTTGGCGCAAACGAAAAAGTTGCAAGGCGTGGTGGTCTTCTTCACGACCTTGGTAAAGCAGTTGACCAAGAAGTTGAAGGGACACACGTTTCAATCGGTGTTGAACTCGCTAGAAAATATAAAGAGAGTGAAGCGGTTATTCACTGCATTGAGGCGCACCACAATGACGTTGAACCTAAAACATTAGAAGCGGTTTTAGTTCAGGCAGCAGACGCAATTTCAAGTTCGCGTCCAGGTGCAAGGCGTGAGTCTATTGAAAACTACATCAAACGTTTGCAGGACTTAGAAGCAATAGCAAACGAATTCCAAGGTGTTGAAAAAACTTATGCAATTCAAGCGGGTAGGGAAATTCGTGTTATGGTTAAACCTGAACAAATTAGCGATGATGAGGCTCAAGTTTTAGCACACGACATTGCAAAACAAATTGAAGCAAAACTTGAATATCCTGGTCACATTAAAGTAAACGTAATTCGCGAGTCCCGTTTCACAGACACAGCAAAGTAAATAAATTTAATTAAGAAATTTAATCTTTTAAATAAGAAAAATAGTCTTTCAGTAAGACTATTTTTTTTATATTTATTTCAATTTATAGTAAAGTTAAATTTTTTATATATATTTTTTAATTTTGTTAATTTCCTTGACAATAAAACACAATTATAGTAAGATGTAAATATTCGTAGGGGAGTGGCTCAATGGTAGAGTAGCGGTCTCCAAAACCGTAGGTTGCGTGTTCGAATCGCGTCTCCCCTGCCAAAACAAATTAAAACCTATTAAGGGTTTTATTTTTTTATTAAAAACAATTATATATTTATGATTTTTTTAATTTTACATAATTGACTAAAAAATAAATATTTGATAAAATACACATATGAAAACAGTAACGATTTACACTGATGGCGCGTGCAGTGGCAATCCTGGTGTTGGCGGTTGGGGTGCTATTCTTTTTTATAAAGACCAAATGCGTGAAATGAGCGGTTTTGAAGAGAATACGACCAATAATAAAATGGAATTAACCGCGGCAATTAAAGCGCTGGAGCGATTAAAAGAACCTTGTGAAGTGGAGTTATATAGTGATAGCGCATATTTAGTAAACGCCTTTTTAGAAGGGTGGCTCACTAAATGGCAAATGAATGGTTTTAAATCTTCTAATAAAAAACCTGTTCAAAATGTTGATTTATGGCAAAAACTAATTGAGTTAAATAACACTCACAAAATCACATGGATAAAAGTTAAAGGTCACGCAGATAACGTTTATAATAATAGGTGCGACGCATTAGCAACAGGCGAGATATCAAAACACCAAAAATAATAAATAATAAAATTAGATTTTGTACTTTACAAATTGAATAAAGGAGATTACATGGAAACAATTTATAAAGAAAACTTGGGTGAAATAGTTGATGTCTATAAAATACTTGGAATGCAAATATCAACAGATTTTAATACACTTGCATTAGCGGTGAATAACTTAGAAAATGAATCAAAATTATCTACCACCGAAAAATCTTTTATTGAAAAACTTTCTAAAAGTATTAACAAATCTGGTGAAGATGTTGAATTATTTTCTAACAGTTTAGAATCATTGAACGATGACCTAAATGTTATAAAATTAAATCCAACGTTAGGGAAAAGAATACTAAATTTGTGCGATAAAATTCAAGAAATTGCAAACAATGGAATTGATAAATTAAAAAAGAATTTAAAAATTTTACCAAAACAAATTAAACAGGTTTTCACTGGTATAAATAAAGAAATTGAAAATGAAGCAAATATGCCGAAAGAAAGCACAAAAGAAATTGAAGTACAGATAAAGCAATTAGAAGATAGAATAGCAGAGTTAACAGCATCAACTTTAATTATTAGTAGTGCGTATTCAAATATATTTGCTAATTTACAAGAATCTATAAACGATGCAAACGAAATAAATGATGAAAAATTCCAATCTTTAAATCAAAAAATTATTCTTAAAAAGGCTAGTACGCAACCTGATATAATTGATAAGAATATTGAGATAACACCATACACATTTTCAGTCCCAAGTGAATTAGACATGGGCGATGTTTCAGATTTAGTCTTAGTTTGGGAATTTATAAAATCAGATCTCCTTTATACTCATAATGAAACATTTGATTCTATTTTTGGTGGTCAAGAGAATTATTCCAAATTTATTACTAATTTTGAGACATTATTGAAAGAAAATTTGAATGTATTTTCAAATATGCAGATATTTAACTATAATTTTAACTACGCTTTACAGTATATTATAATAACAGGAAGTGAAGAATCGAAAGAATCTGCTAGATATATTAAAAATAATTTAGAAATAACTTTTGAAATGTTATCAAGAGATTTGTTAACAACTGAACAAAAAAAGGAAGTATTGCAATTTTTTACAAAGTATAAAGATATTTTAGATTTAGATAATTTTGGTTTTAACTTAAATGAAATAATTAAACAAACTGCTGAAAGTGTTAATAAGTTAGAAGAAGAACAAGTTGATAATGACAAACAAATTGAGTATACAGTATCTTTCAATCCAATTAAAGAATTAATAAATTGGATTAAAACTCTTCGTGCTAAAAATAAAAACAAGTCATTAGATGAAGAAATAGAAAAAGATCTAGAAAAAACTTCTGAAAAAGAAATAAATCAGCCATTATTGCAACCAACTGCGCTTACAGTACTCAATGAAACTTCCGTTGTTGAAAAACCACAGGTGGATAGAGTTGTTAAGGATAGACGCGGAAAAACTAAAAGTTATAATTACTCAATACAGATAGGTAAAAATGGACCATATATACCGGTTAAATTGTATAATCTTATTCTTAAACTTGGAATGCTAGAAAAAATTGAAAAATTTTTAAATAAATTTCAAAATAAATATAATACTCAAATTGAATTATAAAAACATTATTAAAAATAAAAAAATCTACCAACGGACATCGAATTTTTCAAAATCTTAGGTAGATTTTTTTAACAAATATTTATTCAAAATAACTTAAATTACGCACTAAATATCATGACATTTGATTTCTAATACAGGTTTTAATTTAATAATTACAATTACTTGTTTTATAATTCTTTTTTCTTAAATATTCTTGAACTTATAAAATTACATACAATAATTATAACTAGAACTATAACAAGGGTGAGCCCAATATTTGAACCAGCATAAATCTTTTCGCCGAGCATGTTGTTTAGCAAATTGTCTTCAACGGCATATATTGAACTTCCAAATAATGCATATAATGAGATATGAGAGAATGGGTAGAATGCAAGCCAACTATTTATTCCGCCAAATGCAATAGGTAAGATTACATTTATAATGTAGAACACCAACATAATTGTTACGGCAAGAAGGTCAGATTTGAGTAAACATGCAAGTAGCCCAGCAATTGCCATATACACAAGAATTTCAATGAGCAAACTAACTAAGAATACAAATATCATAACAATAGGGTGCATAGTTATTGCAACGCTACTATTGAATATTGTTAAAATAGGCAAACTGTAAAAACCATAAACAGCACCACCAACAAGCAAAGCAATAACAGCACTAAATAACGTCATTATAAAAGTCATTATAAATACGGCAAATAACTTACCAAAAATTATGTTGTTTCTGCTAACTGGGCGTATTGCAAAATATCTCATTGAACCGTCTTTAACTTCACCGCTAATTGCGTGTATAGTTGTCATAATTGCGTAAACTATAAGGATAAATGAGAACAACTTTAATATAAAATACGCATAATCATACGCGTTTATTTGGTGATTTGATGTAACACCTATAGTGAGTGGGTTAGCAAAATCGTCTTCTGTTTTATTATTTTCAAATAAGTAGTTATATTTAATTAGTTGAGAATTAGAATTGTATTCACTTTCAACATCTAGGAATAATAAGTTTAATTGTTCGCTCGTCGTTGTAAATGAAAATGCATTAGATAACAATTCGTTTCTTACTAGGTTAGAATAAGTCCTTGCTGTGGAAGCGTATAAGTTAACAAGTCTAGCAAGTTCAACACGCGCGCTTCCGTCACTATCCATTGTTGGGTTTTCTTGAACATTTTGGTTTAATTCAACAATTTGAGAGTGAATTTCGTTTAAACGATTTGTTTGTATAGTTAAACGTGAATCTTCATTAGTTGATGTGTATCTATAAATTGTTTCGTCGCTCAAAATAGGGTAAATAAACGAATTAAATATGCTATCTAATTGTGGTTGTATGTTTTGTTCAAAGTTATAACAAATTTCCGCTATTTGTTCTTTATTTGCTGTTACATTAAATATCCTAACCATTTCGTCGTACATGCTATTATAATTTCTATAATTGTCGGTGCTGGTTAGAAGTAGGTACGAACCACTGCTTGTTGCATTGATAGCGTTTGAAACTACTGTGTTTAAACCGCTTAGTGAATTTAATAAATTTTGCCTTGTGTAGTTTATATACGCCGTGTCCGAATCATTTGTTGCACATTCTTTATACGCTCTATATTCTTCTTCAAATTCAGCATAAGCGCTGTTGACTCTATCTTCTGTTGTTGTGTTATCTTCAACGTAACTTGAAACATTATTTGTGGCATCAGTTATTAGGTCGTCATACAAAACTTTAATTCCAGAAGTTACGCCGTCACCAATATAATCTGAATACTGAGTGTCAAAATCACCATACAATGTGATAGTGTTGTCTTCATATAATGTTGGTTCATAAATAAAAACGCCTAAAACTAATATTGCAGCAAGCAATATAGCCAGAATATAAACACCTGGCTTAGCAACTATTTTTTTAAGTTCTGCGGAAACAACTTTAAACATAATTCTCCTATATAATACTTGTTGAAGTTCTTTTGTTATTTAGTATTTCAAAATACAACTCTTCAAGCGATTTTTGAATTTTCTTAATGCCGTAAATCTTAATTTTCTTATAAGTTAAATACGATATTATGCTAGCAATACTGCGTTCTTTAATAGGTGCAATAACAGAATTGCCAACAACCTTTGTTTTCAAATTGAATTTTTGTTTAATAAGTAGAGCGGCATAATTAGGGTAGTTGCAGAGCAATTGAACTCTTTGGCGGTCTTCAACCATTTGGCTAATTTCTTCCATGGTTTTATATTCTATCAACTTGCCGTCGTTAATAACACCTATAACATCACAAATTTGCTCTAATTCAGCAAGGTTATGGCTTGATATAATAATTGCCATTTTTTCGTGTTCTGCAAGCACACGCAAAATGTTTCGCATTTCAACAATACCGTTAGGGTCAAGACCGTTTGTAGGCTCGTCCAAAATTAAAAGTTCAGGTTTATTCAAAAGCGCTTGTGCTATACCTAAACGCTGTTTCATACCAAGAGAGTAGGTAGACACCTTATCTTTAATTCTATTTTCAAGACCAACTAATTTAACAATATTAGGAATTCTAGCAACTGCTTTTTTACCATAAAAACCTGCAAAAAGTTTAAGGTTTTTAAGCCCAGACATATAAGAGTAGAGTTGCGGCATTTCAACAACAGCGCCAACACGCGATATAGCATTTTTAAAAGCGTGTTGCACGCTGTAACCTGCAATTCTAACACTACCTTTTGTGATAGGCGTTAAACCGGTTATCATACGAATAGTTGTTGATTTACCCGCGCCATTTGGCCCTACAAAACCAAATATTTGACCAGCAAAAACGGAAAAGGTAACATCGTCCACGACGTTTTTCTTTCCATATGTTTTAGTAAGACCTTCAACTTTTAATACAGGCAACATTTTACCTCCAACTATAAATGTTTAACCAGGAACAAGTAAGAGAATAATATATCAATATAAAGTGTTGTGCTAATAAGAAGTGGGGCATAAAGATTAGCAAAATTATATAAGGCGAAAATGTTTTCAACTCCACTTGTAACACTCACAATCACGCACAATATAAATACTAAAATAAATATTGCTGTTGCAATTATTATATGTTTTTTAATATCAATTTTTAGCGGACTATTTTTATGTTTTAGTCTGAACTTTTCAGCGTTCAGTAAGAAGAGTGTGATAGAGAATAGAATAAACAATATGCTTGCTATTAAAAATATGTAATAGAGCGGACTTGCATTCAATCTGCTAACAGCAATAGCGCAAATCACCAACATAACTAATAAATACGCACAACTTGATAAAATTCTATAAAGCATATTTTTTGTTAATTTTTTGCTATAAACATAGTTTGCATCAGATTTTAAATTTACATAATCAACGTATTTAATTTCGTCTTCAACATTTGCAACATAATCATTCTTGGTGTTTAAAAAGTTATCTACCGAATTGTCCTTTTTCACTTCTCTTAATTTTGATTTATATTCGTCTGAAAGCATGGTTGTATTAGTTTGAGTAAACTTTGAAACATTATCATTAGTTGCAAAAGTTTCTTCTTTATTTTTGTTATTATCTTTTAAAATGCTTGTGTTTTGTTGGTTAATTTCCATTTCTGTTGCGTTATCAATGTTTGTGTCTGAAAAGATTTCACCAGTAGGGAGCACACTTTCTTTTGGTTCTATTTTTGTTTCAACACTTTCGTTTTCGTTCACTTTTTCACTATCTTCGACCGTTGTTTTAGTTTTCTCGTCTTCAACAAGCAAATCCATAATTGAAACATAGTTGTTCGCATTTTCTTTTTCTTGCTGTATGCGTTTTTGGCGTGCTTCTTCTAACGCTTTAAAATCTTCTTCATTTTTTTCTATTTCTTCCAAACTAAGTTTGCTAGTAGAGTATGTGTCAAAACTTAATTGGTCTTTATTATTTTCAATTAATTGAGATTCTGTTTCGTCGTCTTCATTAGACAAATTAGCAACCAGCACAGAAAAAGGCGGAAGGGTAGAAACTTGATTTCTTCCATTTTCAGTTAGTTTATAATAATGACGTTTTCCGCCAATTTCGCTATCTTCCCAATATGACGATATAAATTTCGACTTTTCTAATTTCTTTAAAACAGTGTAAAGTGTAGGTTGTTTAATGACAACCTTACCATTTGATTTTGTTTCTATTGATTTTGTGAGTTCAAAGCCATACTTATCACCGCTAGACAACTCTAATAAAATCAATGGAATTAGTTCAGCAGTTTTCATTTTTCCCCTTTATTACTATCTATTTTTAGCCAAGTAGAAAATATAATTATTTTTATTATAAATTATTTTAGTAAATAAAGTCAATAAAAACAATAAAAAAAGGATAATTTGTAGATTATCCTGCATATTTTTAGAATAAATAAGTAAATAAATATAAGTGAAAAAACTAAAAATTATTTCTAATCAAACCAACAACTTTACCTAAAATATTTACCTGACTAGTGATAATAGGGCGCATATAAGGGTTTTCTGGTTGCAACCTAAAATATCCGTTTTCTTTATAGAAGCGTTTAACTGTTGCTTCATTTTCAATCAAACAAGCCACAATTTCGCCATTGTTTGCAACTTCTTGCTTAGAAATAACCACATAATCGCCGTTTAGAATGCCTACGTCAATCATACTATCGCCTTTAACCTTAAGTATAAATAAATTGCTACCTTTAAACATGCCTTCGCTAAATAAAAATCTATCCATAAGATTTTCTTCTGCAAGTATTGGAGTGCCTGCTGCGATTTCACCTATAACAGGGATAGTTGTGCCTGTAACAGATTTATCAGTTAATTCAATAGCACGGTTTTTATTGCCATTGCGTATAATTTTACCCGCTTCTTCTAATTTTTTTAAATGATAAACGACACTAGATGTAGAATCTAATTTAACATGATTGCAGATTTCTCTCACTGTTGGGGGATAGCCATTAGAACCTATAAACTCAACAATATAATTGTACACTAAATCTGTTTTATCCATAAAATCTCCTAACCTTAGTGTAACATATCTAAAAATTTAAAGTCAAACATTTGTTCGATATTTTTTAAAAATTCTTATGATTTTGTAATAAATTGTATGTTGATTAACAAATTTAAATCATTATTGATATACCAATATTAAGGTTTTTTATTTTTTTCAAAGTATTTATGTTAAAGATATTATTTGATTAAATAAAAACCACACAGTCAAAATATTGTGTGGTTAATTATATAATATACCTAATATATTGTGTTAATCTTGTTTTAATTTTACTTTGCCGGCAACTGAACGGCGCACGTCATCATCTATTGCTGCGTAGTGTTTTTTGGTTGTGTTAACGTCCTTATGACCTAAAACTTCGGCAACAATATAAATATCATTTGTTTCATGATAAAGATTTGTACCATATGTAGAACGCAATTTGTGTGGGGTGATGTGTTTTAACGGTGTGGCAACAAGGGCATACTTTTTAACTAAATATTCCATTGTTCGAACCATCATACGTTTGTTTCTGCTTGATAAAAACAATGCACGTTCTTCTTTTGGAGCATTTAAAGTGTCACGCCAAGCAAGGTAATGCTTTAATATTTCGGCTGTATCTTCACCAAAATATAAAATAACTTGATTGCCACCTTTTCGCGTTACTCTGAATGAATTAAGGTTAAAGTTGATGTCTTCAACATTTAAACCAACACATTCGCTAACACGTATACCAGTAGTTAAAAATAGGGAAATTATAGCATTATCACGAATTTTGTATTTATCGTTATACTTTTTTTGATGTTCACTAAAACCATTAAGCGTTTCGCATGAATAGAGTAGTTCAGCAGTTTCTTGTGGTTCTAAGCGAATGATTGGCTTTTCGTGAAGTTTTGGCGATTTTACCTTACTTGCAACATTTGCTTTAAGCATGTCTTTATTGAAAAAATACTTGAAAAAGGCACGCAAAGTTGATAATTTCCTTAGTTTACCGCGTTCGCTATTAGTGAAAACTTCGCCATTATCTTTATCATAATAGGATAAATATGCTAAAAAGCGTTCAATGGTCTGCGCGTCAATTCCGTCAATATCCGACATAGTGATAGACTTAATTTCTTTACCATAAAATGCGGTTTCATATGTAACTAAATAATTGAAAAATAACTTTAAATCAACCGCATAATTTAAGCGTGTTAGTGGGGTAGTGGTATCTTGAATGCCAATAAAAAACACACTGCAAAACGCCGGTAAATCTGCAAGCATTTCATTTAATTTTCGCATATTATTGCGATTTCTATCTAAATAATAGTTGTTTGACATAAATTCGTCCTTTTTAAAACATTCATATTTTCCATAAATAAATGAATTACAAAATATAAACTATGTGATGTAAAAATTTTACTGGCGCAAAATTTTATATTTATTTCATAAATACCACAATAACTTGTGGCATCACGTTAGAATTAACATCGGATTTACTTGTAATCACACCGCTAACGCTTGGGCGCTTACAGATAAATCCTTCCGATAATATCAATTAGTTAAAAATCAAACATAACCATTATAATTTTAACATATCTTTGCGTAAAAACCAAATGATTTACACTATTTTAATACATTTTATTTGACATATATATAAATTATTTGCTAAAATATTAGACGTTAGAGGTAGGTATGATTGATATAAATTTAATAAGGACAAACCCAGATAAAGTAAGAGAGAACATAAAAAAGAAGTTTCAAGATAGCAAACTTCATTTAGTTGACGATGTGCTAGAAATGGACGCAAAAATTCGTGTTTTGAAGCAGGAAGGTGATAGTTTGCGTGCCAAGAGAAACACAATGTCTAGCCAAATTGGCGCTTTAATGAAAGAAAAGAAGGTGGACGAAGCCAATGTTATTAAAGCGGAAGTTGTTAAAAACAATGAGCGTATTGGCGTAATTGAAAAGGACGTTGCTGAACTTGAAGAAAAGATAAATAAAGCAATGATGACCATTCCAAACATCATTGCAGACGACGTTCCAATAGGTGAAGATGATAGCAAAAACGTGCAAGATAAAGTGTTTGGCGAGCCAAAAGTTCCGGACTTTGAAATTCCATATCACGCAGATATTATTGAAAAATTGGACGGAGCAGACTTTGCCGCAGCACGCAGAACATCTGGTCAAGGTTTTTATTATTTAACAGGAGATGTTGCTAGATTGCATTCGGCTATTCTTGCTTATGCGCGTGATTTCATGATAAATAAAGGTTTCACTTATTGTATTCCGCCATTTATGATACACAGTAGCGTTGTTAACGGCGTTATGAGTTTTGAAGAAATGGAAAATATGATGTATAAAATTGAAGGGGAAGACCTTTATTTAATTGGCACTAGCGAACATAGCATGATTGGTAGATTTATGAATACAATCATTCCAGAAGAAAAATTACCACTTTGCTTAACATCTTATAGTCCTTGTTTTAGAAAAGAAATAGGCGCACATGGCATTGAAGAACGTGGCATTTACCGCGTACACCAGTTTGAAAAACAAGAAATGATTGTTATATGTAAGCCAGAAGAAAGTGAAGATTGGTACAACAAAATGTGGAACTATTCAGTTGAATTATTTAGAACTATGAATATTCCAGTTAGAACCCTAGTTTGTTGCTCAGGCGATTTGGCGGACTTAAAATATAGGAGTTTGGACGTTGAAGCATGGAGCCCAAGGCAAAAGAAATACTTTGAAGTTTGTTCGTGCAGTAACTTAACTGACGCGCAAGCAAGAAGGTTAAAGATTAGATATAAAAGGGCAGACGGCACTAATGAACTCGCTCACACATTAAATAACACAGTTGTAGCGCCACCAAGAATGTTAATTGCATTCCTTGAAAACAACCTTAACCGTGATGGTAGTGTAAACATTCCAGAAGTTTTGCAACCATACATGGGTGGAATGAAAGTTATAACACCTAAAAAGTAAACAAAATTAAATAAAATTGAAAACCTATTAAATTAAAACTTGATAGGTTTTTTCATAATATAAAGTAAATTCTAGATGATAAATTATTATATTTTGATTAAGCCAAAGAATGTTTTTACGCAAAGATATTACTATTTTGATAAACTACATTTTTCGTGCATTAACTAAGATAAGTGATATATTTGTTTATAATATTTGCTTGGCTTTGGCATATTTTAGATAATATAAAACTTACTTATTATATATTACATATAAAGTAAACAAATAAATTAAAGTTGATGTTTATATTAAAAAACTAGTAAGAAAACGCTAACAGCTAAAATGCTCTCAGACGAATTGATTTGAAAAAAGATAGGGAATTGGTCAACTAACTTTTAAACTTATCACATTGAAATTTAGAAAATGTAATTTAAGTAATCATAATTAAAATAGTTGTGTTAGATATGTGATAATTCGTAAAGGACAAAAAGTAAATTCAAAATTTTAAAAATTAAGACAAGGAAACTATCAGCCAAATTTTTTAGAATGCGTCTAGTAACAGATTTAAAAGATAATTTTTTAAGTTTGAATGTATTAATAGATTTAAACAATAAAATTAAAATTTATAATAAAGCCAAAGAAAAATTGATATTAGAAAAACTATTTATTAAAAAATTTAAAACGCGTCTAGCAACAGATTTTAAGGTTAAAAAATTAGCAAATATCAATAAAAATATAAATAATACTATATGTGGACAAATTTACATATATAACACAATATAAAGTAAAATTTAAAGTTTTAATGACGAATTTGTGGACAACTTAGGTGATATCCACACGATTTTGCCCGATTTTTTACTTATCTTTGCGCAAAAGAAGGGTTTTGCGCAAAGATAGATATATAACTTTTCCACTCTACTCTTATCTATCCACACACACTTTTTTATGTAACTGTATGTAATTATTCTGGCATATCGCTCAAATTTATGAATTATAATTATAAAAAATGAGAGTTGGTTTAACTCTCATATACTCTAATACGGATAATTACACTCTGCCCTAATATTTTGCACATAACTTTCATCTAAGCAATTTATTATCTATTTATCAATAATTGCACTGATTGCGTTCATTAGCCCAATTTTACCATGAGCATAACTAAGGGAGCCTTGAAGGAAGCCTGCGTATGGTTCGCGCATTGGTCCATCGCAACTTAATTCAATACTACTACCCTGGTTAAAACTTCCGCTCGCCATAATGATAAGGTCGTCGTAACCGTCCATTTCGCCTGCTTCTAAAACGGAGTCGCTATCAATGGCGCTAGCGTACTGAATAGCACGCGTGAAATCAATTAGTTTATTTTTATCGTTAAATTTTATACAGCTAACGATGTCACTTAAATTATCTCCTAATTTAGGGATAGTTTCATAACCTAATTTATTTAAACATGCGCTAGCAAGTACTACAACCTTTTTTGCTTCTGCAACAACGTGTGGCGAAACAAACACTCCTTCAAAAAACGCCTTATACCCCGGCTCATACGAACCATTATCTGCCCCAAGCGCTGGGCTCATCATTTTATAGATTATTTGTTCAATAAGTTCTTCTTTGCCAGCAAGGTATCCGCCTGTTGGTGCAATTCCACCACCCATGTTTTTAAGTAGTGAACCAACAACTAAGTCTGCCCCAACGTCGGTTGGCTCTAAGGTTTCAGTGAACTCGCCATAGCAGTTATCAACCACGATATAAGCGTTAGTTAGTTTTTTCACTGCCTTTATTGCCCTTTCAATTTGGGCAATGCTTAGCGCGTTTCTTAACGAATATCCACGTGAACGTTGAATGTATACCATTTTTGGTGAATATTTTTTTATTGCCTTTTCAATACTTGGTATATCAAAATCGTTGTTTACTAAATCAATTTCTTCATATTTTATGCCGTAATCTTTAAGAGAACCTACGTCCTTACCTTCAACACCAAAGATTATGTTTTTTAATGTGTCGTAAGGGGTTCCTGAAATACATAACATTGTGTCATTAGGGCGCAAAATACCCAACAAGGTGTGGCTTATTGCTTCTGTGCCACAACTGATAAGTGGAGAAACGAATGCCGACTCAGTGTGAAAAATATCCTTAAAAACATCTGATATTTTCTCTTTTCCTATATCGTTATGACCATAACCACTGCTTCCTATAAAATGGAATGCTTGTATACGATTTTTATTAAAGGCGTTTAAAACCTTTAATTGGTTTTCAAATTCAATGCGAGAAATTTCTTCGAATTCATTTTTGCAAGTTTTCTCACATTCATTTATCAATGTTAAAACCCTGTTATTTATTTCTATCATTTAAAAACTCCCTAATTTTTTCTTCTCCTTCTTTTAAATTGACAAGTTGTATGTTTGGAATGGTCTTTAAAAAAGTCAGTTGCCTTTTGCAATAATTTCGGCTATGTTGTTTTATTAGTTCAATTGTTCTTTCTAATGTAACTTTGCCTTCAAAATAATCAAACCACTCTTTATAGCCTATTGTGTTCATTGACTGGTCTTCACGCTTTGCCCCACTTTTAATTAAAGCACTAACTTCTTGTTCTAACCCTAACTTTATCATTTCCTCAACACGCTTATTTATTTTGTCGTAAATCTTTTCTCTATCATCAATAATTCCCAAACATAAAACGTCATAATCTTTTAAAATTGACTCTTGTTTTTTCTTTTCTTCACCAAACATTTCTATCTCTAAATATCTAATCACGCGTTTTAGGTTGTTTGGGTGTACCGCTTTTGCCTTTTCTGGGTTTAATTCGTTTAGTTTATTCCATACAGCAATATTACCATTTTCGATTGCCAAATCTTCGCATTCTCTTCTAAAATCTTCGTGCCCTACCGCATTAGAAAAGTTATAACCTTCAACCAATGCTTTGACATATAGCCCCGTCCCCCCTACTATAAAAGGGATATGACCATTAAAAACAATTTTATTTAAAGCATCAGAGCATAATGTTATAAATTCACTAACATTAAAAGTTTCATCAAAATTTAATATGTCTATCAAATGATGTGAAACACTAGACATTTCCGCTTTACTTGCTTTTGCACTTCCAATGTCTAACCTTTTGTATATTTGGACGCTATCAGCAGAAATAATCTCACCAGAATACTCTTTGCATAGTTTCATAGCAAGCGCACTCTTTCCACTTCCTGTAAGCCCTGTTATAATAACAACTTTTTTCATATTTTTAAACGTTCTTATCTAATTATCAAATCAACTTTAAAACAAAAGAAAATTTGATGTATGAAATTCTAAGTTTGCAAAACATTTTAATTCATTTATAACTAATTAAACGATGCGTTTAAACCACTTTTCTATTTGTGCACGCGTTATAACTGTTACCACTGGGCGACCATGTGGGCATAATAACACCGGGTGGTTTAAATTTAAATTTTTAAGAAGTTCTTTAATTTCCATCTCGCTTAACGTCATACCAGACTTTACGCTAGACTTACACGCCTTTTGCATTAAATAGTGCCTTATCTCATTATTCATGCTAGGGCGAAGATTTTTCATATCGTGAATAAGGTCGTCCACAAAGTCTTTTAAATTTATATCCTTTAACTGCATAGGAATAGAATTTATAACGATTTTATTATCTGAAAATCTATCAACATCAAAGCCTAAGTCATATAAATCTTGTTTTAATTCCATAATAAAATCAACTTCTTGCGGTGTCATTGATTGAACATATGGCACTAATAAATCTTGTATTATAAGATTTCTATTTTCAATCATACGTGTGAATTTATCGTAATTAAGCCTTTCATGACCAGCATGGAAATCTAGTAACAACATTTTGTCATTCTTTTCAAGGACCAAAAATTCGTTAAACAACTCCCCTATTATCTTGAAATCTGCAAAATCTTCAACGTTTTTGTACTCGTTGGTTTGAGTTACTTGTTGCTCTTGATTTATTTGATTTGCTTTAGTTGGTTGAATTAAATTTTGATTTACTGCGTTTGTATACGAACTATCAAATTGACTTTCTTCAACGTTTTGCTTTAATGATAGGATTTGTGGTTCTTTTATTGGAGTTGAATAAATTGTGCTTTCTTCGTCTAGGTGTGTTTTTAAGTCAAACACTGTTATAGGTGTGTATTCAGTTGGTTTAACGTTTACTGATTCACTTGCACTAGACTTTGTATTAGGTTCAATGCTAACTTCTTCAATATTTTCAGTATTTATAAGCGGATTAGATGTTGTTGAACTTGCAACGCTTGGATTTATTGCTCTATAAATCGCGCTACGTGTTGCTGAATAAACAAGGTCGTAAATCTTACTAGGACTAGCAAATTTAACATTCAATTTGCTTGGGTGCACGTTCACATCAACTTCCACATTTGGCATATTTAAATTCAAAACGTAAAATGGGAATTGACGTGTCATTAAATACTCTTCTTGCGCCATATAAACCGCTTTTGAAACAATTTCGTCTATTACATAACGTGAATTTATCATAAGAGTTTGATATGTTGTGTTTGGACGCGAAAAACCGATTTTGGAAACATATCCGCTGATAGTTATATTGCCATCAGTTTTTTCAATAGGCATAATATTTTGTGCTATCTCGTCGCCATACACACATTTTATAGCGTCCAAAAGTGTGTTACCCTTTGTTGAATAAATAGTTTTGCCGTCTGCAACATATTTAAAACTAATATTTGGGTTTGCTAAGATGTAACGCGCAACTATATTTGTAATTTGGCTTTCTTCTGTTTTTGGTTTTCTTAAAAATTTACGCCTTGCAGGTGTGTTATAAAATAAATTCAAAACGGTTATTTTTGTACCGTTTTCAGCCATGCTTGGCTCAATTTCGCCAAAAGTTCCGCCGTTTACTTCCAAAGTGTAGGCACAATCTTCATTTTCAGTTTTAGTTATTATACTTGTTTGGCTTACGTTTGAAATACTTGCTAACGCTTCTCCCCTAAAACCTAAGGTTGAGATGTTATCAAGGTCATCAATTGAACTAATTTTACTTGTGGCATGTGGCAAAAACGCTTTTTTGATATCATTAAAATCAATACCTTTTCCATTATCTTTTACTATTATTTGGTCAATACCACCATCTTTTATTTCAATAGTGATTTTATCTGCACCTGCATCAAGTGAATTATCAACAAGTTCTTTTACGATTGAAAAAGGGCTTTCGACCACTTCTCCTGCCGAAATCCGATTGATTATCATGCTATCTAGAATATTTATCGCCATAATTTTCCTTAATTTTTAAGTTTTTTAATGTTTCAATTTTCCTATTTAAGTTCGCGTATATCATTAAAGCGCTCTAATATAATGAATTTTTATTATAACTAAACTTTTGTTTTAATTATTTTGTAAGTTCGATTAAGTGTGAAAGTGTTTCAAAAGCAGACATAGGTGTCATATTATTTATATTGATTTCCTTTAAGATGTTAATTATCTCGCTATTTGAGTTGCCTGCTTCAAGGTTTCTTTCTTTATTTTCAGTCATTTCAACTATCAATTCCTTGGCGCGTTCAATAACAGACTTAGGAAGACCTGCAAGGCTAGCAACTTCAATACCATAACTCTTTGTTGCACTTCCGCGCATAATACGACGCAAAAATACCAATCTTCCGCCAACTTCTTTAATTGAAATGCAGTAATTTTTCACGCCTTCAAACTTACCTTCTAATTGCATCAATTCGTGATAGTGAGTGGCAAAAAGGGTTTTTGCCTTTAAGTGTTTAGATAAATATTCAACCACAGACCAAGCAATTGAAAGTCCGTCATACGTGCTTGTTCCCCTACCAACTTCGTCTAGTATAATTAGGCTATTGTTTGTTGCGTAGTTTAATATGTTTGAAACTTCAATCATTTCAACCATAAACGTTGATTGACCCACTGCTAAATCGTCACTAGCGCCAATACGCGTAAATATTCTATCAACAATGCCTATTTTTGCTGAACTCGCAGGTACAAAACTACCAATATGTGCCATGTATGTTATAAGTGCAACTTGACGCATATACGTTGACTTGCCTGCCATATTTGGACCTGTTAAAATCATAGTTCTATCAGTTGAATCATTTAAACTACAATCATTTGGAATAAAGTCCGCATTCTTTAAAATGCGTTCTACCACTGGGTGCCTTCCTGCTGTTATTTCTATCTCGCGTGTGTCTAGCATTTGTGGGCGAACATAATCGTTTGCACAAGCAACTGTTGCAAGCGAGAATATACAATCAGCAGTTGAAATTGCCGTTGCAATCTGTTGCAATGTTACAGTGTTATTTTTTAGTTGTTCTTTAATTCCTGTGTAGATTTGTTCTTCTAACTTTAACGCGTTTTCACGGCTGTTTAAAATCTTTTCTTCGTAATTTTTTAATTGCTCAGTGATATAACGTTCATTATTTGAAACGGTTTGCTTTCTAATATAATTAAAAGGTACATACTCAGTCATAGACTTATTAACTTCAATATAATAGCCATAAACCTTGTTATAACCTATTTTTAAATTTTTAATACCTGTTGTTTGACGCTCACTTTCCTGCATGTTTATAATATCACGCTCAACAATTTCTTTCATGTGGCGTTGCTCGTCCAACTCTTTATTAAAACCATCTCTAATGTAACCGCCGTCTTTTAATACTGCTGGTGGTTCACTATCTATTGCTTGGAAAATTAGATTGGTTAAGGCGGTTGTGTCCACCAACTTATCTGCTAGTTCCATCAAACCTTTTTGATTTGTTGCATTTAATGCATCTTTAACTTTTGGCGCGTTAGTTAATGAATTTGCTAGTGCAAGGCAATCTCTTGGCGTTACGTTACCATACGAAATTTTACCAACTATACGCTCAATATCTTGTATGCCGTCAAGCGCTAATTTTAATTCCGCCCTAACCGTTGAATTTATGGTTAATGCTTGTACCATATCTTGCCTTGCTTCAATCTCCACCTTATTTTGAAGTGGCAATCTAACCCATGAACGAAGAAGACGTGCTCCACCTGCTGTGCAAGTGTTGTCTAACACCCATAAAAGTGTTGCATATTTGCTACCGTCTCGCATAGATGCTTCAATTTCAAGGTTGCGTCTGGTGTTTGTGTCAATATACATAAATTGGTCGTCACGAATTAGTTTTGGCATGCGCATGTGTTTTAAATCACGCATTTGTGTTTCGTTAAAATATTCAAGCAGTGCACCAACAGCAATAACACAATTTTTACTATCAAAATCGTAACCATACAAAGACGAAAGCGAATATTGCTTCAACACTCGTCTTTCCGCGTTTGAATAGTTAAAAGCCCAATCGTAATAAAGGTTAAGTTTAAAATCTTTACGCTCAACACAAGGCAAATCTTTTGAAATTTCTATAACTTCATTATTACATATAATTTCACTTGGCACAATTCTTACAATTTGGTCGTTTATATAATTGATTGCGTTTGTGCCTTCATACTCACCCACTGCAACTTCACCAGTTGACAAATCAGCATATGCGTATGCAACTGCATTTTTTTGCTTGTATACACACATCATGTATGAATTTGATTTATCCGTTAGCATGGACGAATCAATAAGTGTTCCTGGTGTTATAACTCGCACAACTTCGCGTTGCACAATTTTATCTACTATGTTTGGCGTTTGCTCACAGATAGCAACTTTGTAACCTTTTTTAACTAATTTTTCGGCATAACTTTCATAACTATGATAAGGAACACCACACATAGGTGCTCGCTCTTCAAGCCCACAACTTTTACCAGTTAGTGTTAGGTCTAATTCCTTGCTACCAACTATTGCATCTTCACAAAACATCTCGTAAAAATCGCCAAGTCTAAAAAATATGATGCAATCGCGGTATTGCTCTTTGATTGCATAAAATTGTTTTATAACTGCTGACTCTTTATCTTTTTCTTTCTTTGGTTTAGTTGTCATTTAATCACTCCGGACAATTTATGGTTTCTAATATCTTCCACTTGCACCTTTGCAAAATAGTTTTGGTTGGAATATTTATAGTTTGGAATGTATATTTCCTTGCCACCGTCGGTAATACCAACAGCAACACCGTGCTCCAACCTAATCAAACAATCATAAGTCTTTTTAAAATACTTTTTTGTTTGCTCCTTTTGAATTAGTTTTTGAAGGCGCAAAAGTTTGTTTATGCGCTTATTTTTAACGTCGTCTGGAACTTGGTCGAGAAAAGTGGCAGCAGGCGTTCCACTCCTAGGTGAATACATAAACGCAAACACTTGGTCGTATTTAACCTTTTTTAGTAATTTAAGGGTTAAATTAAAATCTTTTTCTGTTTCACCAGGGAAACCAACTATAATATCAGTTGATAGTGAAATATTTGGAATGGCACGCTTTAACTTTTTAATAATCGTCATATAATGCTTAATGTCATAATGCCTATTCATTTTTTCAAGTATGGAACTGCTACCAGATTGCACTGGTAGATGCAAGGCTTTTGCGACTTTCGGTTCTGTTTTCATAACTTGAATTACGTCGTCAGTAAAGTCCATAGGGTGCGACGTCATAAACTTTATTTTAAAGTCCCCTTCTATTTGGCATAGTGCCTTCAAAAGAACGGAAAAACTAGATTTTTCTTTTAAATCTTTTCCATATGAATTGACATTTTGTCCAAGCAAAGTTATATACTTATAGCCTTGATTTTGCACTAAATCGCGTACTTCTTGATAGATTTCGCGAAGGGGTCTACTCATTTCCCTTCCCCTAACATATGGCACAATGCAATATGTGCAAAATTTATTGCAACCATAAATGATGTTTACATACGCGTTGATTTTGTCGTCACGTATGCAACGGCCACCGTCCATATCAGCAGTAGGTTTATCAATAATTTCAAAAACGCGTTTACCTGTTTCTACACGCTTTTTTAAATATTCAGCAAGCATATTGATATTGTGCGTGCCGATTACGACGTCAACAAAAGGCAAGCGAGTTTTAAGATTGTATTTTCCATTTTTTTGTTGAGACATACAACCGCAAACAACAATTATTTTGCTTGGGTCCTTCTGCTTAGATTTTTTAAGCGCTGCAATGTTATTATACGCCCTATCTTCCGCACCTTCACGTATGCAACAGGTGTTAAAAACAACGACATTTGCCTTGTCAATATCTTCTGTTTCTAGCATGCCAAGTGTTGATAAAATACCACGAATTTTTTCAGATTCGTGCACATTCATTTGGCAACCATATGTAACCACATGGTACAATTTATTCTCAAAGTAACTCATTTTTATATTGTAATATAAAATAGTATATTTTTCAACTAAATTTTGCTTTTTTTGCCATAAATTACACGTTTTTGCAAATAATAAAAAGGTGGAAGAAAAAAAATCAGGCAAAAATCATATATTTAAGAAAGTGGTAATTGTAATTTGCTTATTTGTAAGCCTGTTTTTTATTAGTGCAGGAATAGCCATAGGCGTTGTGTATAATAAATATCAATTAGATGTTGACGCGCTCACAAGTTTAAATAACGGCGTTAAAGTTTATTCATTAGACGGCGAAGAAACTACCCTATATAACACAAACCGCTCTATTGTTGAAATTGAAACTCTTCCTGAGTATGTTAAAAATGCATTTATAGACACGGAAGACAAACGTTTCTACTCTCACCCAGGTTTTGATATTAAACGTATTGTTAAGGCAAGTTTAGTGAACATGAAAAACGGCTCGAAATCGCAAGGTGCTTCAACAATTAGCCAACAACTAATTAAAAATGCTCTTCTTAGCAACGAAAAAACCTACTCACGCAAAATTAAAGAATTAGTGCTTGCTCATAAAATGGAAAAAGAATTTTCAAAAGACGAAATTTTGGAAATGTACTTAAACACAATCTACTTTGGCTCTAATGCCTACGGGATTGAAAATGCAAGTCAAATTTACTTTAACAAATCAGCAAAAGATTTAACGCTAAATGAAAGTTGTTGCTTAGCAGGCCTTATAAAATCACCTGCAAAATATTCACCACGTAACAACAGTGAAAATTGCAATGAACGCAAAAATTTGGTGGCAAAGTTTATGCTTGATGCTGGTGACATAACAGAAGAAGAATATATTGATGTGTTAAACACTGATATAGTTGTTTCTGATAATATAGAATTTGATTTTACATACGAAGAAGAAGCGATATATGAAGCGTGCAAATTATTAAATTTAAATGAACGCGACCTAATAAATAAAAAATATGAGATAATAACGTTTAAAGATAATAACCTTCAAAAAGACATTATAAACGCCAATAATTCAGTTATTGCTGAAAGTGAAAATAGTAAGAATATCGACCTTGATAGCGTTACAATTTTAGCAAATTTAGACGGACATATTAAAGCATATTACGTAAATAGTCCATATGACTTGCATAATATGAAACGTCAACCGGCATCGACACTTAAACCACTTGCAGTGTATTTACCTTGTATAATACACAATATATTGACGCCTGCAACACAAATTTTAGACGAACCAATAAACTATAATGGCTATTCACCAGAGAATGCAGATAAAACTTATCATGGATATGTTTCAACGCGTGAAGCAATAAGTGAATCGTTAAATATTCCAGCAGTTAAAGCGCTTGACTATGTTGGCACGATTAAAGCAAAAGAAACCTTATCAAATTTAGGAATAAATATAGATAATTCAGATTTAAATCTCTCGCTTGCCCTAGGTAGCGTTAAAAATGGTGTAACCTTACTTGATTTACTATCCGCCTATACTTGCATTGCAAATTATGGAACTTATAGACCACTCTCTTTTATTAGTAAAATAAAGGATAAAGACGGAAACATTATTTACTCGCATGACGATTACTCGGTTAAAAGCTTTACAGACGAAGACTGTTTCCTACTAACTGATATGTTAAAAGATTCAGCAAAAACCGGCACCGCTAAACGTTTAAATTCGCTTGCCCTACCAGTTGCTAGCAAAACAGGCACTGCTTCAAATGGTGAAAATAACACCGATTTGTATAATGTTTCTTACACCACCGAACACGCACTAATCACTTGGATAGCAAATATAAAGGATAATGGTTTACCAAATAATATGTATAGTTCTGTTGAACCAACTGAAATCAATAAACGAATTTTTTCTCAGTTGTATCAAAACAGTAAACCAATCGATTTTGAAGTCCCTAGCGATGTTGAGAAACTCCCATATGATAGAATTGAAGCGGAAGAAAATCATAGAATTGTCTCCCCTACAACAAATTTACCAAGGTACATTTTATATGATTATTTTAAATCTAGCAACCCACCGCAGGATAACAATATAACTAACAGCATAGGTTTAACATCTGAACTCAGTAAAAGCGGTGCTAAAATAAGTTTTACCGCTTTAAAATCAAAGGAGTATGTTGTAATTAAGAGAACAGATAAAGAAGAAGTACTTTCAACTATCAATGACACTTCAAAAGTGATTGAAATAACTGATAAAGACATATTCAACTATGAAGAAATAACCTACATCGTTAAAAGTGACGATTTATATGAAGAAATAACAATTCGTCCAAAAGATTATTTAATAAATTTGATAAATAATGAAATCACAAGCGGAAAAAGAAAATGGTTCGTTTAAAACCATTTTTATATTTCATTATTGCATTTATTTTATTGTAATACTAGAAAAGTTCAATAAATATACAAGAAGATTTTGTTAAAAGCAATGTTAATTGATTTATTTATTCAACGGTTACGCTCTTTGCTAAATTGCGTGGCATATCTGGATTTCTATCATTTAGTAGTGCTATATCATAACATAAAAGTTGAAAAGGAATTATTGAAAATATTGGAGTGTAACAATCAAATTTTCTAGTTATGTAGGTTTCCATTTGTATCACTTCTCCCCCACGTGAAGATATTTCGTTGATTGCGTTTTTAATTTTGTCTTTATCTTCACTTGTGTTTAGTGATAATACAATAGTACCTTTATCAATTAAAGACAATGTGCCGTGCTTTAACTCGCCTGAATACATTGGTATTGTGTATACATAATCAATTTCACGAATTTTTAAACTTGCTTCAAGCACTGTTAAATAATCTACGTCTTTTGCTATAATTATCAATTTGTCTAAGTCCTTTAATTTTGTTGCAAGTTTACCCATACTTAAACCACTTATAAATTTTTTAATAGAACTTGAAAATTCGTCTATATCAATTGAGTAGTTTTTATTTTTGAGTATGTTATAAATATAAGCAAAAGTGAACACTTGTGTGCAATATGTTTTTGTGCTTGCAACAGCCAATTCTTTGCCTGCTTGTGTAACGATTAAAAAGTCTGCAAAACGTGTTATACTGCTCTTTTCTTCATTGGTGATAATTAGGAGTTTTCCATTATGTTTTTTTATATCTTCCGCCACCTTAATGCAGTCCGCTGTTTCTCCGCTTTGGCTTACTATAATATGCAAATGATTGTTTTTTATCTTTTTATTAACCTTAAAGTTTGAAGCAAGCATTGAAGAAGTTTCATAACCTAATAAATTTAATAAGTTTTCCCCTATTAAACACGAATGATATGCCGTTCCGCAACCTAAAAAGGTAATTTTCTTAATATGTTTAAACGGCTTTGTTACATTTATTGTTTTTAGATATTTATAAGTATTGTATATAGCCGTTGGCGTTTCTAATATCTCTTTTTGCATGTAATGATTGTATTCACCCAAATTTAGCGTTTTTATGCAGTTAACATGCTCTTTGTATTCAATTACAGTATTACAGCAAGGTATAATTTTATTTTCTGTTATTTTAATAATATCGCCGTCTTTTAATGTGTAGTAATCTCCTGTGTTAAGGCTTGATAAGTCACTTGAAATATAAATACCTTCGTCTGACACAACAATATTAAGTGGATTAAACCTTTTTGTTAGATATATATCTCCATTATTGCAACCTATAATTAGTGCAAAACTGCCTTCTAATATATCATGCATTTTTGATATACGTTCTTCAATTTCTCCGCTTAAACTTTCAAGCAAGTTTACTATCACTTCGCTATCTGTTTCGGAATAAAACTTAAACCCCTGCTCTATAAGGTCCTTTTTTATTTTATCTGAATTTGTGATTATGCCATTATGTACTAAACTAAATTGTTTATTATTAGATACATGCGGGTGCGTATTAGATAAGTTTACTTCGCCATTAGTTGCCCACCTAGTGTGAGCAAAGGCAATATGTGGTGCCTTTTTGATTTTTTCAATGTTAGGTAGTAAATTTTCAAGCGTACCTACCGCTTTAATTATATTAAACTTATTCGTGTAGTAAGCAATCCCGCACGAATCATAACCCCTATATTGCAATAACTTTAAACCTAAAAAAACTTCATCTAAAGCGTTTTTATTTCCAATATAACCATATATCCCACACATATCTATCTCCTTATCAATTTTAAAACCTTATCCCTGTATTCGGCGCTAGGTTTTGTTAATATAACCACAACACTTGGCTTATCTTCGTTTGAAATGTAATCTAGTTTTATTTCATTAAATAAAAAATCGCTATTTTTAATGATATTTGTGTTTGGGCAATATTTTTTAAACAACTCATAACACAACTCATAATGAGTGCAACCTAAAATAAGGCAGGAATATTCATACAATTTAAATCGTTTAACATGCGCTTTTATAATTCTATTTAAAGAAACATTATCAAATATATTGCGTTCAATAAGGCTTGCCAAATTGCAGTCTGCAATGATTTGGTTGTCTGTGAGCGTTTTTTTAGTTAAAGGTGTTGCTAAATATGTAAAATCTTTATTAAATGGCATTATAAATACGTCTTCATATTTCATAATGTCTATAACGCTAGATAATGTGTTACAAGCAATAATTATTGTGTCCACTAAATATGTTTTTTTTAATTTTGTTATTATTCCGTCCGCACGTTTACGTAAAAATCTTTTGCTTTTCTTTCCATACGGCATATATAAATTGTCCGCAAAATATATAAAATTATATGTTGGATAACGTTTAATCAGTTCGTTTAATACGCTAATTCCACCCACACCACTATCAACCACGGCAATGGTCGTTTTAAGTTTGTTTAACATATAATAATTTATGATTTTATAAAAATATTGTGAAAGCACTTGCATTTTTTGTTTGTATTTGTTATAATTGCAGTCATATGGAGGTTTAAATGGCAAATATTAAGTCAGCAAAAAAGCGCATCGAAGTCATTGAAAAGCAAACCTTAGAAAATAAAGCATATAAATCTAAAATAGCAACATATGTTAAAAAATATAAATCTGCGGTTGACAATGGCGAAAAAAATGCAAGCGAACTTCTTAGTGAAACATTCTCATTAATTGATTCAGCTGTTTCAAAAGGAATTTTGCAAAAAGCAACTGCTAACAGAAAAAAATCAAGATTAAGTGCTTATAAATCAAGCAAATAAACCTAAAAAAGAACGCGTAAATTGCGTTCTTTTTTATATAATAAATATTGGTTTAATTATTATTCTCTCATTACATATTTTATAACTATTTAACTAATTTTAAAAATGTTATATCCATTTAATTTATTCTAAACTGATTGCAAAAAGTTATATTTATTTAACTAATTTTAATCTTTTGATAATTTTATATCACATGAATTATGCTTTTATTGGTTTTTAGCCACTTTTCCGCCACCTCATAATCAGGCATCATACTTGCAACCAAATTATAGAATTTGCGGCTGTGATTTTTTTCAATCGTGTGAGAAAGTTCGTGAATTATAATGTAATCAATAACTTTTGGTGGGCACATTATGAGTTTATACGTAAAATTAAGCGAATTTTTATATCCGCACGAACCCCACCTGGTTGTTGATGAACGTATGCTAACACTTTTATATTTTAAGTCAAAAGTTTGTGCTATTTCTTGCGTACGTTTAGATATGTATGATTTTGATTGTTTTATTAAAAATGATTTCAATTTTTCTATAGAATTTATTCTAGGAACGAGCACACAATCTTCGCTAATCTTTACCCTATTATAATCTGCTAAAACAATTTTATAAACGTTGCCGAGTAATGATATTGTTTCATTTGAGCCATCGAGTTTTAGTGGTGGCATGTTATTATTTAACATTTCAGAGCGTTTTTTAATTATCCAATTTGCCTTTTGGTTAATAAAGTTATAAATGCTTTTTTCTGTGCAATTTTTAGGCGCACGAACAATAAGTTCTCCGGCATCGTTTATTATTAGCGCAACAGTTCTTCTAGCACATAAAATTATTTTAGTGGGCATCAAAAGCGCATTGTATATGTGTGATTTTATTAGATTTATATCAAGCCTATTTGTTTTTACGATACTCATAAAGTTTATTATAATGAATTGCAAAAATAAAAGCAAATGTTTAGAACACCAATTCAAAAAGAGCGTTTTTAGGGCTTATTTCACCAGACTTAATTTTGTAGTCCAAATCAACGTACTTATTATAAAGGTTAACATAAAATTTAACACCATTTTTCTTAACATTTTGCCTTGCAACTTTTATTGCGTACGGCTTTATTGATAGAATTTTAGATAACTCGTCGTCGTTTTTATTTATGGCAATATACATCATTCGCCTAAAATATCTCCCCATATACGAGTAAATTTCTTGCACAGATTGAGATTTACTCATATTGGTTATCATTTTTTGATATGCAGTTAAATCTTTGTTATCTATGGCATTAGTGAGCATGTATATAACATACTCTTGCGACTCACTAACAAGATTAGTAACAGTGTTCAATGTTATAACCTTGTCTTCTATAGCATAGGCGGATAATTTGCCTAATTCATTTACTATTTTTTGCATATCACCATTTGTTGCATCAATTAAAAAATCTAGCGCACGCTCTTCTATTGATGTATTTAATTTGTATAAGTAGTTCATGACATATTTTTGAATGTCCGCCCTATCTAATTTTTCGCAGTCAATTATTTCAGCAGATTTTAAATTACTTGCATTCACGCATGCTACCACAACGCTACTAGCTTCAAAATTATACGAATTTAAAAACTTAACGACATCAGCACTTGGGCTATTTAACACAACTAATCTATAATCACTACCTATTGGAAGTGTAACAATCTGTGCTTCAAGTTCGCTAGATTTGATTTTGTCAGCATCTAGTATTATAAAATTAAATTCGTCAAAATCTTTAACTAAGTGATTTTTTAAAATAGTTATAGCCTGACGCACTAAAAAAATATCTTCCCCTACAATATTATATAGCGGTAAAATCTGCTCTTTAAGTTTTTTATTTAATTCAATAAATTTCATATTTTGGTTATTATATCATGAGTGCAACTAAAATTGCAAGTATTGGAAGCGTTATTATAACGCGGTACTCTCTTTTTGCTGTGCAAATTCTGCTTAATATAAGAATTAACACAAAATAAACAAACAGCGCGAAATATTGAATTTCAATAGTTGCAAAATTTGATATTGGTAAATTTCCTAAAACCGTTGTAGTGAGATTTATAAAATCAAATATAGGATTTACCACAATCATAAGATATCTTAAAAATGGGAAAATTAAAGATAAGATTGACACAACAAACAAAATAGTAAAACCAAAAGTAAAAATCGGTATGAGTATAATATTTGCAAAAAGTGAGATAACATTTAACGTTTTGAAAAAATACGCCATTATAAATATTAGTGATATTGAGGTCGCACAACTCATTGCTAAACTAATAGCAAGCCAATTTGGCATTTTTGTTTTAGAAAGTGCTTTTTTAATAGGTCTAAATAGTAACGTAATTCCAAGCACGCATGAAAAACTCATAAGAAAACTAACATCAAACATCACAAAAGGATTAATTATAAATAACACAATGCCAGCAAGTGAAATTGACGACAAAGGGTCATATTCACGCGCCAATAGTTTGGATAACAACAAACAAACCGCCATTATGCACGCGCGGAGTACTGAAACAGAAAAATCACAAATATACGCGTAAAAGAAAACAAAAATTGCAACTGTTATCAGTCGGCCCCAACCTTCCTTTTTAAATAGTTTAAATATAGCACAAATAATGTTTACAATAATTCCAACATGCAAACCTGAAACTGCAAGCAAATGCGCAACGCCTGATAATCTAAATGACTCGTATTGCTCGTCAAATAACTGCGCTTTATCACCAAAAAGCGAAGAATATGCAATCTCAACATTTTCGTTTGATAAAACACCTTCAAAATTTTCCCGTATTTTATCTTTTATTTTTTCACTTAATGTTGTATCAATTTCGCCAAATAATATATTTTGATAAGAAACTGTTGCTGAATACTGCAAATTTTTATAATACATATTTGAATTTGGCGTGTCTCTATAGAATAAATCAGATTTATATGTATTCATAGGCGCAAACGTTATTTTACGCCCAATTTCCACCGACTCAAACAAACCTGAATTGTCATATATGTAGATAATCATGTTTGAATTTACGTCGTCACCGTCAAACTGAACACTATCAATATGCGCGGTTATTCTTCCATCTATTGGTTTTGAAACATTGTAAATTCGTCCACTTATTTCAAGTGGTGTCATTTCTGGTGCACTTTCAAACCTGTTTAGACCAATATAATATGCAGATAGTCCAACAGCAAATGAAACAAGCGGAATAAAAAAGTATTTTGCTTTCTTTTTAATAACAGCAACAACAACTAAAAAAACACACACAACAACAGTTGTTATCACACAAATAATAGTAGAACGCGTTATAAAAAACGCAAATAAACTTCCTAGTGAAAGGAAGGCAAAAATCAAAAATAATGGTCGATAATTAAACCATCGCGACTTCATTTTTTCGATTATAACACAAAATTTCTAAAAATTTAACAAAATACGCTTGAAAATTATAAAAAAATATGTTAGCATTTAGAAGTCATTTTTTTATATTGATTAAAGCGTTATATCTTGATTGAAAATTACCAAATAATTCATAATAAATACCTATCATAATAATTAATATAAAAAATGGAGAAACAAATAGCAAAAAGATAATTAGTGGAACAAATATAACTAATCGAAAACAAAAAATAAACAAATATTTATGCCCTTATAGTCTAGCGGTTAGGACGCGACCCTCTCACGGTTGAGACTGGGGTTCGATTCCCCATAAGGGTACCACTTAATACAATATATAGTATTGATTATTTAATGGCTTGCACAATTTATGCAGAACTAGTGCAAGTTTTTTTATTTCCGAGTAGAATTTGAGTAGGAATATATTACAAAAAACTTATTAGTTATGAAGAAAATTTAAACATAAAACAAAGATATGTTTTTTATCTATAGTTTGCTTTTTCATACTATCAAAATGAAATCAACACATAATCTTATGTATTGTATTTTATCTATTTTTTTACTTCTTTTTTCTTCTTAGAGTTACAAACCTATGTTAAAATATTAAACATATATTGCGTATCTAATTTTTAAAATACACTAGATTAAGTATACAAAAAAGATAAGGGGAATATGTTCCCCCTTATCCTTTTGGCGCTATCTCTTCTATGCTCTTGTAATAGATGTTTAGGCTCACTTCCCCTTCTGTTATGTACCTGAGTGTCACTCTATCGCCTTGCTCTATCGCTATCTCTTTACC
>DWVI01000010.1 GCA_019120295.1 Candidatus Onthoplasma faecipullorum | reverse complement strand
TTGACTATTGCTTCTGGTTCATTTGGACTTTTTCTATTTATTGCAAAATATATGCCAACACCTGTTAGCACTATTACTAAACTTAACAAAACCGCTGTTGCAATTCTTAATGTTAGAATTGTACTTTTCTTAGTCGCTTTTTTAGCCATGAATACCCCCTCCCCCTATGCACAAATAACTTATTATAACTTACTCTTATTTTACAAAATTTCGCATAAAAAAACAAATGTTTTAAATAAAGTTTATTAATTTTTTGTTTTTTAAAAAATATATTTTTTATTTTTAAAATATTTTAACCTAATGTGTAAAATTTAGTTAAAAAATCGCAAAAAATCGCGAAAAAATGGTTATTTTTTTGATTTTTTTAAATTTTTTTGTGAAATTAATTAATATTTTAATGAATTTTTAACATATTTTTTTGTAATTTTTATAAAAAAACTGAAACAAAGTTTGTTTCAGTTAAAAATATTTTTTATTTTTTCTCTTTTAACATACAGCAGTTTTTATACTTTTTACCGCTTCCGCATGGGCACAAATCATTTCTACCGATGTGTGACGAATTACGTTTTGCACCTGAATTTTCAGATTTATTTGTTGAACCCATGGCAACCGGACCTTTTGGCATAACTGGTTGCAATCTAATTTGAACTTTTGTGCGGTACAAAGAAGATGCGGTGTACTCACGAATGTCCTGAATCATTTTATCGAACATTTCAAAACCTTGGTTTTTGTATGCCACGATAGGGTCTTTTTGACCATATGCTAAAATTCCAATTTCGTTACGAAGAGTGTTCATTGCGTCTATATGGTCTGTCCAGAACTTGTCAACAACTCGAAGAAGTCTATCTCGTTCAATAATTGAGAAATCTAGACCTAACTTTTTAATCTCTTCAATTTTCTTTTCGTAGGTTGAAAGGATATTTTCAAACACTTTTTCTGTCACTTGTTCAACCGTGCAATCTTCAACAAGGTCGTTTGTAACCATGTTTGAGCCTTTATCTAGAAGTTTATCTTCTAAGGCTTTGTTTAATGGTTCTAACTCCCACTCATAACTTGGTTTGCTAGCATCTAAATAAGTGTTAACTAAATCGCTAACATATTCGTGCATCATATCCACAATTTGTGGGTGAATATCCACGCCGTCTAGCACTTTATCACGCTCAGCATAAATTATTTGACGTTGTTTATTTAAAACGTCGTCGTATTCAAGCACGCGTTTTCTGCTCTCAAAGTTGATTGCTTCCACTTTTTTCTGAGCGGTTTCAAAGAACCTAGTTAAAATTCGTGATTGCAGTGGCATATCTTCGCTACCTTTAAATGCAAGTGAGAACCAACTTTTCATTCTATCTTCGCCAAAACGTTGTGGCAATTCATCTTCAAGGGATATGAAGAATATACTTGAACCAGGGTCACCTTGACGACCTGCACGACCACGCAACTGGTTATCAATACGCCTACTTTCATGGCGCTCTGTACCTAATATGTGAAGACCGCCAAGTTCTATAACCTTTTGTTTTTCTGCATCTGTGGTCTTTTTAAATTCAGCAAAGTATTTATCATACTTATCTTTTACTGCTTGCTCTTCTTCGTTTAAGACTGAATTATAAGTGGTGATTTTCTCAATCATTTCAGGCTCAACATTTTCGTTTAGTAACTTTTGTTTTGCCAAAAATTCAGGGTTACCACCAAGCAAAATATCGGTACCACGACCTGCCATATTGGTCGCAATCGTAACCGCGCCAACACGACCAGATTGCGCAACGATTTGGCTTTCTAATTCGTGATTTTTAGCGTTCAACAGGTTGTGTGGAATGCCAAGACGTTTAATTTCTTTGCTAATACGCTCTGATTTTTCAACTGATGATGTACCAACTAGAATCGGTTGACCTTTTTCGTACTTATCCTTGATTTCTTCAACAATTGCTTTATATTTTGCGTTTTCTGTGTAGAAAATCATGTCCTGTTCGTCAACTCTAAGCACTGGTTTATTGGTTGGAATTGTTACCACGTCTAGGCTATAAATTTTATTGAATTCGCTCTCTTCTGTTTTTGCTGTACCTGTCATACCGCTTAGTTTTGAATATAATTTGAAATAGTTTTGAAGAGTGATTGTTGCAAGTGTTTTATTTTCGTCCTTAATTTTTACATGCTCTTTTGCTTCAATCGCTTGGTGAAGACCGTCTGAATAACGACGCCCTTGCATAATACGACCAGTGAATTCGTCAACAATCAAAATTTCGCCGTCTTTTACAATATAATTGATATCCTTTTTCATTATAATGTTAGCAGACAAAGCCTTATTGATGTGGTGGTTTATCTCCAAGTTGTTAATATCTGACAAATTTTCAAGTTTAAAGAATTGTTCTGCCTTAGTGACACCACTCTCTGTTAGGCGCACTTGTTTTGTTTTAATATCAACTTCGTAATCTTCTTCCTTTAAACGTTTAACAAAATTATCCGCCACCGTATATAGTTCGCTCGTCTTTCCACCTATACCTGAGATGATAAGTGGTGTACGCGCTTCGTCTATCAAAATAGAGTCCACTTCGTCCACAATACAGAAATTGTGACCACGTTGAACTTTATATTGTTTATTTACTTGCATATTGTCACGCAAATAGTCGAAACCAAACTCATTGTTAGTTCCGTAAGTTATGTCGCATTCATACGCTTTTTTCTTTTCGTCTGGTGTTTGACCGGCAAGCGTTACACCAATGGTTAAACCTAAGAATTTATAAAGTTTACCCATCATTTCTGCTTGCGACGAGGCAAGGTATTCGTTGACGGTTATAACATGCACATTTTTCCCAGACAAAGCGTTCAAATACACCGCAGTGGTTGCAGTTAAGGTTTTACCTTCACCCGTTTTCATTTCAGCGATACGACCTTGGTGCAAAACAACACCACCAATTAGTTGCACGTGGAAATGGCGTTGATGCAAAACACGTGTGCTTGCTTCCCTAACGAGCGCAAAAGCATCAGGCAAAATATCGTCTAGCGTTTCACCCGCGCTTAATCTATCTTTTAGTATTGGTGTTTGCGCTTGAAGGTCGGCGTCCGACATATCAGCGTATTTATCCGCTAAATCTTCAATCTTTTTAACAATTTTTTCAATTTTCATTAAACTTCGTTTGTTATCCGAAGCAAATAGATAAGAAAATAATCCCATAATAGTCCTTTTATTTAGTTATATATTCAATCAAAAATTAACTACAATTTCTCATTGTGATTTTATTTTATCAAAAATGTAAACTTTTGTCTAGCAAATGTGTGTAAATTTCAAATATATAGGGTTTAATAATTTAACTAAAAATGTTTAAAAATGTTGATTTTTAGTATTTTAAATGAACGTTTTCTCTATCTAACAAATAATCGTCGTAATTGCCATAAAAAGTGTATAACTTATGATTATAAAATTCGACCACTTTGCTTGCTAATTTATTTATAAAATACCTATCATGACTAACAAATAAAATTGTGCCTTTAAAATCCCTTAATGTGTCTTCTAACACTTCGCGAGTGTCTATATCTATGTGATTTGTTGGCTCGTCGAGAATCAGAAAATTTATATCTTGCTGTAACATCACGGCAAGTTTTAATCTAATTTTTTCACCACCTGAAAGTGAACCGACCGATTTTATAACATCAGATTTAAAAAATTGCATGTTGAAAAGTATACTTCTAGCCTGCTCTTCATCCAAACCTGTTGAAGACATAAAATAATTTAAAACATTTTGTTTTTTATCTTCAAATTCTATAATTTGAGATAAATAACCAATATGTTGATTGCCACCTAATTTTATGTTGTTATCCCCATTCATAATTGCCTTAATTAAAGTTGATTTTCCGCAACCATTTTCGCCAATTATTGCCACTTTTTCGCCGTTTTCAATCACACAATTGGTACTATTTAATAAGGTTTTATTTTCAACTTTTAAATTTAAATCTTTTATGTTTAAAACAAATTGCGAACCACGTGCGGACGCGTTAAATTTTATGGGTAATTTTTTGCTAGTTTGTGGTTTATCAAACGCATTTTCTCTATATCTATCAAGGTTTGCCTGAATTGCTTTTGCTCGCCTAAAAAAGGTTGGATTATTACCCATTTTGCCCCATTCTTTAAGCCTTTTAATAGCCTTTTCCATTTCTTGAATGCGCTTTTGTTGAACTTTGTAAATTTCAAATTCTTTTACTTCTTCATTCTCTTTTTGCCTTAGGTAACTAGAATAGTTGCCAAAATATGTTTTAATTTGACCATCTTCTAATTCCAACACTTTATTTACAACCCTATCCAAAAAATACCTATCGTGTGAAACGATTATCACGCTACCTTTATAATTTTTTAAATAGTCTTCTAACCATTCAAGCCTAGTTATATCTAGGTGATTTGTTGGTTCGTCTAAAAGCAATAAATCTGGATTGGATAAAAGTATTTTTGCTAAATTGATAATCGTTCTCTCTCCGCCAGAAAGCGACGGAAATTCACGTTCTAATAGCGACTTATCAATTTTTAACCCTTCAATAACCATGTTAATTTTGGTGTCTATTTCATAACCGCCAAGGTTAATAAATTTGTCTTGAAGATTGCTATACGTTGCAATAAGTTTGTTAAGTGCTATGTCATCTGTTTCTGTTAACATCTTTTGTTCATACTCATGCATTCTATCTTCAATTTGGTAAAGATTTGAAAATGCCGATTTTAAAATGTCTATACATTTTCCCGTTTTAGAGTCCGCAACATCGCCTTGCTCCAAATATTCAACCGTTGCATCTTTTTTTATCGTTATATCACCTGAGTCTAATCGCTCTAATTTAACTATGAGTTTAAGTAAAGTGGATTTACCGCATCCATTTTTACCAACTATTGCTATTCTTTCACCGTCGTTTACAGTGAAAGACAAATTATCTAGAAGTTTACCAAATCCAAAAGATTTGCAAACTTTATTTACATTTAATAATAACATACTAATTCTCCTTTTTCTGTTTGTGGATACAAAAAAATTCCCACATTAACATTAAAACACGTTCCAAAAAACTGGTTGCATCTAACGTGCAACATTAAGATAGTTTTAAACGTATGCGAGAATTGTATGATACTTCATATTTTTATTATATCAGCAAATTTAATAATTGTCAACATTTAAAACAAAATTTTAATTTTCATATTTATGCAATGTTTTGTGTTGTTGTTTTATACGATATATTAGTATTCATTATATAATATGTATGATAATGCGCATAATATTTAAATGCCGTTTACTTAATAAATTAAAATGCAATTTATATAATAAAATACTCGGTAAATATATTCCATATTCAAAAAACAAAAAAATCCGCATAAGCGGACTTACCTTTAAATTTACAAAATGATAAACCTATAACTTAAAATGTTTAATAAATAATTTATTGTGCACATAACCTTGCATTTATAATATTTTCTAACATTTCAATAATCATTTCAGGTTTTATCCCGCCACCTATTTGAGTGCGTGTGGTTAAATATTTTTCAGGCATAACAAAATATAAATTTTCTATTTCATTAAGTTTTAAATTAATTTTAATTGACTTATTTTCGCCACTAATAAATAAAAATTCAAAGTTATTGTTATCTAAACTATTTGTTTCTAATGGAGTTGTAAAATTTGCAACAATCTTATTATCTTTAAATATTTTTATATTTATTATAAATTTACCAGTTTTATTTAGTAAATTTAAAAAGTAGGTTTTTCTTTGATTTATAGAATTTTCGTCGTTATGTAGCCATATTAAATTGCCATTTTTATCAAGTTGATATTGTGTGTAATCTAATTGCTCTATATCTTTTAATTTTATTTCAGACCACTCAGTTCCGTTTCTAAGCGTTGTTATTTCCACAAATAAATCTTCTTCATAAATTACGTTTTCAAGGCCTTTTATAAACTCACCAATTGTAATAGGGTTTTCTTTAAAGTACAACACGAACTCTTTTAAATACGTTTCTTTTGCGGTTTTACATTCACGTTCTTTTCGTTTTAACATTTCTTTTTGCGATTTATATTCAGCATATGAGTTATTCATATTTTTTTGTAATTCTTTAAGATGCGTCAATTTTTCTATTAAACTGCTCATATTTACTCCTTATTTTTACACATCTTCACCGAAAACCTTAAAACACGCTTCTTCAATATCTTTATCAAGCAACCACATACGTGAAATGCAATAATCATTTAGTTTGTCATTATAAAGGTTGACATGCAAATCTGGCACGCGTTCAAAATTCATATCAAAACTAAGTTTGAAGTCCTTTTGCTTAAGCCCATCAATATTTGGATAAAAACCAAGTTTCACATAAGATAAATAATCTATCAAACACAAACCATTTCTTAAAGGTTCAAAAAGAACATATGGCACACGCAAATTTACCACATCGTCTTCACTTTGCAATTCAATATCAAGCATCAAAACGCCATCCCATACGCCTTCATTGTAGTCCGTTTCTAATCTAGAAACTAATTGCGAATGGCGCATCTCTGTATATTTTTGACCTGCGTACTTCCAATGAATTTTTCTTCCGTCGGGCTGGTAAAACGCTCTAAATATGCCCGAATTTTCTATCATTGTATGAACTTCCCTGCAACCAACATTTACAATTCTTAAATTTTTAATAGGAGTAGTGTCATTTCTATGTTCCCTTCTAATCTTTATAACTTCGTATGCAAATCCTAAAATACTAATTTTTTGTTCACTTGCAACCTCCTGAAGTTTATTTAAATACGCAGTCTTTGATTTTTCTATTTTGTTGAGTAAATCTTTCTTTTGATTTTCTAAATCTCGAAAGGCTTCTTCTAATTCTTTATATTGGTTTATTTCTTCAGATTGTCTTTTTCGTATTTCTATAAGTTCTCTTAAACTCACTAACAATTTTTTTCTCATTGTATATCCCAAATAAATATTATTGTATTTTATTGTTTAACGCTATGCTCAATAACATTACAGAAGGCGCGCGTTGCTTCGTCGTTTAACATAACATATTGTTCGTTCTCACTAATGCAACAAAAATCTTCTGAATTTAAAAATATAATCACATCGTCTAATTTATCTAACCTAAGCGTTATTTCAAGTTTCATATATGCTCTACCATATTCAACAGTTGGCATAAATGAATAAGTTGCACTTTCCACATGGTCTAACAGGTCTGTTCCATCATTAAAACGCATAGCAAAATTTACACTTGCATAAATATTAACAAATCCAGAATTACCACCCACGAATAAAAACACGTTGGATAAACCGCTCCATAATCCACGCTTTATTCTATCTCTTAATGAATTTCTCACTAATTCAAGGCGTTTTTCTTTGTCTTTATCTGATTTTTTTTTGAAATCTAGATTCCCGTCAGGCATCATAACGGTTTGAAACATCTCGTCGCTTAAATCAATATCGGTAAAAACTGAAGATATTGTATAACCCGTTTCTATTTTTAAAGTGACGTCATTATCAATTTTTTCGCTTTCTTCTGGCTTATTTATCTTAATAAGTTCACGTGCGTAATCAATCGCACTAATTGGCCTATTGAATGCAAACTTACTTAATTCCATTAAATAATCATTCTCTGCGTCAAGTTGGTTTTGTATGGCTTCGTCCTTTTCTTTTGTTAATCTTTCAATATCTTCACGTAATTCTTCTACTCTATGTTCTGCATCTATTCTTTTACGTGCTTTTTCCTTTATAGATTTAAGCCTTGCTATTAGATTGGTTGAATTATCCTTCATAATTATGCCTTTTATTTTAGATTTTGTATGATTTACTAAACAGTTTCGTTAAAGTAAACCATGTCTTATTATATAGGGTCATTGTAACACAACAATAGACAGTTGTCAATAGTGAGATTGTCGATTTCTTTAACTAAAATTTGTAAAAAATCTTAAATTTACTGCTAAAAAATGTTTTAATCTATTGACAAATTTTTTTTATTTGTTTATAATACACTCGTATTGCTAGGTTTAAATGCCTTTTACCACACGAAAAGGTAGTTTAAACATTTTAGCCTGAACGCGAAATAGGGCTATATAATCTGTTCATTTCTTATTAGTTTTGCAAATAAATATTCAAAACTTAATAAAAATGACCAATCACTCACGTTCGAGCAAGCGAAGTTTGGGGAGCACGCACAATTATATGCTAGTGCATATAATTTTCTTAAATTTTTTCTCCTATTAAATTTCACTTGTTCGTAAACTCACAAGTTTTGCTCATTTCTTATTAAAATTTGCAAATTCTTTGCAAACTTTATAAAAAATGACCAATCACTCACGTTCGTTCGTGAAATTTAATAAGGAGAAAAAATTATGCGTACAATTATGGCAAATAAAGCCACAGTTGAGAAGAAATGGTATATAATTGACGCGGCTGATAAACCACTTGGCCGTGTTGCTAGCGAAGCCGCTACTCTTCTTCGTGGTAAACATAAAACAACATTCACTCCAAACGTTGATTGCGGAGATAATGTTATAATCATTAACAGTGATAAACTTGTTTTAACAGGTAAAAAAGAAACTCAAAAATATTTTAAACGTTATTCTGGTTACACATCTGGTTTGCACCTAACTCAATATAAAACCATGATGGAAAAAAATAGCGATGTTGCTCTTCTTCGTGCAATTAAAGGTATGCTTCCAAAGAATAGTTTAGGAAGAAAAATGGCAACTCATGTGCACATCTATAAAGGTGCTGAACACGATAACGCAGCGCAAAAACCAGAAGTTTGGAACGGAGGTAAAATCTAATGGCAGAAGAAATCGTAGAAAAGAAAACTAGAAAACCAGCCACTAAAAAAACTGAAACTAAAGAAACTACAACTGAAAAAGTGAAAGCAGAAAAAGTTGAAAAGGCTGAAAAGAAAACTACCGCTAAAAAACCAGCTAAGAAAACAACAAAGGCAAAAGCACAAGAATTCTTAGGAACAGGTAGAAGAAAAACATCGGTTGCACGTGTTCGTATAATTACTGGTACTGGTAAAATCACAGTTAACGGAAAAGAATTAAACGAATATTTTGATTTAGCAACTTTAATCACAATCGTTAAACAACCACTTGTTTTAACTGAAACTGAATCTAGTGTTGACATCACTGCAAACATCTATGGTGGTGGAAAAGCCGGTCAAGCAGGCGCTCTTCGTCATGGTATAACTCGTGCACTTATGGAATTCCGCCCAGAACTTAGAGCAGAACTTAAAAAAGCTGGTTTTGTTACTAGGGACGCTAGAAAGAAAGAACGTAAGAAATATGGTTTAAAGAAAGCACGTCGTGCACCACAATTCAGCAAACGTTAATCTTCAATTCAAATATCATACACAAAAAGAGAGTTTTCCGCTCTCTTTTTTTTACTTGAAATGTTTTATTAAATTTTATAGGAATGACTACAAAAATTTTAAAATTTTATGAATAATATTTAATTTACCGCACAAGATAGTGATGTAAGGAGTTTACCTAATCAGAAATGATTACGTTACCTTACATATAAAGAGATTAGTTCTATGCTCTAAAAAAGTTTTGCTATTTGGTTTTCTAAATTGAATCTATCATTTAATGAAATAAAATTAATTAATTTATTCAATTTCTAATTCCTTAGATGATGTGAAACTTCGAGTGTAAAAAACGATCTCTTTTTTTTATTGATTTTTTTAAATTGAAATAATTTATTATCTAATAATTAAAACGAATTTATTTTAACATTTGTTTAAAAATAAAAAAATTAAAATAGTTTATTCATTATATTTATTTATAAAAAATAAAAAACTTTATTAAAATTTATGAAAAATACTATATTTTACATGAGTTTCAGATATTTTTAAAAATTTTTTCATTTTATTTCTATTTTTAGTTTATATTTTTATCATAAAAAAATTGCTAAATAAATTAGCAAATTTTTTATTATTTTAAAATTTTTAATATCTTCTTTGATATATTTTCAGCGGTAAAACCAAAATGATTTTTTAAACTTGTTTCATCACCTGTAACCCCAAAATCACGCACATTGAAAATATGATTTTCACTTGTGTACTTTAAATATTTCACACAAGGAGAAGATTCTATCACAAATATTTCCCCTTTAAGTAATTTGTTACGCTTTGCTTTTTCCATTTGTTCAAATTTTTCAATGCTTATAACACTCACAATATTTACATCGTACTTTCCTTTCAATGCGTCTGCCACATCAAGTGAAATTTGAATTTCACTACCACTTGAAAGTATTGTTATTTTATCTTTACCCTGTTTTAAAAGGTAGACACCATCAATCATATTTTCGTTTATATCAAGTGGTGGCAAATTTCCACGTGATAACACCAAACACATTGGCTTATTTTCTTCATTAAGTAACCAATTATAACACACCGCGCACTCATTTATATCTGCTGGGCGCGAAACTATCATATTAGGAATTAAACGCAGTTGGTCAAGTTGTTCAACGGGCAAATGTGTAACTCCGTCTGGCGTATCAAATATGCTTGAATGAGTGAATGTAAATAACACCCTTAATTTCATAATAGACGCCATACGAATTGCTGGCATCATATAGTTGCTAAACGTTAAGAAAGTTGAGCAAATCGGCACAAATTCGCCATGAAGCGCAATGCCATTTGCAATCGCTCCCATTGCGTGTTCACGAATTCCAACCGCTATGTTTTTACCCAGCCTATTAGTTGCTGAATACTCTCCGCCGTCATTAATTTTTACTTTTGTGCTAGAAGATAAATCGGCTGATAAAACCAACAAATTTTCCACATTTTTTGATATTTCATTTAACACTAAATTATTTGCAACTCGTGTGGAGATTTTTTCTTTTTTATTAAAGTTTTTTAATTTTAATGTGTTTTTTGTGAAATTTTTATAGTTTTTTTCAATATCTTTATTATTTTTTAAGAAATTTTCAAAATTATTTTTTCTAATATTTAATTTTTCATCATTAAATTTTCTAACTAATGCTAAATAATTTTTTGTTTCAACGGACAAGTCTAAAAATGGTTTTTGCACATTTAATTTCTTTTTAATCTCTTCGATTTCAACCTTGCTAAACGCTTTTCCGTGGCTAAGATTGCTTCCAGCAAGTGCTGTATCCTTTCCTATTATTGTTTTAAAAATGATAACTGTAGGTTTATCTTTTGAAGATTTTGCTTTATCTATTGCCCTATCTATTTTTTCAATGTTATGACCGTCACATTCAATAACGTTAAAACCCATTGATTTAAATTTTAGTTTCATATTATCTATTGACGATTTATTTAATTTTCCATCCAACGTAACATCATTTTTATCATACAAAAGTATGAATTTATTTAACTTATAAAGCCCTGCAATTGACAACGCTTCAAGCCCAACCCCTTCTTCTAGGCAGCCGTCACCAACCATGCAATATGTGTAATGAGAAGCACGAAAGCGCACGTCCATAACAGTTTCTGCAATTGCCATACCAACGGCGTTTGCAACTCCTTGCCCAAGTGGACCTGTGGCACAATCTATACCAGGAATGTTTAGTTCAGGGTGCCCAGTAAGAAGACCACCATATTGCCTAAAATGTTTTAATTCTTCGATTGGAAAATAGTTTAAGCTTGCAAGTATTGAATATAGCCCTGCGCAAGCATGCCCATTGCTTAAAACAAATCTATCACGCAAATTTTCATTCCTAGTTCCTGAAATAAGGTGACGTGTGTATAACGTGAACAAAATATCACCAGCAGACATAACAGAACCAGAATGACCGCTTCCTGCATTGCTAATCGCTTCTAGCGCTAGCACTTTTAATTCATTTGAAATATCAGAATCTATCATATTTACCCCTAATAATTTACACCTAAATATTATATTTTTCCTTTAAAATTTTAACCACTTCATTTAAGAAATTAACATTTGAAATATTTATATCTGCATATTTTTCCAATAAATTATCTAAATTTTCTAAAATTTCGTTATTTAAATTGAATTTTACATGAATTTTTAATGATTTTGTTAATAATTTATAATTTTTATTTGATATAAACATATCATGTGGAATTGAAATAATCATATTATTAAAATTTGAAATTTCTTCAATAAAAGATTTTTCAAGTTTTTCTAAATTTTTATTGCTTTTTTTATCTTTTGACATCAAATAATCTGAAAATGCACTTGTTGCATTTATGTGTGTGATATTGAGTTTTTTTGATAATTGTGACGCAAAGTTTATGACTGCGGTATCGTCAATGCCAAAAAGCGTAATATTCATTTCCCCGTCTCCACTACAATTATTTTAGCAAAATAACATATTTTAAACAACTTTTTTTATTTATATTTGCGAATTTCGCGCCTTTTTGCAACAATCATTTGTTTAACTGCGCAAAATATTAGCACACCATCAATCACAATAATTAAAATGCGATAATCTAAATTTGAACCAGTTATTGAATATGTTCCAGTTTTTAAGTCCAAATCGTAATAATTTCCAACGGTGAATAATATGTTTCCGTCATTGTCTGTTCTAAGTATAGTTGCACCAACTGAACTTAAATTTGATATTGCTTCTGATGTTGGGTGTCCATAGGTATTATAACCACACGAAATAACCGCATATTTTGGACTTACCGCTTCCAAAAAATTAATTGAAGAAGAATATTTGCTACCATGATGTGGCACTTTTAACACATCGCTATCTAACAATTCTCCGTACGTTTCAACATATTTTTGTTCAACTGCGCTAGAAATATCCCCTGTAAAAATAAAACTGTGTGACATATATTCAATTCTTACAATTTGACAAGAATCATTTTCATCTTCTAAATCTACAGGACCATAAAATTCTATAACATAGTCCGATTGTCTAATTGCGGATGCATCAACGCTACTAATTAGATTATAGTCATGATTATAAATGTAATTATAAAGTTGAGTGAAACTTGCTGTATCTTCAGTAACCACTGGAAGATAAATCGTTTCAATATCAAAATTTTCAAGCAATCTAAGTGCACCACCAATGTGGTCAGTATCCGAATGTGTCATAACAAAATAATCTATCTTTTTATCACGCTTATTATTTAAAACTTTTTCGTTTAGATATGTTGTGTAACTTACGTTTGAACTTGTAGGACCAGCATCAATTAACATCACTTTGCCATCAGGAAAATTAATCGCTATCGCATCTCCTTGACCAACCGATATGAAATGAACGAGCATATTATGGTTGTTACTTATCACTGAAAACGAGTTTGATAATGTACTTAATATTCGCGGTTGAATTAAGGGATAGAAAAAGATAAGGATAGAAATTAGCGCTATCGTGACAAATAATGTTATTATCTCTTTCTTTTGTTTTTCTTTCATCTTTTGCGTCTTTTTTGATTAAAATGTTAGTATTTATGATATTTTTTAATAATTTTACTAATTTTTTATATTTAAACTAAATTTTTGTTTTTTATTCTTTATTTAAACTTATTAAAAACGTTTTTTATATTCTCCGCGGAACAACTTTTCAATTTCTGGCATTAGTTCCATAGTTGCGCGGTAACCTTCTTTAATCATGTCGTCTTTATTAACGATTTTTAGCGAACTATATTTTTTCATGTTTGGGCAAATCACAATATCACTTAATTCCAAACCGCGCGTTGAGTTATTGACCATCATAATTCCAATACTTGTGGTAAATTGAGTTATGAATTTATCACTATTTGTGCCACCACCGCGCGTACAATTACAATCAATGGTTACAACAAAATCGCAACCGTGCGCACGCAAAACATCTGCTGGTATATTATTTCTAACTCCACCATCTATCAGCGTCATGCCCTTATATTTTACAGGCGTGAAAACTCCTGGAATTGCACAACTTCCGGTTATAACTTGAGCGAGTTCTCCCTTATCAAACACTATCTCTTTGCCAGTTTTTAAATCAACCGCCACAGCATAATATGACATAGATAAATCTTCAATCATTTTAACTGGTAACGTGTTTTCTATCAGTTCACGCAGTCCGTCCATACTTGAAGGTAAAAAGCCTAATTTTGCATTTCTAAAATTTTTTGTTTTCACTCTCAACGTTTTTGCATAAATTTCTTCATAACTCATTTTACTTGCATACACGGCAGCAAAAATACTTCCAGCACTTGTTCCCGCAACAGCATCAAACTCAATTCCCATATCTTCAAACGCTTTAAATGCGCCAATAAAAGAAAAACCGCGCGCTCCACCACCGCTTAAACATAAACCAACTTTGTATTTCTTTTTGAATTTTTTCTTTTTGCGATTGTCTAGGTATGCTTTAAAACTCATAACATTATTATACACGATTTTTCATTTTTTTACATTTATATCCAACTAAAATTTAAAATTTTAAGGTTTTTATTAATAAATTAACTATAATTTACAAAAAAAAGATAAAGTTAGTATCGACTTTATCTTAATTAATTTATTAGTTGTTGCCGCCCTTCTTATCTCTAATAGCCTTCAAAGTCTTATTAGTTGTTTCAATATCGGCTTCAATGTTTGCAATTTGGTCTTCCAAAATTTTGTTAGTATGTTCAAGGATTGGGTATCTATCTTTATTGGCTTCTATAATTTGTTCGCAGTGTTCAACACTTAACTTTAATCCTTCAACTAAGTCAATTTCGTCTGCAATCTTTTGAGCCTTTTCTCTATCAAGGTCAACATAATTATTTACTGCATACAATGCAACTTTTTTCTTAGCAAGTTGTGCATTTTTTCTTCTGTACTTAGTTTGATATTTTTCAAGGTCTGTTACAACTTTCTTTAATGGACGATATTCTTTAGCATTAATCTTATATTCACGTTTAACTGATTTTAATCTCTCTTCCAATGTTGCAAGACGCGCTAAACATTGTTCTTCCGTCATATCAACAGTTATTTCTTCAACCTTTGCTTGTTTAGCTTCTTCTAGTTGACGAGATAAATCTGCAAGTTGTTTCTTTAATTCTGCAATTTCTTGCTTATCTTCTTCGTTTGATTCAACTTCTGTTGTTTCAGTTTCAACTTCTTCTGGTTCTTCGCTAACTTCTTCAGTTTCAGTAGGCTCTTCAACCTTTTCTTCTTCAGTTGGTTCAACTTCTTCTTCAACTTTTTCGCTTGAACCATTCATAACATCGTCTATATTATAAGCTTTGAGTTCTTCACTCATTTGAGCAGTTTCTTCTTCTTTCTTAGACTTTTCTTCGTCAGCAACTTCGTCAGAAATCTCATCAATTATGCCATCAATTTCAAATAAATCGTCATCCTCTGAAGATGTTTCTTTATTTTCTTCCTTAAGACGATTTTCAATCTCTTCTGGATTTTCATTTCCTTCTTCAAGTTCTAATGTTTCAACATCTTCACTTGCTTCTTTTTCAAGTTCTTCTTTTTCAAGTTGAGCCTTGCTTTCGTCCAATTTTTCAAAATCGTAATCGTCTTTTGCTTCCTTAACATCTTCAAGTTGTTTTACTTGAGTGTATTCAACTTCTTGCTTTGGTTGCTTTGATTTCTTATCAACATCAAATGAACCAATAATCATATGACCTATAACTGCTATAAGACCACCAGCAATTAAAACAATAGCAACAATAGCAACTATACTTCCAAATGCCATCCATGCTTCCATAATTAAATCTCCTTTTTGATTTTTTAGTATTATAACGCAACAAAAACAATTTTTCAATACCTTTTTTAAAAAAACTTTAAAAAATCTTTAAATTTTTTCAAAAATGTGCATTTTTTAGCGTTTTTTTGCAATTTTTTGATATTTTTAAGCGCTTTTAAGCAAATTTTTATAAATTTTTCAGTATTATTTGAAGTTTCGCAATCCTTTTGGATAGTGATTTTTGAACTTATTGTTGCTCATTTTGTAGCCACCTAATGCACAATTTTCTATCAAAACCACTCCATATCCTTCGCCGATTTTCACTTCAATTTCTTCACCCTTTAAGTATTTTTCAACTCGTTCATCATCTAATTTAAGATTTACAACACGTTTAAATAAACCACCAAAAGCAGAAAACAAATAATGGTTAGGCACAAACGTTTTACCTTTAGTTTCTCCTGTGCGTACGCCAAGCGAGAGATAATTAACACCCTGCTTTATCATATCTTCATCTTTTATATAATATGAAAAATTTTTATAATTTTTATTATTTAGAGCAATATTCATGTTATTTTTTATAAAATTGTCAGCATTTATGTCATTTTTTAGTTTAAGAGTTTTATTAGGATAACTTTCATTTTTATCTTTCTTTCTTAGCACCGCCACAAACTGACCTTCACCTTTAACCTTGTGCGGATAAAGCCTTACCGCTTGTTTCATTCCAATACCGCGCGAAAAATAAGATGGCGCTTTAATATCTAAAAGTTCATAATTATAATTTGACAAAATATAATTCACAACACCTTCATTTTCTTCGTATGAATACGTGCATGTTGAATAAATCAAAATTCCATTTTCTTTTAAACATACATCTGCACATTTAAAAATTTCTATTTGCCTATTAGAACACAACTTAACTAAATTTTCATTCCATTCGTTTACAATTTCTTCTCCGCGCCTAAACATACCTTCACCACTGCAAGGAGCATCAAGCAGTACGATATCAAAACTGTTGGCGTATGCTTTGGCAATATTTTCTGGGCTATCGTTTGTAACTATCACATTTTTTAAACCCATACGTTCAACGTTTGAATATAAAACTTTTGCACGCGCACTTACAATTTCGTTTGAAACCAAAATACCGTCCGTCAATTTATTTGCTATTTGGATGGTTTTTCCACCAGGGGAGGCACACATGTCCAAAACCTTTTCATTTCCATTAAATTTGTAGGCATTCACTGTGAACATTGCGCTTGGGTCTTGAACATAAAACATTCCTGCGTGATGCAGTGAGTGGCGACCAAGTTTGACGTTATCAATATAAAAACCATTTTTTTCATACTCTATGTTTTCAATATAAAAATCTACAATTTTAACAAAATTTTCAACAGATATTTTATTTGTGTTTACAAAAATACCCTTCTCTTCTTCTTTGTTTAAACTAGATAAAAAATCTAAGTAATTCTCATTACTTTCATCTAAAAGTTTTTTCATGCGTTCTAAAAACGCGCTAGGAAAATTATTCATGGTTAAATTATAACAAAAAAAATTGCAAAATACCATATTTTGTTGATTTTTTTATGAAAATTATTTAAAATACATATAATAAGATTTAAAGGGGTAATATGCGAGCATTAGATAAAATCAGGCAAAAGCGTAGATTTGAAATGTTCAATGAAAAAACTAAAGATTCAGTTTTAGAATTGAACGCCTTTTTTGGCAAGTACAATATGCATTTTGAAGAAAAAATTAAAAAAACTTTTACTTATTATGACACACCAAATTTTGACCTTCAAAAATCAAACATTGTGCTTTTTAAAACGCAAATAGGAAAATTTACAGAACTTAATTTTGCAACTGAGAGATTAAACACTGTTTACAGGTACAATTTGCGCACAAATTACAAGCACTTTTCAAAGCAAATTCGACCTATGGATAGTTTAATGAAGCATAAGGACTTTTTGATAGATAGTTTCAAAGATATGTTCTTATCTTCTATCAATTTTGACCCAGAATTTTTACTTAGAAGATTGCAACCGATGTATAAAATACAAACAGTTAGTCGAGAATATAGAAGCGTGAATACAACTGGGCTAAAAATCACATATTCTTTTGATAAAGATAAATACACAAATTTCACAAACAACATCAAAGCAGAAGCGAATATTTTAACAATTTATCAACACAGCCCAGAAATGACAGACCCAGATTTTGAAGATTTAATTCAAAAGTTAATAAAATACTGCAAAGAGTTAACCCCGACTGTGGACACAAAAATTATGATTGCCCGTAGAATGACGCAACCACGTGCTATTCCTATTGACCCTAAAAAATTAGCAATGGAAAGAGAAAAAGAAAAGAAGAAAAAGAAAAAATAATAGTTGATAAAATTACCTAATCAAACTTAACTTACAATTAAAACTAAAATCAACGTATGCAAATTAAAACATACAAAAAAAGAGTTATCAAAACTCTTTTTTTAATTCAATTTATTTTTTATCTTAATTTAAAATTAACCTATTAATAAATTTAAATAGTATTTTTATTAGGCTGTTTCTTCGGTTTCTTCCGTTTCGTCTGTTTCTTCTTCTGGGATATCGTCTTCAAGATAAATACCAACCATTTCTTCAGTTTCGCCTAAATTATTGTTAATTCTAATTCTGTGAAGATAACTATTTGAACCAACTGTTTGATAGAAATATAAATAATCTTCGTCTAAATCAAAATAAGTTGTGTTTGCGTCTGTTGACAAAGTTGCTATTGTTTTAATTTCTGGTTCAACGCTACCTAAAACATCATTAAAACTAATAGATTTTAAATTGCTTGAAGCATCAATGTAGAAAATTGAACCATTAGCCATTCCAACATATGTTACACTGCTAGCATCAGCATCTGTTACAACAATTGGGCTAGGATATGTGCTTTGATACAAATAGAATTCAAACACTCCGCTTTTTATAGCGATAACAGCATTGGCATTTGGAGCAATATACACATTGTCATATAAACTTGAATAACAAACATGTGTGAAATCTACTGTGTCGGACAACACTGAACGTAACAACTCTGTTTCTCTTCCACCTTCAAGGGTGATGTAAACATAACCGTTTGTAACATCTTTCACTTGCATGTTGCTAGTGTAACTTGTTAATTTTTTGCTATTGTTGGAAGCCAAATCATACCAATACAATTCACTAGTTGTTTCGTTATCTTCTGTTACGCTGGTTGAATACACAATTTGATTATAAGAATTGTCATTTTTAATTGAAACTGCATTCACATCGGTGGCAACTTCAATCGTTTCACCGCCAACTCTAACGCAAGTTAGAATGTTAGACTTAGGTTCGGCGCTATTATCATTTAAACTTTCACCACTCTCCAAAGCGAGAAGGTAAACATCTGAACCAACATTATAGAAAGCATAATCAAGGTTTGCATTTGTAACTTGCGACCTATAAATTCGCTCAACATCGCCAGACCTATCCAATCTTATGCGGTAAAAATCAACACGTTGCTTAGCCCACTCAAAATCGCCACTATCATTAACTTCGTCTTCTTGGCAAGGTGAAGCAAAGTACAAATAATCACCATAAACAAACAAACTAGTTGCTTCAAAACCAGACAATCTATCAGACATCACGCGGTAATAATCGTCACCTATCAAGCCATCTTCATTTCTAATAATTTCGCCATTACTATCTAACTTTGCAATCATAAGCGCGCCAACAGTGTAACTATAATTTTTCTCTGTTTGACTGTCTGCACTCAAATATCCATTAACAAAATACAAGTAATCGCCCTTTTGAACCGCCAAACCACCATTTCCAAATGTGACATCAGATGCAGTTGGATAAGTAAAATTATCAGTGGTTCTACCGCAGGCTACCAGGCCAAACGTGAACACACACAACACTAAACATATTAAAATTCTAGTAATCTTCTTCATATATTCCTTCTAATTATATCCATTTAATATTTATATATTCGCATGAATTTGTTTATTTTATATGTGATTAAAAAATTTCAGTAACCGTAAATAACTATAATTTTATATACACAAAAACAAACGATTAATTCCGCTTATATATGATAACATAACAATCATTTTAAGTCAATCATTTGGTAGCCTAGAATTTTTATAAATTATTAAATTTCGTCAATATTTGTAAAACTTAAACAAAATTTCTTAAATATCTACAATTTTCTTGTCATATATTAAAAATTAAATTGATAAAATAGAAGTATGAAAAGCAAAACAATAATTTTATCAGCGTTAAACTCTCATTCCCCACGTGCAGGACGTGGTATTTTAACATTAAGCGCGGAAAACAACACACTAACCGCAAAATTAAGGCTATATAATATAGACTCATTAAATCAAAACTCAAAACTAGGAATATATTATAACCACCAAGTTTACAGCACTGCACTTTTACCTAGAAGCGGATACTATGAAGGAAAAATTCAAAAAAATTTTGATATGAATGAAGATTTTTACTGCGCGGTTATTGATAAGGATAAATCAAATGACGTAATCATTGCAGGCGGAACTTATGCAGGCTGTTTTTTTGACGATAGTTCAGTGTTTTTTGAAAACGAAAATCAAGATGACTATGAAACAAATAATTATGAAAATGATAGTGATTTAGAAAGCAATATAAATTCAAATCAAAGCAATAAAACAATTGAAAAAACGCAAGATCACGAAAAATGCGCTCATTGCATATACAAAGAAACATTTTACTCTCAAAAAGAAGAAAATTTAAATGATAAACCCGAAAAAACCATCCCAACCACCCTTTCAAATAATATTCAGGAAAATAATAATGTAAATCTAAAAAACAATGAAGACGAAAAGTTAGATAAAGACACAGCAAAAAGCATAATAAATTCAATAATTCCACAATTTGATTACATCTTTGAAAATTACCCAGCAGACGAAGAATTAAATAATCTAATAGAAAATGGAAAGTTTGTTAAAATAAATGACGCAAACCAATCATATTCAATAGGTGCAATGTATGAAAATGATAAAATAAAATACATATGCTATGCGGTTAGAACAAACTATAATTCCCCAATTCCAGAAGAATTAGGAAAATACCACCAGTGGTTACCAATAGATACAGAAGACCCACTCAGCGAAGGCTACCACATAGTATATCAAGACGCCACCGACCTAAAAATAATAGAAGTGTGAACCTTTCTATGTGAACCTTTCTATTTAATAATTTCATTATTAAATATAATCATTGAACTAGTACACATATGAATTATTTTTAATAGTCCGCTTGGCGAAGCCCACCTTCCTCCGAGTGATATAGCGTTCGCACGTCTACCGCATTTATTTTATGGATATAATTCGTCCGCTTGTTGGAAAAGAAGTAATGAAGGAAAACCTTTGCAAGGTGTTCCTTCATAGATGTGAACCAATCGGCTTAAAGGCTTATGATTGCGAGTTTACGAGCAATCTAGCATAAAGCCGAATTGTCTTTAAATAAATTAACCTATTGGAAGGGGAATAATAAGGGGAAATGCCCGAAGGGTGTCCCCTTATATCAAGCGAAACAATCTACCTATTGTTGGAAAAGAAGTAATGAAGGAAAACCTTTGCAAGGTGTTCCTTCATAGATGTGAACCAATCGGCTTAAAGGCTTATGATTGCGAGTTTACGAGCAATCTAGCATACAGCCGAATTGGTTCACTATAATGGCGGTGGCTATGGTCGCTATGCTAGCCTTCGGTGGCACTTTCGCTTACTTTACTGCTGAAGCAACTGATGTTACAGGTCAAGCAACAGTTGGTACTGTTGAAATCAGCACTGGTGCAACAACTACAATAACAGCTGCTTCAACTTATGCTGTTCCAGGTGCAACAATCTACAATAACCAATCAGTAAGTTTAACTAACACTTCAACAGTTGATATCTATGTTTTCGCAACATTATCAGCACAAATCGATGGTCAAGATTTATATGTTCAAACAGGTGAAGATCCTAGTTACAGCTATGAATCAGCAATCACTGCTAAATTAGGGGCTTCAATTTCTAACTGGACTGCAGTATCAGGACACGACGGTGTTTATGGTTATAAAGTTACTGCTAGCACACAACCATCTGCATTTATATTCACAGTAACTTTGAGTGAAAACATTAAAGAACATCACCTTCAAAATGGTGCAAGTGATTTTACAGTAACAAACAATATCTGTACTGATAAAGCAGGAACTGAATATGGTGAAGCTTTGGAAGGAAAACCTATCACAGTTACTCTAACTTTCCGCGCTATTCAAGCAGAAGGTTTTGCTGATGCAGCTGAAGCTTATGCAGCTCTTTAATCACTTAATAGTTGATTAAGAAAAAACTCGCAACAGCGAGTTTTTTTGTGGCATTTTTAAGGTTACAATATATTTAATTAAAATAGTAAAGCAAAAGATTTTGCTTTACTAATTATTAAATATATATAAGTCCTTTTTTTTTGGGGGGGGGCAAAAAATTTCGCAAAGCGAAATTTAATTGAAAAAACTCGCTAATGCGAGTTTTTTTTAATTATTAAGCATTTGCTCCTGCTGCCGCAATGATTAAGTCAGCATTTGCACCGTTTAATTCACCACTAACACTTGTGATGTGTTGCGCTTGAATAGCCCATGTTTGAACAGTTACAACGATAGTTTTGCCCATGTATTCATTTTCATAAGTTACACCACCATCACCATCAGTTGTTGCTTTATCACTACCAACAAAGGTTATAGCATCACAAACTTTTACAGATGTGTTTGCACCAGCACTAACACTTTTAACAACGAAATCAGTGTTAGTTGTTCCTGCGACCCAACCTGTATCTAAAGTATATGAAATTACATCTTGTTCAGCAGGTTTGCTATCAAATGTTACAGAAAATTTAACTATAACATAAGTATCCACTGTAGAATTAGAAGTAACAGATACACTAGAAGCAATTTGAGTACCAGTTACAACAGTTTCACTAGTTAAATTAGCAATTGTGTTAGTTCCTAAAACTACTGAACCTGTTGTTAAATTTTCAGAACTTTCAGGATCATTTACAGCCGTAAAGTAAGCGAAAGTGCCACCGAAGGCTAGCATAGCGACCATAGCCACCGCCATTATAATAATGGCAAATGTTGATTTAGACATTTTCTTTTTAGCTTTTGTCATTTTAATTTAAATCCCCTTTTATTTATTTTTATTATTAAAATCGACTTTAATTTTTTCCGCTGATGCGGAATTTTGCCATAAGGCATTTTCTCAATAATATGTATTGAGAATTGTTTGAGATAAGATAACTTATCCTGCAAACAAATTTGCAAATTTATTTGTATAAGATAAATCTTTTTTAGATTATCCTATAGACTTATTTTTAAGAGTTCATTCTCTATAAATTCGCTTAATCGACATCACGAACTTACATAACAATATTAATAAATAAAAAACTTAAAGTCAAACAAAATTCGATAAATTTTTTAAAATTTTAGCAATCTTCATATTTTTTATTTGCTAAAAATTGATAATTTAAAATATTTAATGTTTTAGCACGTAAGAATGGGCGCGGTTTATTGCACTTTGTGCAAGGCAAATTGCTTGCAATTTGCCACCTAGCCGAAAGGCTAGGAAAACCGCGCCGATATATTAATCCTTATGAAAAAGGGGCTAATTGCCCAGATTTTCATTATGTGATAAGTTGTAAGCATTTATTGCATAATCTATCGCTTGCTCACCAATTTTTTCTAAGGCTTTTAAATCCATGTCAAACACATCTTTAAAATTCTGCTTTAAAAGGTCTTTTATAATTTTTAAATAGTGTTTTGCTTTCATGAATATATCTTCTCCGTCGTTTAGCATATCCCAAAATATATTAATAGTTTTATGCCCATAACCTTCGTAAAAATCTTTTGCAGTTTTATTAACATCATAGAAAGTTTTTTGAATATCGTCGTAATTAGAATAAAAATCTAAAAGCAATGAATATTTTTGATTAGTTTTTAATCTAATTAAGTCTTCATTAATGCGTTGTTTTATATTTAATAAGTCATCTCTATTAAAAGCACCAACTTGTTCGCAAATATTATCAAACACATAACACACATCAACACCTTGATAAACGTACGACAGCATATTGGGTTTAACATATAAATTTATGTTTCTTCTTAGCAACACATAACCGCGGTACGCTTTTAAAATGTCTTCATCTTTAGATAAGTTATAACCACTGAAAACATCAGCAAATTTACGCATTGATTTAATTGGCACTTTTCGAGTTAAGCCATAAAGCATAAGCCATGCTTTAGCACCATAATTTCTAACACGCTCTAATGTTGCATGTTTTTTAAATTTAGTGAAAAGGTTTTTATTATACTTTGAAAATTGCTGAATTAGAGAATTTTCTGCAGTTTCTAATTGTTTTACAACATCTTCTAGCCTTATAGGCTTAGTTGAAAAATTTATAAACTTTTCAAAATTTCCTTCTTCTAAATTAAATTCCTTTAAATAAATGAGAGATATTTGTTCTAACAATTTATAAACTGACATTGCATACAATTTTAGTTTTACCCACTCCCAATACTCTGGTGAAGACTTATCGTACTTTGAAATTTTTTCGTCATAATACTCAAACGTAAATTCTTTTGGAAGGTCAATTATTTTTAATTCTTTAGTTTCAGTTTGTGAGCGACCAAAAGTTTCCATAAACAATTCGTTAAATTTATCATCCCATTTGCTTGGTTTTTCGTAAACTCCGTTTTCATCTATTTCACCACTGCTATGATATGCAAAACTCATAATTTCTCCTATCTTTATTTTTTCTTTTGTGCGTTAATTTATGCGAAGATGTTTTTTTTGCCTTTAATAGTTTTTTTTTGCGGAGTGACAAACTGGGCGGTTAAAACGCAAACGCGTTTTAAATTGCCCGAATGGGCAATTTTTCACCTAGCGCGCTAGGTGAAACCGCCCTTACACACAACCTATTAAACCGATAACACTAAATTAAAACTCAATATTATAATACCAAAGTTTATTGATAAGAACACACCTTATTTAATTAATTCGTGAATTCTTCCACCGCCGTAGCACATGCCGTCTTCTGCATAAAGCACTGCAAATTGACCGATTGTAACCGCTCTTTGCTTGTCTTTAAACTCCAACCTTAATTTATCCCCTTCAAAATGTACGCGCACGGCTTGGTCTGGTTGGCGGTACCTTAATTTTACGAAACAATCAAAATCTTCATTCGGTTTATCTGTTATCCAATTAAAGTTTGTAACGTAGCAACCATGTGAATACATTTCTTCACATTCTCCACAATTTACATACAAAGTGTTAGTTTTCACATCTTTTTTAACAACGAACCACCTATCGTCGTTATATCCATTTTTTCCGCCTATGTTTAGACCACGGCGTTGACCAATTGTGTAATACATAACGCCGTCATGCTCGCCAACCACGTTTCCTTCTAAATCTTTGATAACGCCTTTTTGCGCTGGTAAATACTCTTTTAAAAACTTTCTAAAATTCCTTTCCCCAATAAAACATATGCCAGTGCTATCCTTTTTTTCGGCAGTTGATAAACCTAATTCGCTTGCAATTCTTCTAACTTCAGTTTTATCAATATCTGCCAGTGGGAACAACGTTTTCGACAACTGCTCCTGACTGAGCTGGTTTAAAAAGTAGGTTTGGTCTTTATTTTTATCATGAGATTTGTATAAATAAACTTTTCCGTCTCTATCCACACGTTTACAATAATGACCAGTTGCAATGTAGTCCGCACCTAAACTCAATGCGTGACGCAAAAATGGGCCGAATTTTATCTCTTTATTGCACAAAACGTCTGGGTTTGGAGTGTAACCGTTTTTATATTCTTCTAGGAAATAACTAAAAACTTTGTCGCGATATTCTTTTGCGTAATTCACAGTGTAATACGGAATGCCGATTTTATTTGCAACGCGTTTCACATCTTCATAATCACTTTCAGCAGTGCAATATCCGTTTTCGTCTGTTTCTTCCCAGTTTAGCATAAATAGACCAATCACGTTGTAACCTTGCTGTTTTAACAAATACGCCGCAACGCTTGAATCAACTCCACCAGATAGCCCAACAACAACCGTTTTCATACTCTCTCCTTTTAATTATATTTTTTTAAAATTTGAATAATTTTTTAATTTTTTTATGTTTTTTAATAATTTTTTTGAAATTTTTAACTTTTTACTAGTTTTTCAAATTTTTTTATTTTTCCATAAATTTTTAAATATCAACAGCCTTTAATTTATATTTGATTTTTAATTTTTAGTTTTTTTAATCGTTTTGATTTTTAATTTTATTTAACTTCTGCTAACAGGTATTTTGCATTTATTAAAACAGATTTTAAAAATATCAACTATCCACATAACAATCACAATTCCCCAAATCAACACGAGTAGGTAAAAAACTTGGAAGGCGTCAGTGTTGATAACTTGTGGAAAAAACATTGTTACAATTGCATTTATAACACCTATTAAGAAAAAGCAGGTGTAAAATAGCCCCCAATATTTTCTACCAACATAATAGTGGTGCCCACCCATGTAACCTAGAAAAATGCACATTAAAATAAGTTTCCACCTTTTAACGTCGCTTGGGCAACCTGTTCGGTATAACACTTTATCCTTCTCACCCTGGGATAACGCTTCCTTGGCTTCTTTGTTTGTGGCTTCATTAAACTTTATATAATTTAGCCCACACGACGGACACACCATTGCTTCCTTTGGCATTTTGGTTGAACATCTAGGGCAGTGTTTATTATTAAACATGTGTATATTATAACATTAAAAAGTTGTTTTGTATATAGTTTTTTGTAAATTTGTGTGTTATAAATTTTAACCACTATCAAATTTAATACAAACAAATTATAAAAAAGTTGTTTAATACTTTTTTTAAAAAATTTACCTAGTACGAATTATAAATGAAATTTTTTCTTCCTTTTTTTGTTAAACTCGTGCAAAATACTATAAAAATTTTTAATTTTGCTAGATTTTTTTTGATTTTTGATTTAATATAATAGTGTAAGGAGTGTGTATGTTAGTTATCGCGTGTGACCATGCTGGGTTCGATTATTCTCAAAAATTAATGAAATTTTTAGACAGCAAAAGAATTGAATATAAATACATGGGACCAAGCGAGTTTAATAAGGACGACGATTACCCAGACTTTATCGCCCCAGCGACCGACGAAGTTTTAAAAGATAAAGATAACGTTGGAATTTTCTTTTGCGGAAGTGGAATTGGTGCAAACATTGTGGCAAACAGAAAAAAAGGCATTCGAGCAGTCTGCGCGCAGGACTATACAACTGCATATCTCGCCCGTAAGGACGAAGACGCAAATGTTTTAACAATAGGCGCGCGCTTAGTTAGTTTCCGCACTGCATTAAAAATAATTAAAGTTTTCTTAACTAGCGAATTTGAAGGCGGAAGGCATATAAGACGCATAAATAAATACTAAAAAAGAATTTCAAAATTTGAAATTCTTTTTTTATGCCTTTTTGTAAAAATATGAAAATAAAAAAATATATTAAAAATATTTTTGTATTTATTTTTAAATTTATTTTTTAAAAAAATATTAAATCTTTTTTATTTTTATATTATTTTTTATTGTTTTTTAATATATTTAATTAAATTTTTAAAATTTTTTAAATTTAAACTAATATTTTTTAGTTAAAATTTTGGAGTGTAAATTTTTGTAGCACTTGATAAGTTTTGCGTGTAACAATTTGTCATACCATGATTTAGCGCAAAGTTTACAACTCGCTTATATTCAAGTGGCGTGATATGGCGGTTGATTTCTTTATATTCGCTCGCTTTATACATAGGTTCGTATTGGCTCATAATGCTGACAATTGTGTTTTTACCAATCTCGCTATAAATAAATTTTAAACAGTCAATACTATTTTGGCTAGCGCCCGGCAAAACTAATTGGCGAATAATCATTCCTTTTTTCATAATGCCATTTTCTATCACGTCTGTCGGTTGAATTTCTCGCATCTTTTTAATACACTTGCTCGCAATTTCAAAATAGTTTGGCGCGCCACTATACTTCATCGCAAGGTTATTATCCGCATATTTTAAATCTACTAAGAATATATCAACATAACCTTTTAAGCCTTCAATTTCACTTACACTTTCATAACCATTTGAGTTCCACACGATTGGTATGTTTGGTCTGTATTTATCTAGCGCCTTTTTAATTTCACTCGTAAATTGAGTTGGTGAAACAAGGTTGATATTCAATGCACCCAAATCTTCAAGTTCTTTAAAAATTTCTGCTAGCCTATCAACTGTTATAACTTCGCCCTTATGCCCTGCACTTATTTCATAATTTTGGCAAAACACACAACGCAAATTACAACCAGAAAAAAAGATTGCACCACTTCCCTTATCATCACTTGAACCGCTAATGATAGGTTCTTCATATTTATGTAACATAAAACGTGCAATTTTTAAA